>NZ_CP060010.1:325233-650467 GCF_017798205.1 Cognatishimia activa | reverse complement strand
CCGCGATAACGGGTGCCCGCCAAAAGTGCGCCCATGTCGAGCGAGAAGATGGTGGTGGAGGCGAGAACCTCGGGTGTTTCGCCATTCACGATGCGATGGGCGAGGCCCTCGGCGATGGCGGTTTTGCCCACGCCTGGATCACCGACCAGAAGCGGGTTGTTTTTGCGGCGGCGGCAAAGGACTTGGATGCAGCGTTCGACCTCGTGGTCGCGGCCGATCAGAGGATCCACGTCGCCCTTGCGGGATTTCGCGTTGAGATCGACGCAGTATTTTTCCAGCGCGCTCTCTTTTTTGTCGGGCTCGGATTTGTGCGAGGTTTGCAGCCCCTCATCCTCGTCCTCTTCATCAGAGCCGGTGATTGGGCGGCTTTCGCCGAAGGCCGGATCCTTGGCCACGCCATGGGCGATATAGTTCACCGCGTCATAGCGGGTCATATCCTGTTCCTGCAGGAAGTAGGCTGCGTTGCTTTCGCGCTCGGCAAAGATCGCGACCAGAACGTTGGCGCCGGTGACCTCGGTGCGGCCTGAGGATTGCACGTGGATCGCGGCGCGTTGGATGACTCGCTGGAAGGCGGCGGTTGGCACGGCCTCGGATCCTTCGATGTCGGTCACAAGGTTGGACAGATCCTCATCGATGAACTCGATCAGCGTTTGGCGCAGTTCGGTGACATCGACGCTGCAGGCCTGCATCACTCGCAGGGCGTCCGGTTCGTCCAGAAGGGCGAAGAGAAGGTGTTCCAGGGTGGCAAACTCGTGCTTGCGCTCATTGGCTTGCGCCAGCGCTGCATGGATCGCCTTTTCCAAAGTGGTCGAAAATGAAGGCACTGCTCGAACTCCTTCCGCTAGGTGCTTTGGGCCGCGTGGGTCATTGGGCAACGGCCACGCAAAGTTTAAACCCGATACTCTTAAAGTTTGGTCGATCTAGGCCCGGCTTCAAGGCTTTTCTGGAATTTAGTGCTCACATTTTGCGTGAGGCGCGTGTGCTAGGCGACAAAATGGCCAAAAACGCGCTTGCTCTAGGTTGCACTCAATTGGCGGCAGCCGGGGCAGGGTGCCGACGTTATTGTCTTATATATAAGGCTGACAGAGGTTTTGCGGAAAGGCAACAACCGCAGGGTTAAAGAATTGCTCAGAAATTGTCTTTTCTTTTTCGCACTTCGGCGAAGACAGCGTCTGGATCTGCGCCCGACAGACCGACGGTGGCCTGCACTTCGGGGCTGGTGCTGCGCAGGAAGGGGTTTGTTGCCAGTTCGTCTGATAATAGCGAGGGCACGGTGGGATTGTTTGCCGCTCGGGCCTGTTTGACGGCGGCGACACGATTCTGGAGCGCCTCATTGCCGGGCTCAATGGACATCGCGAAGTCTGCATTGTCTGCGGTATATTCATGGCCGGAATAGATGACCGTGTCTGCGGGCAGGGCAGACAATGTGGTCAGTGTGTCGTACATCTGGGCCGGAGTGCCTTCGAACAATCGCCCACATCCGAGTGCCATAAGGCTGTCACCCGAAAACAGGGCGTTTTCGCTGGGCATATAAAACGCAACATGTCCGACCGTGTGGCCGGGAACGTCGATCACCTGAACCTCGCGGCCAAAAAGCTCGAAGGACTCGCCCGTGCTGACCTCTTGCGCGAGGGGTGGCAAGCGATGCGCGTCTTGGGCGGCGCCTATGATCTTCGCGTCAAACTCAGAGGAAAGAGCCGCCGCCCCGTCGATATGGTCCCAATGATGGTGGGTCAGAAGGATCACGTCCAGACCCCAGCCGCGGCGTTTCAACTCGGCCGAGATGCCATCGTCTTCGGGGGCGTCCACAAGCGCGGTTTGGCCTGTGTCGGTGTCATGGATCAGGAAATTGTAGTTGTTCATCGACCCGGTCAACGTGGGCAGCGTTACGATTTCCAGCGGCATGGCGATCTCTTCTTTTGGAATTCTTGGGTTTCACCGGTTCACACATCGCGGAAACCCATTATGTTGAAGCCAGTTATTCAGATTGGGCGCTTTGGTGCAATGCATCTTGATGTGAAAGATCTGCGGAATTTCTACTATCGAAGCACCCTCGGGCGCGCGGCCCAAAAGGCTGTGCGGGACGAAGTTCTGAAACTCTGGCCGACCGCCAAAGGGCAGACCGTCGTGGGCTTTGGGTTCGCGGTGCCTTTGCTGCGTCCGTATTTGCCCGAGGCGCGTCGTGTGATCGGCTTGATGCCGGCGCCTCAGGGTGTGATGCCCTGGCCCGCGGGGATCCCGAATGTCTCGGTGCTGTGTGAAGAAACTGAGTGGCCGATTGATACGGGGCGGATCGACCGGCTTGTCATGATGCATGGACTCGAGAACAGCGAAAGCCCGAGTGAATTGTTGGAGGAAGCGTTCCGCGCTTTGGGGCCCGGCGGTCGTGCGCTCTTTATTGTGCCGCATCGCTCTGGGCTTTGGTCGCGGTCCGATCGCACGCCCTTTGGATATGGGCGGCCCTATTCCACCAGCCAGCTTGAGGCGCAGCTGAAGCGTCACGGGTTTACACCGGAACGTCATCGCACGACGCTGTATCAGCCGCCGAGCCACAAGAGGTTCTGGCGTAAGACCAGCCGTGTTTGGGAAAACACCGGACAAGCTTTGTCGCCGGTTCTGGCCGGTGGTGTTTTGATGGTTGAGGCGAGCAAACGCATGAAAGCGCCCAGCGGCGGCGTGGCCGAAGCGGTGCGCAAGCCGCTCGAGATCTTGGCGCCCAAGCCAGAAGTTGCGGCGATCCGATCAAAGTGCAGGTGAGCGCAAACAAACGCGATCCAAATCGGAAAATTTCGCCGAGAGAATCGCCTTTTGACCCGATTTTTGTGCGAAATTTTCTTAACAAAAATCAGTCAAAGGGTCGCACCTGCGTCAACGCCTTAAAAACTTAGTGTTTTTCTCGTTCGCTGCAGAAGCGAAACAATATTGCGAGCTTAGGACTCCTCTGATACACCCCGCCAAGATTTCAACGTTCTGATTTGCGTCGGAACGACTAACGTCCTCGGAGGCTGCATACAGCGGTATACCGAGGCCAAATATCGGAAGGGTGGACGTGTCCGAACCAGCTTCGATTTCACAAGGCATCGCCGCGCGCTATGCCACTGCGGTTTTCGAGATCGCAAAAGAGTCCAAAGGTGTTGCTAAGCTCGAAAAAGGCATTGATGCCTTGAGCGCAGCCCTGGAAGACAGCGCAGACCTGCGCGAGTTGATCAATTCCCCGGTGTATTCCCGTGACGTACAGGGCAAGGCCATTGCAGCGGTTGCTGCGAAAATGGGCTTGGACGATGTGCTCACCAACACCCTGAGCTTGATGGCGGAGAACCGTCGTCTGTTCGTTCTGCCTCAGCTGGTTGCGCGCCTGCGTGATCTGGTGGCAGAGGACAAAGGCGAAGTGACCGCAGATGTCACCTCGGCCAAGGCTCTGACGAAGACTCAATCTGACAAACTGGCCAAGACGCTCAAAGAGCGCGTTGGCAAGGATGTCAAAATTAATGCGACCGTTGATGAATCTCTCATCGGCGGTCTCGTCGTTAAGGTGGGCTCGAAGATGATCGACACGTCGATCCGCTCCAAGCTCAATTCCCTTCAGAATGCAATGAAAGAGGTCGGATAATGGGTATCCAAGCAGCCGAAATCTCGGCAATCCTGAAAGACCAGATCAAGAACTTTGGTCAGGAAGCCGAAGTTGCCGAGGTTGGCCGTGTGCTTTCCGTCGGTGACGGTATCGCCCGCGTTTATGGTCTGGACAATGTTCAGGCGGGTGAGATGGTCGAATTCCCTGGTGGTATCATGGGGATGGCTCTGAACCTGGAAAGCGACAACGTTGGTGTTGTTATCTTTGGTTCCGACCGCGACATTAAAGAAGGTGACACTGTAAAGCGCACCAACTCCATCGTTGACGTTCCAGTTGGCCCAGAGCTGCTGGGTCGCGTTGTCGACGGTCTGGGCAACCCGCTGGACGGCAAGGGCCCAATCGACGCCAAAGCACGTAACGTTGCAGACGTTAAAGCGCCTGGCATTATCCCACGGAAATCTGTGCACGAGCCAATGGCGACCGGCCTGAAATCCGTTGACGCGATGATCCCAATCGGCCGTGGCCAGCGTGAACTTATCATTGGTGACCGTCAGACCGGTAAAACCGCGATTGCTCTGGACACCATCCTGAACCAGAAATCCTACAACGACGCAGCCGGCGACGACGACAGCAAGAAGCTGTTCTGCGTCTATGTTGCGGTTGGCCAAAAGCGCTCCACTGTTGCGCAGCTGGTGAAGAAGCTGGAAGAGTCCGGCGCGATTGAATACTCGATCGTTGTGGCAGCGACCGCATCTGACCCTGCACCAATGCAGTTCCTCGCACCTTACGCGGCGACTGCGATGGCGGAATACTTCCGTGACAACGGCAAGCACGCTCTGATCATCTATGATGACCTGTCCAAACAAGCGGTTGCGTATCGTCAGATGTCCCTGCTGCTGCGTCGCCCACCGGGCCGTGAAGCGTATCCTGGTGACGTTTTCTATCTGCACTCCCGTCTGCTGGAGCGCTCCGCGAAGCTGAACGAAGACTTCGGCGCAGGCTCTCTGACCGCGCTGCCAGTCATCGAAACCCAAGGTGGTGACGTTTCCGCGTTTATTCCAACCAACGTGATCTCGATCACCGACGGTCAGATCTTCTTGGAAACCGAACTCTTCTACCAAGGTATCCGCCCAGCGGTGAACACCGGTCTGTCGGTTTCCCGTGTTGGTTCCTCGGCACAAACCAAAGCGATGTCTTCTGTTGCAGGTCCAGTTAAACTGTCCCTCGCTCAGTATCGTGAGATGGCAGCCTTTGCTCAGTTTGGTTCTGACCTTGACGCCGCAACTCAGCAGCTGCTGAACCGTGGTGCGCGTCTGACCGAGCTGATGAAACAGCCTCAGTACTCGCCACTGACCAACTCTGAAATCGTCTGCCTGATTTTCGCAGGTACCAACGGTTACCTCGACACTGTCGACGTGAAAGACGTTGGCCGTTACGAGCAAGGCCTGCTGGCGCACCTGCGTGGCAAGCATGCTGACCTGCTCGCGTGGATCACTGAAGAAGATCAGAAAATCAAAGGCGACGCCGCAGACAAGATCAAAGCAGCGCTCGACGAATTCGCCGCAGACTTCGCATAAGGAGTTCAGACCATGCCTAGTCTGAAGGACCTTAAAAACCGGATCGACAGCGTGAAAAACACGCGGAAGATCACAAAAGCCATGCAGATGGTTGCCGCGGCGAAACTTCGCCGCGCGCAGGAAGCTGCCGAGGCGTCGCGTCCCTACACAGAACGGTTCAACGCCGTTCTGGGTGGTCTCGCGGCCTCTGTTGGCGGTTCCGACTCTGCACCAAAGCTGCTTTCGGGCACCGGTTCTGATCAAACCCACCTTCTGGTGGTGATGACGGCAGAACGTGGCCTCTGCGGCGGCTTTAACTCAAACATCGCCAAACTGGCGCGTGCGAAAGCCGAAGAGCTGACTGCTGCGGGCAAGACCGTCAAGGTTCTGACCGTTGGCAAAAAAGGCCGTGACGCAATCAAACGCGATCTGGGCGACAGCTTTGTTGGCCATGTGGACCTGACCGAAGTCAAAAACGTCGGCTATGACAACGCGCAGGACATCGCGCGGGACATTCTGGCACGCTTTGACGGCGGCGAGTTCGACGTTGCGACGATCTTCTACGCGAAGTTCGTGAACGTCGTTTCTCAGATCCCAACCGCTCAGCAAATCATTCCTGCGGCCTTTGAGGCGGCAGAGGATGAAGGCGCAAGCACTCTGTATGACTACGAGCCAAGCGAAGAAGCCATTCTGGCCGACTTGCTGCCGCGCGGCGTCGCAACACAGATCTTTGCGGCTCTGCTGGAAAATGGCGCGTCAGAGCAGGGTGCTCGGATGTCCGCAATGGACAACGCGACCCGCAACGCTGGCGACATGATCGACAAGCTGACCATCGAGTTCAACCGCTCGCGTCAGGCTGTGATCACCAACGAGCTTATTGAAATTATCTCGGGCGCTGAAGCGCTCTAAGAACCGGAGACGTAACATGGCAAATGCAAAAGGTAAGGTGACACAGGTCATCGGCGCCGTTGTCGACGTTCAGTTCGAAGATTCCCTGCCGGAAATCCTGAACGCTCTGAACACAGACAACAATGGAAAGAACCTGGTTCTGGAAGTATCCCAGCACCTGGGCGAAAACACTGTTCGCTGCATCGCGATGGACGCGACCGAAGGTCTTGTCCGCGGCGCAGAGGTCACCGACACCGGCGGCCCAATCACCGTTCCAGTTGGTAACGCGACCCTGGGTCGTATTCTGAACGTTGTTGGCGAGCCTGTGGACGAAGGTGCGCCAATCAACGCAACCGAATCCCGCGCGATCCACCAGCCGGCGCCTGCTTTCGAAGAGCAGTCCACCGCGTCTGAGATCCTCGTGACCGGCATTAAAGTTATCGACCTTCTCGCGCCTTACGCGAAGGGTGGTAAAATTGGCCTCTTCGGTGGTGCGGGTGTTGGTAAAACCGTTCTCATCATGGAACTGATCAACAACATCGCGAAAGTGCACTCTGGCTTCTCCGTATTCGCGGGTGTGGGCGAGCGTACACGTGAAGGTAACGACCTGTACCACGAGATGATCGAATCCAACGTTATTAAGCCTGACAACCTCGAGGAATCTCAGGTTGCGCTGGTTTACGGCCAGATGAACGAGCCTCCAGGTGCGCGTGCACGTGTTGCTCTGACAGGTCTGACCCTGGCGGAACAGTTCCGTGACCAATCCGGTACCGACGTTCTGTTCTTCGTCGACAACATCTTCCGCTTTACCCAAGCGGGCTCCGAGGTGTCTGCGCTTCTGGGTCGTATTCCTTCCGCGGTGGGCTACCAGCCAACCCTCGCAACCGACATGGGTGCGATGCAGGAACGGATTACCTCCACCAAGAACGGTTCGATCACTTCGATCCAAGCGGTTTACGTTCCAGCGGACGACTTGACCGACCCTGCACCAGCAACCACCTTTGCGCACTTGGATGCGACCACGGTTCTTAACCGTGCGATCTCCGAGCTGGGCATCTACCCTGCGGTTGACCCACTGGACAGTTCCAGCCGTCTGATGGACCCAGCCGTTGTGGGCGAAGAGCACTACAACGTGGCCTTCGAGGTTCAAGGTATCCTGCAGCGTTACAAATCCCTGCAAGACATCATCGCGATCCTCGGCATGGACGAACTGTCTGAGGAAGACAAGCTGACCGTTGCGCGTGCGCGTAAGATCCAGCGTTTCTTGTCTCAGCCGTTCGACGTTGCGAAGGTCTTCACCGGTTCCGACGGTGTTCAGGTTCCTCTGGAAGACACTATCGCGTCTTTCAAAGCGGTTGTTGCCGGCGAATACGATCACCTGCCAGAAGGCGCCTTCTACATGGTTGGCGGCATCGACGAAGTGATCGCGAAAGCCGAAAAAATGGCTGCGGAAGCTGCTTAATCAAGAGATCCGGCTCTGCGCCCCGTGTGCAGAGCCTCTCTGAAAGGAGGCCTCAATGGCAAACACCATGCAATTTGATCTGGTCAGCCCGGAACGCGCGCTTGCATCCCTGCAAGCCTCTGCCGTGCAGATCCCAGGTGCAGATGGTGACATGACCGCGATGCCTGATCACGCACCAACCATCACCACCCTGCGCCCAGGCATCCTGAGCGTAGAGGCAGAGGGCGGAACTCAGTCCTATGCTGTGACCGGTGGTTTTGCGGAAATCAACGCAGAAGGCACGTCCGTTCTGGCCGAGCAAGCCATCCCAACTGGCGATGTCACAGCCGAGCTGATCGACGGTCTGATCGCAACAGCAGCAGCAGCGGCGGAAAGCGCCTCTGCAGAAACCAAAGACGCGGCGGCCAAAAACCTCGCGGACATGGAAGCGCTGAAAGCGGCTCTAAGCATCTGATTTTGCTAAATTTCAAGAGCGGGCCTCGTGAGCATTCACGGGGCCCGTTTCTATTTACACGGGTATGAAAAACAGGCTAAATCTCCCCTAGTTTGTGGGGACGAACATGAAAAAACTTCGAGGCAAGACCTTAGGCATAGACCAGGGCGAAGAGCAGCTGTTTTCCGACTATGACACCGGCGGCGACATGTGGGTCAGTTCTGGTCCACGCGAACGGCGCAAGCGCGTGAAATTCAGCGAAAATTACCTTAGCACACCTGCGGTCCATGTGTCCTTGTCACTCTGGGACGTCAGCAATGGCGCGAACCTGCGCGCGGACCTAACAGCGGATAGTGTCGATGAAACGGGCTTCGATCTGGTCTTCAAGACCTGGCAGGACACACAAGTCGCCCGCGTCCGCATGAGTTGGATCGCCTTTGGCGAGGTCGAAGACGAGGACAACTGGGACGTCTAACGCCCGCTTTTTTCTCTTGCCAGAAATATCCGGGGGGCGGAAATCACAGATTTCCGTGGGGGGCAGAGCCCCCCGTGAAAGGCTTTAGGTGAAAAGCCCTTCGTAAGAGGCCTCAAGCGTCTCTGTTTCAAACAAAGAGCTGACCGATGCGCCATTCCAGATGTTCAGGATCGCATGCGCAAAGATCGGCGCGGTCGGCAGAACGCGGATATTGCTGCAGGCTTTGACAGGCTCGGTTGGCTGGATGGTGTCCGTGATCACGAGGCTTTTCATCACGGATTTGGTGACGCGGTCGACAGCTGGCCCGGACAGAACGCCGTGCGTGATATAGGCATGCACTTCGGTTGCGCCGTGCTCCAGAATAACTTCAGCCGCTTTGCACAATGTGCCTGCCGTGTCGCAGATGTCGTCCACGATGATACACTTCTTGCCGGTCACATCACCGATCACGGTCATTTCCGCAATCTCGCCGGGCTTTTCGCGACGTTTGTCGACGATCGACAGCGGCGCGTTGATCCGCTTCGCCAGCTCACGTGCGCGCGCCACGCCGCCCACGTCAGGGGAGACGATCATGATGTCGTCCATATTGCCCTTGAATTGATGCATGATGTCCAAAGCAAAAACAGGTGAGGCATAGAGGTTGTCCACCGGAATATCGAAGAAACCCTGAATCTGCGCAGCATGTAGGTCCATGGTCAGAACCCGCTCCACACCGGCTTCGACCAGCATATTGGCCACCAGTTTCGCCGAGATCGGTGTCCGCGCCTTGGCACGACGGTCCTGACGGGCGTAGCCAAAGTAAGGTATTACTGCGGTGATGCGCTTGGCCGATGACCGGCGCAGCGCGTCGGACATGATTAAGAGCTCCATCAGATTGTCATTGGCCGGGTTGGATGTCGGCTGAATGATGAACATATCCTCGCCGCGGACGTTCTCGAAGACTTCAACGAAGATCTCGCCGTCGTTGAACCGTTCGACCCGCGCGTCCACCAGTCCCAAATTGCGATGAATGGACATGCGGCGCGCGATGGATTTGGCCAAAGGCTGGTTCGCATTTCCGGTGATGAGTTTGGGTTCCATGGTGGTGGGCATAGAGGCAGTTCCCCGAGGTCGGATGACAGATTCGTGACGTTGCGCACGCCTTAACATGTGGTTAGCTTTTGGCAAAGGTGACTGCGCTAACAGGAGGGTCAAATGCCACATATCGACTACTATTTCGCGACGATCTCGCCCTATACCTATCTTGCCGGGACACGGCTTGAGGAAATTGCCGCCAAACACGGGGCGACGATTACGTACAAACCCGTCGATATTCTGCAGCAATTTGCCCGCACCGGAGGACAGCCTCCCAAGGATCGCCATATCTCGCGGCAGGAATACCGTGCGCAGGAACTGCCGCGTCAGGCTAGAAAGCTGGGTATGACCTTTAACCTCAAGCCCGCGCATTGGCCGACCAATATGGCGCCGTCCTCTTATGCTCTGATCGCAGCGCAAAATGCGGGCGGAGGCGACCTTGGCGCGCTGACCCATGCCTTCACCCGCGCGGTTTGGGCTGAGGAAAAGAACATCGCCGAGGATGATGTGATCCGCGAATGCCTGGCGGCGGCGGGTTTTGATCCTGCTTTGGCAGAAAGCGGCCTTCTGGAAGGCGCGGAAACCTATGCGCAGAACCTTGAGGATGCCGTGAACGCAGGTGCCTTTGGCGCGCCGTTTTATGTGGTGGATGATGGCGCGCGCTTCTGGGGGCAGGATCGCCTTGAGGATCTCGATCTGCATCTGTCAGGCAAACTCTAAAGGTTTCCTCACATGACAACGCCCTTTGTCCGGACCTTCGGAGACGGCCCGGTCCCTGTCTTTGCGCTGCATTGCTCTCTGGCCCACTCCGGGTCTTGGGGCGGGGTCGCGATGGCCTGTGATCCCTATGTGACGATGCAGGCCATGGACCTGCCCGGGCATGGCAAAAGCCCGCAACCTACGCGACCGGAAGAGGCTGCTGAACTGGCGGTGGCTTGGGCGGCTGAGACGATTGAGACTCCGATGCATCTCTTTGGGCATAGCTTCGGAGCCTATGTCGCTCTGCGCCTTGCTGTTGAACGTCCCGAAAAGGTGCTGAGCCTGTCGCTTTATGAACCAGTCTTCTTTGCCGCCGCACGAGAGTTTGACCCAGAGGTTTATGCGGCGCGGTTTTCTGAAATGGCAGAGCTGGATGATCTCATGGCCGCGCAGGACTATGAGGGCGCGGCCAAGCGGTTTGTGCAGGATTGGGGCGGGGGCTTGCCTTGGGAGATGCTGCCGGAGGAGATGCGCAAGATGATGGCTGCAGGAATGCCTCTGGTGGTCGGGGCAAATGAGGCTTTGATTGAAGACAGCGCAAATGTTTTGACTCGTGTACCAGAGATTTCGGTGCCGACGCTATTAATGGATGGGGCCGAGAGCCACCCAATTGTGAGGCCCATTCAGGATTCTCTGGCGGAAAAGATTGCGGGTGCGAAAAGACAGACCTTGGCGGGCGTGGGGCATATGGGGGTGATTTCACATCCCAAGGATGTGGCCGCCGCCTATCTGGCGCATATTGGGATGGGGGCTTAGGGGCTTTGCCCATGCGCTGTTTGCTAAACAACAGTCGGCTCGGAACCGACCGTTGGGAATATTGCGGCGTATGCAAGTCCGAATGAGGCAACTCGGATACGGTCGTTTGCAATTAATTTGTGGAGTTGTCATTGCTTCACGCTTCAATGGCGCGGTGTCTTGGGGTAGAGAGCCGATTTGATGACTGATGCCTAAGACCGTTGCTAGAAACGCCAATTGGCTCAGCGGATCCTTTGGGGATCATTTTTGTCTTGTTTCAATCCCCGAATATCCGCGAATTTGCGTATTCGATCGCTTTATCAAGCATGGAATTCAGGCTTCGCAACTCCGGCGTTGCGAATTCATTGTGAAATCCGTCTGCAACTTCAACCGCCTTAGGCCAAAGCTGTTCGTGCAAATCTTTGCCCACGGAAGTGAGCGCAAAAAGCGAGGCGCGGCCATCGTTGGGATCGCTTGTTCTTACGATCATGTCTTTCATTTCTGCGGCCTTGAGAAGCTTGCTCGTGCGCCCCGGATCAAGAGAGAGCTTGCGGCTTATTGTTTTGTGGTTTGTTTGCCCGTGCTCTCTCAGCAAACAAATCAACCGCCATTCGCCGATATGAACACCTGACCCCGCGAGCACTTTGCGCGACGTTATGAGTTCCATTTTGGAGGCAAGCCTTTGCACCCGATAATGCAACAGCTTTTCAAGGTCCATTTGAGTGTCGAGGTCGGGGGCAGAAAGCTCGTTAGTCATGCCGAAACATATATCAGCTCGCTGCGGTGAAATCAATTAGTTGCCATGGCAACAAAAATACCGTAAATAAGATTCGACGACCAAGTGAACCGGTCGATCAGGGAGGAAATTATGAAACACTTCTTTAAGGCCGCGACCATTGCGGCCGTTGTTGCTGGCGGTGCATCTGCTGATGAGCTTATTCGTGCGCAGGTGAGTGCGCCCGGTGCGACGGCGTATATTGTCACCACACACTTGGCGAATGTTTTGAAGCAGCGCCATGGATATGATGTTGAGGTTGCCACGGGTTTTCCCGGTGTCCGCAGCCAGGTGAACAACGCAAAAGGCGAGGCTGATCTTTCACTCTATGCACCGGCTTTGGCGTTCTTCTTGAACAAGGGCATTGCAATGTATGGCAATGTCGAAAATCACGCTGAACTCGCGGCTGAACTGCGTCCTTTGCTTACTTACAAAGGCGACATGTTCACCTTCGGCACTTATGACTCCAGCATCAAAACGCTGGCGGACATCGAAGGCAAGCGCGTGTTTCTTGGCCCCAAAGGTGCAGCTCTTGTGCGCATCAATGGTGGTTTGATTGAGGCCGCGACTGGCCTTGTTGCTGGTGATGACTATGAGTTGGTCCATGTCGACTGGCCGGGTTCTACTGCTCTTTTGCAGGATGGCTCCGTGGATGTTCTGTTCCAACTTTGTGCGCCGGGCTGTGCAGCATGGACAGAGCTGTCATCTGGGCGTGATGTGACCTTTGTCGGCTATACAGACGAAATGATGGCCAACGAAGACTTCCAAAAGCAAATGAAATTCCCTGGTCGGACCACCACGACAATCGAGCCGGGAACTTGGGGTGACGGCCAAGCGAACAGTGAAGCGGTGAATGTCATCACGGAATTCGCGGGTCTGACGGCAAATGCCAACATGAGCGATGACGTTGCTTACAACCTGGTCAAAGCATTTTGGGAAACCCAAAGTGATCTGGCTGAAATTGCACCATTCGTCGGCGACTTTAAGATCGAAGACGCCACCTTTGGCATGATCAATCAGATCCATCCTGGTGCAGCAAAGTACTACACCGAGCGCGGTGTGGCACTTCCAGGTCAATAAACACGCCTAGCCCACCCGTGCTTTGCGGGTGGGCGCTTATGCCGGAAAGCCACTTATGACACCTATGAAATTAAGCCGGACCGGCGCGTATGTCGTCGCAGTCCTTTCTCTTGCTTTGGCCTTTGTTATTATCTACATGCCATCGCCTTTGTTCCCATTTCTGTCCGACAACGACACCTACAAAGCTTTAGGTTGGGAGCGACGTGGCGACGGCGCTTGGAATGATTTCATCGGGTGGTGGCGAGGCCAGCTGCGCGGGTTCAACCGCACTCTGCTGGATCCTGCATTCATTCGTCCGTTCTTCGTCGGTGTGGCTGGGATTATCAGTATTCTTACTGTTGAACCCTGGCGGACAGACACCAGAGAACGTGAAATCGCCGCAAAGGCCTTTAATGCGGTCCTGATCGCTCTGCTTCTGTTTTCGCTTTGGATTTTGGGTCGCAAGCTGAGCCTTGGATCTGATATCTTGTTCTTGCCTGAACCCCTTGATGTCATTGGTGCGTTCTGCGGCGTTGCGGTCATTGCTGAAATGGTCAGGCGTTTGGCGGGCTGGCTGATGTTCGGCTTTGTGATCATTGCGGTGATCTACATGAAATTCGGTGCGCCCGAGGGTGTGTTTTATCCAACATCGCCCAAAACCTGGGAGCTGATGGCCATGAATTTCTGGCTAGAGACCACGGGTGCGATGGGCTTTGCGCTGTCGATCATGATCAACAACGTTTTCATCTTTATTCTGTTCGGGGTGATCATTCAGGCAACCGGTGCAGCCGAAGCCATCCTGAAAATTGCCATCGCCACAACGCGAAGATTTCGCGGCGGTCCGGCGCATGCTGCGATCGTGTCCTCTGCGATGTTTGGCACTTTCTCTGGGTCCGCGGCCGCCAATGTGGTTGGCACGGGGACCTTTACGATCCCGTTGATCAAGTCGCGGGGCTTTTCACCACGCTTTTCCGGAGGCATCGAGGCCGCTGCATCAACAGGTGGGCAAATCACACCGCCTGTTATGGGCGCCGCGGCATTCTATCTGGCAGAGCAAGCACAAGTTCCCTACAGCCAAGTGGCGATTGCGGTGCTCATTCCGGCGCTGTTTTATTTTGCAAGCCTGTTCCTTGCTGTGGAACTGCAAGCCCGCAAGCGCGGTATTGAACCTCTTCCTTTAGAAACAGACACACGACTAACACGCAGCGACTGGATTAAATCCCTGGCATTCTTTGCTCCTTTGGCTGCAATCATCTACTGTCTATCCGCGGGTTACTCGGTGAACCGTGCTGGGTTCTGGGCGGTGGCGATGACGCTTTTGTTCGGCCTGCTGAACAAAGAGTTCAGAAGCAAGCCAAGCGTCGTGTTCGAGAAAATGCGCGAAGGCGGCGTCGCAGTGGCGCAGCTGCTTGTGATCGTTGCTGGCCTTGGTGTGTTCATCGGCGTAGTCGAAGGCACGGGTCTTGGCCCAAAGATCGGGACTGACCTTGCCTTGCTGGTGCAAGACAGTGTGGTGGTCGCCTTGTTGCTGACGATGATTGCGTCTCTGGTGCTGTCGATGGGGATGCCAACGCTTCCGGCCTATGCCACGATCATCACGATCATGGGTATCTTCCTGACGCAATTGGCGGGGACGGACACGCCTGTTTTGGCAGTACACCTGTTCGTTCTGTACTTCGGCGTCTTGTCGCCCGTAACGCCTCCAGTCGCCTTGGCAGCTTATGCCGCCGCGCCGATCGCAGGATCGCATCCGTTCCAGACGGGTGTCACGGCCCTCAGACTGTGTTTTGTCGCCTTCGTCATCCCCTATGCGTTCTTCTTCAATCCGCAATTGCTGATTGGTCAGGTAGAGTTCTCGTGGCCTCTGTTCGCACTCGCAATGTTCAAGCTTGGTATGGCGGTGTTCACGCTGACCACAGCGACGACCGGCTACTACAGACGCGACCTGGGACGGCTTGAACGTGCTGCGATCCTGGTCCTTTCGATCGCGCTTGTTGCACCAGATGTCGAAATTTGGGGAACAGCCTGCGTCGGCCTGATCGGATTGATGGCTTGGATCACACTTGGCTCAAATAGAAAGGTCTCGGCATGAGTGAAACATTCCTATTCGTGCATGGCGCCTGGCATGGTGGCTGGTGTTGGAAGGATACCGAAAAAGCGCTGAGAGAGTTAGGGCATGAAACACATGCCCCGACACTTTCGGGCCTCGGAGAGCTCAGCCATCTTGCGCATCCAGACATCACGCCTGACAGCCATGTCGAGGATATCCTGGCTGTCATTAAATGGCGTGAATTGGATAACATCGTTCTGGTCGGGCATTCCTATGGGGGCCTGATTGTGACTGGCGTGGCCTCCAAAGTGCCAGAGAAAATCAAGAGCCTCGTTTACCTTGACGCCTTCGCCCCAGAAGTGAGCGGGAAGTCGATTTTTGCGGATGCAAACCCAGAACGCATGGCCGCGTTTGAGGCGGAAGCTGCAAACGGTAACTTCCTCGTAGAACCAGACCTGTTTGATGCTTGGACGGACGATCCTGTCAAAAAAGAATGGCTGAAATCGATGTGCACACCGCATCCTATCGGTAGTTTCCGTTTTGGTGTCACGCTGTCAGGTCGCCAATCCGAGGTGGAAAGGCGCCATTATATTGTGTGTTCCCGCAATTCGCCTTCGCCGTTTCAAAACGAATATCAACGGGTGAAAGCGCAACCTGGATGGCAGACCCAAGAAATTGCGGCAAAGCACGACGCGATGGTCGAAGCTCCGCAGGTCTTGGCGACAATGCTTCACAAAATCGCAAAAGAGGAGATCGACGCATGAGCAAAGGGCTAGTGGTCATTCTCTCGGATGAGCATCGCATTGACGCTATGGGCTGCGTTGGACACCCGTTTGTGCGGACGCCGAACCTTGATGCATTGGCAAAGAAAGGGACGGTCTTTACCGACGCCTATACGCCATCCCCTATCTGCGTTCCTACACGCGCGGCCTTTGCGACGGGTAAACACGTCCATCAGACCGGCTATTGGGACAACTCCATGCCGTATCTGGGCACGCCTGACAGTTGGGGTCATGTTCTGCAGCGCGGTGGTGTACAGGTCGAATCCATAGGCAAACTCCATTATCGCGACCCGTCTGACCCCGTGGGTTTTGACAAAATACATATTCCTATGATGGTCAAAGATGGCGTTGGCATGGTGTTTGCGTCCGTGCGCCGCGAAGAACATCGCATCAGCCCAGAAGGCCGGATGCTTGGCGACTATATCGGCCCAGGCGAAAGCAGCTACACGCGCTATGACGAAGCGGTCGTCGCCCGGACAGAGCAATGGTTCCAAGAAAAGTCACAAGAAGAAGGCGATCATGATTGGTGCCTCTATGTTGGGCTGGTGGCACCGCATTTCCCTCTGGTTTGCCCAGAGCCGTTTTTCTCTCGATATCGAGAAATGGATCTCCCAGAGCCGAAGCTCCTTCCAAGAGATGGATATGTGCGCCACCCCTGGATCGAAAAGCAGAACGCCTTTCAGGACAGCGAAGAGCTGTTCAAATCGCCAGAAGAGCGCAAAGACGCGATTGCTGCCTACTGGGGCCTGTGCGAATGGCTCGATCACAACATCGGTCGCGTTCTGACGGCGCTGTCTGAAAGTGGCTTGGAGGCAGATGTGATCTATGCGTCGGATCACGGGGACAACACCGGGGCACGCGGCCTGTGGGGCAAGTCCAACATGTACCGAGAGGCGGTCGGCATCCCGCTTATCGCGTCCGTCGACGGCATTCCAAAAGGCACATGTGACACGCCTGTGTCTTTGCTTGATATAGCCGAGACAATTCCACGGTATTTTGGCCTTGAATGGGACGGAGATAGACCAGGTCGCCCGTTGCAGGACATCGCGTCTGAGCCGGCGGATTTAGAGCGTGAAGTCATTTCTCAGTATCACGCGATTGGCGCCGTTTCCGGCAGCTATATGCTTCGAAAAGGCAAATGGAAGTATATCGAGTACGCAGGGTTTGACCCGGAATTATTCGATCTGGAAAATGACCCAGAAGAGACGGTGAATGTTGCGCAAGACAGGCCTGATGTATGCGCAATGCTTGCCAAAACTCTGCGCGAACATGTCGTGCCCGAGGTCGTCGAAGTCGAAGCATTCGCCGGCCAAGATCGCCTGATCGAGAGCTTTGGCGGTATGGAAGCCGCACTCAAAATTGGTGGAAAAGGCGCGACGCCGCCCCCCAAGAGTTAGTCCCGCTTTGCGAACTCGAACGCTTTCTTCGGATTTGGCGTAACTTTTAAGACGAAAAGAAAATTCTAATGAACCACTGGATCGTCATCTTCAAAGATCAACCTCAGATGTTGGAAGTTCGAAAGCAGCTCTTTTCGGATCATGTGGCATATCTGACCGGCCAGAGCGACATTTTTGTCGATGGTGCATCACTTGCCGAAAGTGAGTCTTCTGACCCACAGGGTGGCATATGGATCGTTAAGGCCAACGATAGAGATCACATCGTGACCCTGATTGAGAACGACCCAATGTATCGCAAAGACCTCCGTGAATATCAGATTTTCGCGACGTGTAAAAAGTTCTCGATGAATGATTGATTTGGATGGTTCGCATCGGGGCGACATCAGTCCGAACAATTGCTGGGAAAGCTGACTTTCCAATGGGATCGGCAGCGTCTGGAGCGTGTTTGCAGTTGGCGTACTGTTAGCCACGTTCAATGCAAAGCTACGACTCCTCGCTGGCGAAATTATAGAGCTTCGGGCTTTGCCCCTGTTTGCGGGATTGCAGGCAATCCCTCCCAGTCACCCCGGGATATTTCCGGCAAGAGAAAGATCAGAGGATCCCGATTTCAACCAAAGCGCTGGCGAGTTCGGCAGGTAGTGGTTCTTCCTGATCGCGCCCTTTCGGGAGATCCATGGGGGAGTCCTCGGGCTTGAGGTAGCGCCAGCCTTGGAAGGGGCGTTTGAGGGTGGATTGCGTGCGGATGAGTTCGGGATCCAGCACGATGGCGCAGCGGCGGATGCCGTCTGATCCGATGACCTCGTCAAACCGCAGGATCTTTTGGCGGGCTTGGATGGAGCCCTTTATGACCCAATAGATTGAGCCGCCGTTGAGTACCTCTGCCTCGCGCTTGGGCCACATGCGGGTGACGTGGCGGGGCAGGCTGTCGGGGCGCTCAGCGGCGCGCATGGTCTGCCAGACGGCGAGCGAGTCAACGGAATCGGTGCCGACCGAGAGCTTGACGAGATTCACGAATTTAGTCACAGGATGTCCACAGATTCTTCCACGACAAATTAACGCAAAGGCCGCGAAGGTCAAATCGGCAATCGTATATAAGTTTGCTTTATATGGTATTGCTGTTGGGTTATTGCACAATATGTAGTATGTTTGTGGTTGCGTAGCCCCGCGACTCTCTCTACGCTGGATAACCTATCAAAATCGCTGTTGCCGGGGTAATATTTAACCCTGCCTCTATACAAGGATATCGCTGATGAGCCGTTTTGCCGCCCCTATCGCCGAGAGCATTTGGGATATGAAATATCGCTTTAAAGAAGCGGACGGCACGCCGATTGATCAGACGGTTGAGGACAGCTGGCGTCGGATTGCGCGCGATCTGGCGAAGGTGGAAAAGGATCCAAGCGCCTGGGAAGACAAGTTCTATGCCGCTTTGGAGGATTTCAAATATTTGCCAGCGGGTCGCATCACAGCGGGGGCTGGCACTGCTCGGCAAGTGACGCTGTTTAACTGTTTCGTTATGGGCACGGTGCCAGATAGCATGTCGGGTATTTTCGATATGCTGAAAGAAGCAGCCCTCACGATGCAGCAGGGCGGCGGCATTGGCTATGATTTCTCGACCATTCGGCCGCGCGGCGCGGATGTGAAAGGCGTGGCGGCGGATGCCTCTGGGCCTTTGTCGTTCATGGATGTCTGGGACGCCATGTGCCGCACGATTATGTCGGCGGGTAGCCGTCGCGGTGCGATGATGGCGACGATGCGCTGTGACCATCCCGACGTGGAGCAGTTCATTACGGCGAAATCAGATCCCGCACGCCTGCGCATGTTCAATATGTCGGTGCTGGTGACGGATGCCTTTATGGAAGCGGTGAAAGCCGACGGCCCATGGGAGCTGAAGTTCGGCGGCAAGGTGTATCAAACCGTCAATGCGCGCGATCTGTGGAATAAGATCATGCAGAACACCTATGATCAGGCCGAGCCGGGCGTGATCTTTATCGACCGTATCAATCAGGCCAACAACCTGAACTATTGCGAGACGATTGCGGCGACGAACCCTTGTGGCGAGCAACCTCTGCCGCCCTATGGCGCGTGTTTGTTGGGGTCAATTAACCTCGCGCGGTTGGTCTATTACCCGTTCGAGGAAGGGGCGCATCTGTGTGAGACCGCTCTGACAGAGCTGGTGACGACTGCTGTGCGGATGATGGACAACGTGGTCGATGCCTCAAAATTCCCGCTGGATGCGCAGGCTCAGGAAGCGCAGGCCAAGCGGCGGATTGGTCTGGGTGTGACCGGCCTTGCGGATGCTCTGCTGATGCTGGGGCTGGAGTACGGCACCGAAGAGGCCGCCGCGCAGACCGAGGCTTGGATGAAGGCGATTGCCCACGCGTCCTACAAAGCCTCTGTGGATCTGGCGAAAGAGAAGGGGGCTTTCCCGCTTTTCGACAAGGACAAGTACGTCAACGGCGGTTTGGTGCAGCATCTGGACGAGGGCCTGAAGGCCGAGATCGCAGAGCATGGTATTCGCAACGCGCTGCTGACCTCAATCGCGCCGACGGGCACGATCAGCCTTTACGCGGGCAACGTTAGCTCGGGCATAGAGCCGGTCTTTGCCTATGCCTACACACGAAAAGTGCTGCAAAAGGACGGGTCCCGGACCGAAGAGGAGGTCGTGGACTACGCGGTGAAACTCTGGCGCGACAAGTTTGGCGATAAGGAACTGCCGAGCTATTTCGTGAACGCTCAGACGCTGGCGCCCGAGGCCCATGTGCGCATGCAGGCGGCGGCACAGAAATGGATCGATTCATCCATTTCCAAGACCATCAATTGCCCAGAGGACATCAGCTTTGATGCCTTCAAAGACGTCTATATGCAGGCCTGGGATACGGGCTGTAAGGGCTGTACAACCTACCGTCCAAATGACATCACCGGATCGGTCCTGACCGTCAGCGAAAGCGAAGACAAGGCACCGGGCGAAAGCCCCGCCGATCACGTCGCCGACACGGGCGAAGTCATCTATATGTCCGAGCCGCTGGAACGTCCGCAAAGCCTTGAGGGCGCGACCTATAAGCTCAAGTGGCACGATAGCGAGCACGCGATCTATCTGACCATCAATGATGTGGTCATGGGCGGGCATCGTCGGCCGTTTGAGATCTTCATCAACTCCAAGAACATGGAGCATTACGCCTGGACGCTGGCGCTGACGCGGATGATCTCGGCCGTGTTCCGTCGTGGTGGGGATGTGTCTTTCGTGGTCGAGGAACTCAAGGCTGTGTTTGACCCGCGTGGTGGGTCCTGGATGGAAGGGAAATATATTCCGTCCATTCTGGCGGCCATCGGGGGCGTGATCGAGAAACACATGGTGGCCACAGGCTTTATCGAAGGCGAGGGCATGGGGCTGAAGACGGACCCAAAGGCAGAAGTGGTGGCCGTGGGCGAAACGCCCCGTGGCAAGGCCTGTCCGAGCTGTGGTGACTATAGTCTCAACATGGTCGAAGGCTGCATGACCTGCACGAGCTGCGGTTATAGCAAGTGTGGCTAAGCGCAGCTGATGTCTTGTTGTCCGTCCTCTGGACGTGAACCCAGCGAGGCGCCTTCGGTACCCATCGAAGGCGCGCGACGTGTGGCCGAGGATGCGGTGAAAATCCCGGGGGGTAAGGCTCTGGTCGGGACCCGCGAGGCCTTTATTCCTCTGGATTGTGAGAGCCCTCTGCGCCAGCAGCGTCTGGCTCCGTTTTTGATGGGGGCGACAACGGTCACGAATGCGCAGTTTGCAGAGTTCATCGCGGCCACCGGCTATGTCACCGAGGCCGAGCGTTTTGGGTGGTCTTATGTATTTTGGGCGCAGGTGCCCGAGAGCGTGGGCGCGACGCGGGCTGTCGTGAATGTTCAATGGTGGCGGCGTGTCGAGGGCGCTGTTTGGAACACGCCCAATGGGCCGGGCACCGAAGACGCGGCATTGCCGGACCATCCTGTTGTGCAGCTATCCTGGAATGACGCCAAGGCCTATGCCGACTGGGTCGGAGGCCGATTGCCCACGGAAGCCGAGTGGGAACATGCGGCGCGCGGAGGGCTTGGGGATGTGCGCTTTCCGTGGGGGGATCAAGATCCCAATGACAGCGATTTCACGCCCTGCAATATCTGGCAGGGGCAGTTTCCTGACATGAACACAGCGCGAGATGGCTATCGCACGACGGCCCCCGCGCGGTCGTTTGAACCCAATGGCTATGGGCTTTTCAATATGGCGGGAAATGTCTGGGAATGGACATCAGAACCGTTTCGCCTGCGCTCGATGAAGCGCGAGATCAAAGCGCGGCAGGCCGAGATCAAAGGGTATAAACTCTTAAAGGGTGGCTCTTTTCTGTGCCACAAGAGCTATTGCTACCGGTATAGGATCGCGGCCCGCTCAGGGAATTCGCCTGATAGCACCACGACGCATCAAGGGTTACGCGTGGTCTGGGATCTCTGACACTGGATTCCCTGTGGTTTTTGCTTAAGTAAAAACCATGAGGATTTTTATCGCCAGTTTGCTTTGGATGACCACAAGTGCTGCGGCTATGGCCCAGGACTGCGTCGTGCTCTTGCATGGATTGGCGCGGACGGATGCGTCATTTACGGTCATGGAACTGGCGCTTGAGGCCGAGGGTTACCGGATTGTGAACCAACCCTATCCCTCCACCTCTGCCTCGATCAAGACACTCGCGAATACGACCTTACCCAAGGCATTTTCTGCATGTGGTGACGCGAAAACCCATGTGGTCACCCATTCCATGGGCGGCATTCTTCTGCGGGCCTGGCTGAGCGAGAACGATGAAGCGAGTCTTGGCCATGTGGTGATGCTTGGCCCGCCCAACCACGGGTCAGAAATCGTGGACACCTTCAGCGATTGGGCCATGTTTGAGTGGATCAACGGGCCTGCGGGACTGGAATTGGGCACCGATGGTGTGACCGGAGATCTGCCGGATGTTGCCTTTCCTTTGGGCGTGATCGCGGGGGATATCTCGCTTAACCCGGTCTATTCAGCGCTGGTTGAAGGCGATGACGACGGTAAGGTCTCGGTCAGTTCGACCAAGGTTGCGGGGATGACGGATCATATCGTCGTCCACACAAGCCATACGTTCATGATGAACAATCCGCTGGTGATTGCGCAGGTCAAAGCCTTTCTAAACAACGGACGGTTTGATCATTCCAAAACACTGGGCGAGGCGCTATTAGGCGCTCTTGATTAGAGTTGAGAGGCCGACATGAGTGTGAAACTTCGTCTGACCGGCGCCAAGGTTCTGGGGGCTGATGGCCTTGAGGCGCGCGATCTTGGCATCTGCGACGGTCTCTTGCAGAGCGATACAGATGCGCGTGATGTCGACCTGAGCGGCTATATGATTTGTCCGGCCTTTGTGGATATTCACGGTGACGGATTTGAACGTCATCTTGCACCGCGTCGCGGCGTGCTGAAGGATCTGGGGCAGGGGCTGGCCTCGACCGATGCAGAGCTTGCGTCCAATGGGATCGGGACGGCTGTTCTGGCGCAGTTTTTTAGCTGGGAAGGCGGCATGCGCGGCACCGACTTCGCGGCGCGGTTTCTGGCGGCGCATCGTGCGGCACAGATACTGACAGATACGCGCGTGCAACTGCGATTTGAGACGCATCTTTTGACGCAATACGAAGAGTTTGAAGCATTGGTTGCGGAATATACCGTGCCCTATGTGGTCTTCAACGATCACCTGCCCCATGCGGCCTTGGCTAAAGGCAAAAAGCCGCCGCGCTTGACGGGGCAGGCGTTGAAAAGCGGGCGCAGTCCCGAGGCCCACCTTGCCCTATTGAAAGATCTGCATGCGCAATCGGATGCAGTCACTGCCGCGCTGCCTGAGCTCGCCGCACGTCTTTCTGCGCGCGGGGTGCGCTTGGGTGCACATGACAATGAGACAGCAGAACAGGTGCAGGGTTTCCACGAGATGGGGGCGAGCATCGGTGAGTTTCCGGTCACCCGAGAGGCCGCTGAGGCGCATCGCGCGGTGGGGGCTCCGGTTATTCTGGGGTCTCCGAATGTCGTGCGGGGTGGGTCTCATTCCGGGCGCTTGTCGGCGGCGGAGCTGATCGCAGGTGGGCTTTGTGATGCTTTGGCCAGCGACTATCACTTTCCGGCGATGAAGCAGGCGGTGTTTCGATTGGTGGATGAGGGCGTGGCGTCGCTGGCGCAGGCCTGGGCTTTGGTGAGTTCGGGGCCTGCGAGGATTTTGGGCCTCACAGATCGCGGCGAGGTGGCCGAGGGGTTGCGGGCCGATCTGGTGATCCTGAACAAAGACACGCGCCAGATTGAGGCGACTTTGGTCGGGGGTAACATCACCTATATGGCCGGAGGCGCGGCGCAGAGATTTCTGGCCTAGCAGCGGGCGAAACGGTTGCGGTGCGGCGGGTCTGCCGTCGTCGCAAGTTGCGCCTTCGTTAGCCCCGCCGCTTTGAATTGTTGCGTTAGCCTGCAGGGGTGACGCGGTTCACGTGGCCCATCTTTCGGCCCGCTTTCACATCCGCTTTGCCGTAAAGATGCACGGCAACATGCGGCTCTTTCAGCAGGTCCGGCACGCGGTCCATGTCCTCGCCGATCAGGTTCTCCATCACCACGTCGTTGTGACGTTTGCCGTCACCCAAAGGCAGGCCGACCACAGCGCGGATATGTTGTTCGAACTGATCGACGGCGCAGCCATTCTGGGTCCAGTGGCCAGAGTTGTGCACGCGCGGGGCGATTTCATTGACGATGAGGCCGTCTTTGGTGACGAAGAGCTCGACACCCAGCACGCCGACGTAGTCCAGAGCATTCAGGATCTGACTTGCCATCAATACAGCATCCATACGCATGGAGCCGGGTAGACGGGCCGGGACCGTGGTGGTGCGCAGGATGCCGCCTTCGTGGACATTCTCGCCTGGATCAAAACAGGCGACTTCGCCCGTGGTGCCGCGCGCGGCGATCACCGAGACTTCGTGGCTGAAGGTCACAAAACCTTCCAGAACAGACGGCGCGCCCGCGACCTCTTCCATCGCGGCCGCCGGATCGCTGTCCTCAGACAGACGCACTTGACCTTTGCCATCATATCCAAAGCGGCGGGTTTTCAGGATCGAGGGGGTGCCGATCTCTGTCATCGCTTGGGCCAGATCCTCGGCGGTATCGATCTGTGCGTAGGGCGCGGTTTTCAGGCCCAGGCCGGTCAGGAAATCCTTTTCCGTGATGCGGTCCTGACTGACACGCAAAGCTTCACGACCCGGACGGATCGGGCGATGGGCCTCGAGGAGATCCAGCGCCGAGGTCGGGATATTTTCGAATTCATAGGTGATGACGTCGACCGCATCGGCAAAGGCCTTCAGCGCCGCTTCGTCCTCATAGGCCGCCGTCGTCACCTGATCCGCGACCTGACCCGCAGGCGGGTTCGCGCCGGGTTCAAAGATGTGGCTCTTGTAGCCGAGCCGAGATGCTGCGACCGAGAGCATACGCCCGAGTTGCCCTCCGCCCAGAATGCCAATGGTGCTGCCGATCGGAAGGGGGGTGCTCATTTTGAGGTCAGCCTTTCATACACATCATCAAGGGCGCGGGTGAGGGTCGCGTGGGTGCCCGCTTCTTGCAGCGCCTCCATCACCTGTCGGTTCAGAGACCCCGGCAGCGTCAGCCCATCCCGTTCCGCTTCAAGACTGCCCGTATCACGGGGCATCGCCATGAGGAAGCCCGAAACGAGCGTGCGGATATAGGCCTCAGAGACGTCGGCGTCGCCGATCTGTGATTTGGTCCAGTTGGCCACGGTGTTCAGAAGGTCCAATTGGCTCGCCATGAAGGCCGAAGCTGTGAGGATCGCATTGAGCCCGTCCTCTTGCGGCATCGGCAGGATCGTGTTGTCGGATCCAAAAAGCGCGGTGACGAGGCCCGCGTCGCCCCAAACAGGTAGCGGGCAGTCGCCTTTTTCGACAAAACCCAAAGGGATCGTGCGGGTGATGCTAGTGGCAGGGCTGCACAGGTTTTGCAGAGTGGCCTCGCTATGTTCCGCCATCACCGAAATGATTTGATGCTCGGCGCGGAAAGTCAGGTGGGACAAGATGTCCGGCGCGACGGCAGGGCGGAGACAGATAAATACGATCTCGCTGGCGTCCAGAACCTCTTGCGGCTCGAGCGCCTTCACGCCGTGGCTGGCGACAAGTCGCGACGAGACCTCTGTATTGCGTGTTGTGACGATAACCTCATGGCCCAAGGCCACCATCCGCCGCACCATAGGGGCTGCGATATGACCCGTGCCTATGAAGCCGATGCGGCTCACTTTTCCGGCTCATCCGCGATAGAGGCCGACAGATCGGCGCGCCACTGGTCCAGACGAGCCGCGAGCGCGTCGTCTTGCAACGCCAAAATGCCCGCTGCCATCAAGCCGCCATTCTTTGCCCCGGCTGCACCGATGGCCATGGTCGCAACGGGAAAGCCGCGCGGCATTTGCAGGATCGAATAGAGGCTATCGACGCCAGACAGCGCCTTGGTCTGCACCGGAATGCCGACAACAGGCACGCGGGTTTTGGACGCCATCATGCCCGGCAAATGCGCAGCGCCCCCGGCGCCTGCGATAATCACCTGAATCCCCCGATCCACGGCGGTTTTGCCATAGTCCCAAAGGCGATCCGGCGTGCGGTGGGCCGAGACGATCTTGGTTTCATAGGCCACGCCGAGTTCATCCAGAACATCTGCTGCTTCTTTCATGGTGGGCCAGTCTGATTGGCTGCCCATGATGATGCCCACTTTGATATCGGCCATTTGTGCCTCCGGTGATCAATGGAGCGCGCACTATACTCAGATGCGGCCTCTAGGCAATGATATCTGGGGTCAAACGGTCTTCGATATAGGCGATTTTGTCTTTCAAAAGCAGTTTCTTCTTTTTCAGACGCTTGATCGTCAGAACATCGCTGGTGCCGCGCTCGATCAGGGCCTCGATGGCCTCGTCCAGATCGCGGTGTTCCTGTTTGAAAACCTGGAGCTCGACGCGCAGAACCTCGTCTGTCTTCATCTCCAGTTTGTCTAGTCCGGTCATAAGGGGCTCATGTTATTGGCTTATCCCCAAGATACGCCTTTAGGCTGCATTAGCAAAGCCCTTGCACTTGGCGATTTTGATGCCCATATTTCTGAAGGAAGGGCTGCCTGAGAGGGGCCTGCAACCTAAGATCGTCGCTTCGCGTAAGGACATCACGATGAGCAAACTGACTTTGGGGTCCTATCCCCATATGCTGGGATTTGAACAGCTGGAGCGCCTAGTTGAGCGCACGGCCAAAGCCGAAAATGGCGGCTATCCCCCTTTTAACATTGAACAAACTTCGGATCACTCTTACCGCATCACACTGGCGGTTGCCGGTTTTGCCGAGGAAGATCTGAGCATCACGGTGGAGGATCGCCAATTGGTAATCCGCGGGCGGCAGCATGATGATGGTGCCAATCGCGTGTTCCTGCACCGAGGAATCGCTGCGCGTCAGTTCCAGCGTTCTTTCGTTTTGGCAGATGGTGTCGAAGTGGGCGAGGCGATCATGGAGAACGGGCTATTGCACGTCGACCTGACGCAGGCGCGGCCGGAAACCGTGGTTCAGACCATCAACATTAAGAAAGGGTGAGCAGTATGATCAGCAAATATGATTTTGAAACCCCGAATGAAGACCGCATGGTGTATGTGCGCGAGGTCGCGGTGGCTGACCTGCCTGCCGACATGCAAGAGCAAGTCGAAGGTATCGAGACGCTCTATGCGGTGCATGGGGCGGATGGCGAGCGTCTGGCTGTTGTGAAAGAGCGCAACCTGGCCTTTGCCCTGGCGCGTCAGAATGATTATGCGCCTGTGACGGTGCATTGATCGGGGCCACGATTTCTTTGAAAGAAATCGGCGTCGGATCCTTTAAAAGGATCCGTTAGAATTGAAAAAGCGCGGCCCTTTGAGCCGCGCTTTGTGGTTTTAGGCTTTGATCAGCCCCATGCTTTCCAGTTTGAGCAGAACTTGGTGAGCGCAGTTGTCGACTTCGACATTCTCTGTCTCGACGCTTAGCTCTGGGTTCACCGGGACATCGTAAGGATCCGAAATGCCGGTGAACTCTTTGATCTTACCTTCGCGTGCGAGCTTATAGAGCCCCTTGCGGTCGCGGCGTTCGCATTCCTCGATGCTGGTCGCCACGTGCACCTCAACAAAGGCACCGAATTGCTCGATCTCTTCGCGCACATGGCGGCGAGTCGAGGCATACGGCGCGATGGGCGCGCAGATTGCGATGCCGCCGTTCTTAGTGATCTCGGATGCGACATAGCCGATGCGCTTGATGTTGAGGTCACGGTGTTCCTTGGAGAAACCTAGCTCGGAGCTGAGGTTTTTCCGCACGATGTCGCCGTCCAGCAAGGTCACAGGGCGGCCACCCATTTCCATCAGTTTCACCATCAAAGCGTTGGCAATCGTGGATTTGCCAGAGCCCGAGAAACCGGTGAAGAACACGGTGAAGCCTTGCTTGGAACGCGGTGGCTTGGTCTTGCGCAGTTCCTTCACGACCTCTGGGAAAGAGAACCACTCGGGGATCTCAAGACCCTCTGCCAGTCGGCGGCGCAGTTCTGTGCCCGAGATATTCAGGATAGTCACATCATCCTTGTCTTTAATCTCGTCATTTGGCTCGTATTGCGCGCGTTCCTGCACGTAAACCATGTGTTTGAAGTCGACCATTTCGATGCCGATTTCGTCCTGGTGTTCGCGGAACAGATCCTGCGCATCGTATGGGCCATAGAAATCTTCGCCTGCGGAATTCTTGCCAGGGCCTGCATGGTCGCGACCGACGATAAAGTGGGTGCAGCCGTGGTTTTTACGGATGAGACCGTGCCAAACCGCCTCGCGTGGGCCCGCCATGCGCATCGCCAGGTTCAAGAGCGACATGGTGGTGGTGGCCGCCGGGTATTTGTCCAGCACCGCTTCATAGCAACGCACGCGAGTGAAGTGATCGACATCGCCCGGTTTGGTCATGCCGACGACTGGGTGGATCAAGAGATTGGCTTGTGCTTCGCGGGCGGCGCGGAAGGTCAGTTCCTGGTGCGCGCGGTGCAGCGGGTTGCGGGTTTGGAAGGCCACGACTTTGCGCCAGCCGAGCTTGCGGAAATAGGCGCGCAGCTCGTTTGGCGTGTCGCGACGGCCGCGGAAATCATAATGCACGGGCTGTTGGATGCCGGTGATCGGCCCGCCCAGATAGATCTTGCCCGCTTGGTTGTGCAGGTAGTTCACGGCTGGGTGCGCATCGTCATCTGCGCCGAAAACCTTCTCGGCTTCGCGAGATTTGTTCGGCTCCCACCGGTCGGTGACCGTCATGGTCGCAAGGATCACGCCCTCTTGGTCGCGCAGAGCGATGTCTTGGCCGATCTCGATGCTTTGCGCGAAATCTTCAGAGACATCCAGCGTGATCGGCATTGGCCAGAGCTGACCATCCGCCAGACGCATGTTTTCCACGACGCCGTTGTAGTCTTCTTCCGACAAGAAGCCTTTGAGCGGGTTAAAGCCACCGTTCATCAACAGCTCCAGATCGCAGATCTGACGAGGGGTCAGGTCGTGGCTCGTTAGGTCAGCCGCCTCGACTTTCAGCTTTTGGGCTGAGTCATAGGACACATAAAGCTCTGGGATAGGAGCGAGGTTGTTTTGCATGGGTTCCGTCCTGGATTTAAGCGGCACAAGGCCGATTTTCGTGCCGGTCAGCTCTGCGTGCAGGGCCTCAAAGTCGGCGAGTTTCTGGGCGAGGAAAAGATCCGTCAGGCGGTTCTTTTCCGCAGCGCCTTTGGTGGTCAGCGCATAGGAATTGCGCTGGCGTTTGTCAGAGCCGGGGCGTTGGGCGATCCGCACAAGCCCTTGGTCGATGGCGTCACGCAGCAGCGCGTTCAGGCGACCAAGCGACAGGCCGACTGCCTCAGCGGTCGCGCGTTGTGGCGCATCAGGGGCGATATCCAGCTGCCGCAAAAGGCGGAAAAGCTGGTCTTCTTCGCTGCTGATATGTGCCTCAGTTTCGGCCACGACACGGCTCTCATTGTTTGTTCACGAGTGAACGTATCTCATAAAAGCGTTTCTGAGCCAAGTCTTGTGTGAAAATAAGGGGGAAATCACGTGCCTGCGGTCAAACGTGGAATTCTGACCGCAGGTGTATCAATTTGTTGGAACGCTTATTCCTGTTCCGCCAGGAATTTCTCGGCATCCAGCGCGGCCATACAGCCCATACCCGCAGACGTCACTGCCTGACGGTAAACGTGGTCGGTCAGGTCTCCGGCTGCGAAAATACCGGGGATGGAGGAGCGGGTGCTGCCCGCTTCGACCTTCACGTAGCCGCCGTTGTGGGTTTCCAGCACGTCTTTCACGAGCTCTGTCGCTGGTGCGTGGCCGATGGCGACGAAAACACCGGCGCAAGGGATCTCGGTGATCTCGCCTGTGTTGACGTTTTTGGTTTTCACGCCGGTCACGCCCAGAGGCATGTCAGTACCGACGACTTCTTCCAGAGTATTGAACCAAAGCGTTTCGATCTTTTCGTGTTTCAGCAAGCGCTCTTGCAGGATCTTTTCGGCGCGCAGCTCGTCGCGGCGGTGGATCAAAGTCACTTTGGAGGCGAAGTTCGTCAGGAACAGCGCTTCTTCAACGGCTGTGTTACCGCCGCCGATCACCACGATCTCTTGGCCGCGATAGAAGAAGCCGTCGCAGGTCGCGCAGGCGGAAACACCGAACCCTTTGAATTTCTCTTCGCTTTCCATGCCCAGCCATTTGGCACGAGCGCCGGTCGCGAGGATCACTGCGTCCGCGGTATAGGTCGTGCCACTGTCGCCTTTGGCCACGAAGGGGCGCACGGATGTGTCGAGTTCGTTGATAATGTCGCCGATGATCTCGGTGCCCATGGCGCGTGCGTGAGCTTCCATATTGACCATCAGGTCGGGGCCTTGGATTTCTGTGTGACCGGGCCAGTTTTCGACCTCGGTGGTGGTGGTCAACTGACCGCCGGGCTCGATGCCCTGCACGAGAATCGGGCTCAGCATCGCGCGGCTTGCGTAGACGCCCGCGGTATAACCTGCTGGGCCTGATCCGATAATCAGAACTTTGGTATGTTTGCTCTCTGCCATGGGCCACCCGATTGCCTAAAATTTCGCGTCACAGGGATATAGACATAAGGGGCGCGGGCGAAAACCCCCAAGCGGCAGAGCGCGCGATATCAGGGCTCACTTTCCAGTCATCGTGGAAAACGCGAAATATTATTGCGCGCGCATCGGCGGGTGCTATAAGAATTGCAAAGTTGCAGAGGGGTAACGAGGCACATGACGGGATATCGTTTGGATCCGATTGACCGCAAGATTCTGGCAGAGCTTCAGGCGGATGGTCGTATGACCAACGTAGAGCTGGCCAAGCGCGTGGGGATCTCTGCGCCGCCTTGCTTGCGCCGTGTGCGCACCCTTGAGGAATCAGGCTATATTCGCGGCTATCACGCCGAGGTCGATGCGCGCGAACTGGGTTTTGAGGTGCAGGTTTTTGCGATGGTTGGGTTGATCAGTCAGGCCGAAGCGGATCTGAGCGCCTTTGAAGACCGCTGCCGCGATTGGTCTTTGGTGCGCGAGTGCCACATGCTGAATGGCGAGGTGGATTTCATCCTGAAATGCTGCGCGCCGGATTTGTCGACGTTTCAGACATTCCTCACTGAGGATCTGCTGAAGGCCGAGAATGTTGCGAGCGTGAAAACATCGCTGGTCATTCGTGGTGCCAAGGATGAACCGGGCGTGCCGTTTGACGTTTTAGAAGAACGGATCAGCCGGACGGCTTAGGTAAAAGCCAGGCGTTCAAGTAAGTTTCCATCCGATCTCTGACCGAAATACCGTTATGCGCTGTACAGAAGTGCAGGGCGAGAGCTTGAATCTGGAAGGCTCCAACGCCGTCGGCCATCAGCGCCGGATCGATATCCTTGCGAAATGGACCATGGGCCAGCCAATGTGCCATGACGGTACCGTGGCGGATGAATGTCTGCGCGATCGCGCCGATCTCGCTGTTTTGTGCCGCGCCGGAATGCCTAAGAATCACGTCAAAAACAAAACGCTCCTGGGTCATGAACTCAAAGGACGGCATCAGGGCGTCTAGGATTTCATCGACGCTCTTTGGAGGCTCCATCAGTTCCACCTCGTCCAGAAACGCGTGGATTTCTCCCCCAATCAGGTGATCCATCAGCGCGTCCTTGTCTTTGAAATGGGCAAAGAATGTCCCCTTCGCGACGCCCGCATCCTTCACCACATCCTCAACGCGCAGGGCCTCGTAGCCCGCGTCTTTGATGCGGGTTTGCGCGGCTTCGATAAGTTTAGCGCGGGTTTTAAGAGTGCGTGTTTGGACGGCCATAGCCGTGGTGTGACAGAAAAAGTGACTTTGGTCAAATTTAGTTATTGACCACGGTCAATTTTGGACTCTATGAAAGTGACCACGGTCAATTTATGGAGAGTCGCGAGATGGCGAAAAAGATTTTTGTTTTGAATGGGCACCCGCGTGAGGCGTCTTTGTCGGCAACATTTGCCCAGACTTATGCCAACGCCGCACAAGGGGAGGGGCATGAGGTGCGAGTTATGAACGTCGGCGATCTGGAGTTTGATCCGGATATTGGGCAGGCGCTTTACAAAGACCCAAAACCGCTGGAGCCGGATCTGGAGCAAGTGTTGCAGTCCATCGAATGGGCGGATCACGTGGTTCTGACTTCGCCAATGTGGTGGGGCGGATTGCCTGCCAAGCTCAAAGGGTTGATTGATCGGAGTTTCCTGCCCGGTCGGACCTTTGACACCAAGAGCGGCAAGTTTCCGAAACCTATGCTCAAGGGGCGGACGGCGCGGGTTATTCTGACGTCAGACACACCGGGCTGGTATTTCCGCCTGATCTATCGCAGCGCCCTGCATTCTCAGTTGAAGCGGCAAATTCTGGGGTTTATCGGCCTCAGCCCCACACGGTTTACGCATTTTGCGCAATCAAGTGACCCCAAACCGGGGGCGGTGGCGCGGTGGATCGACTCGGTCAAATCCTTGGGCGCTCAAGCCATTTGAAGACCCTGACCACAAAAGAAAACGACCGTTGGCCGGGGGAACCAACGGTCGTTTCGTTTGGGAGGTAGGGGGTCCTCGGGAATTCTCTTACGCGGCTTTCGCGGCTGGTTTCACCAAAACACTCTCGCCGATGCGCTTTTTCGCCCATGGCAGCACGACTGCCTCGGTCTTCGATGCTTTGACAATCGATTTAATAAAGCGTTGCTTTGCCATCTGTCTGCTCCTTCTTGCCTGATCCTTTGCGGACCGGATTGTTTGTCTGTTGAGAACAATCTGGTTCTGAAATGGGGCAGAGTTGCGGCGAGATTGGCGTGAATCCGAGGAGTTGCAGAGGTGAATTGGGGGCGGTCTAGAGTTTGATGACCGCGATCAGCCGACCATAGTCCGCTTCTTTGGCGTGGGTTGTGCGGCGATAGGAATAGAAGCGATCCGGATCGCTATAGGTGCAATGTCCGTTCCATTCAGCCAAGCCGACCCCTGCGGCGTACAGGCGATGCACGCCATAGCCCGGGAGGTCGAACATGAACCGATCGCCGTCGCCTTTCGCGAAAAAGCGGCTGTTGTCTGGATCACCTGCGATAAATTGATCGCGCAACTCTGGTCCGACCTCATAAGCTGCCTGACTGATCGAGGGCCCAACAACCGCGCGGATCGCATCACGTTTCGCGCCAAGCGCTTCCATCGCGTCCACGGTGGCCTCTAACACGCCCGACACAGCGCCTTTCCATCCGGCATGCGCCGCTCCGATGACGCCTGCGTCGGGATCAGCGAAGAGCACAGGTTGGCAATCGGCGGTCAGGATCGACAGGGCTTGGCCGGGGATATTGGTGACCAGCGCGTCTGCTTTTGGTTTCTCGCCAGTGATCGGTTCCCGAACGGTCACCACGTCGGCAGAGTGGATCTGATGCACGCCATTCAGTGCCTCAACGCCCATGGCCTGCGCTACACGGTCTCGGTTTATGCGCACGATGTCCGCGAGATCACTGCTGCCGGTGCCGCAGTTCAGACCGTGAAAAATCCCCGAAGACGCGCCGCCCTTGCGGGTGAAGAACCCGTGTTCAATGGGCGCAAGGCTCTCTGACCTGAGGATTTCAAGGCTCATGCTTCTACTCCGGGGGGCGGGTTTTCGCCCTCTGGATAAAGGGCGACCACTTTGAACAGATTTCCCATTTCCTCGGGATGGGTCAAGCGTCGATGCGCGAGAATATGCTGTTCAAGCTGGGCGGGCTCCATCAATTTCGCGAGATCCTGCGCGCGTCTGGTGATGCCCAGACGTTCCAGAAAGACGCCTTGGGCTGTGACGCGGGAAAACTTGCAGGGGGTGGCAAGGCAGATGGCTTCGAAATCCACATGGGCTGTGAGGTCTGCGTTGCCAGGATCCTCAAGCACGTCGACCTCTTTGTGATCCTGCACCGCCTGCAGCGTGTCGCCCTGAGAATGCCAGTCGCCGTAGTCGACGATCAAAGCCACGCCACCGTGGCGTTTGATGCGGCCACCAATCGCGTCGATCATGGGCGCAAGGGGTTCGCAGACTTCGACCATCATGCCGTCTTCGGTGTCCTCAAGGCGATGGGTGAGGGCGGGCTGAGGCTGGGCTGCGCCAAGGCCGAAGGTCAGGGCTTCGTGGTCGACGCCGATCAGCCGTTCGCGCCATGCAGAGCCCTCGCGGATGAACTGCCGGATGGGCAGCGCATCGAGGAATTCATTGGCGACAAAGAACGTTGGTTGTTCGGGCAGAGTGTCCACCGTGTCATGCCAAATCGCGCGCGTGATCAGCTCTTCCTGCTTGGCGCGCAGGGTGGGGGAGGCCTCGATCAGATGGACCTCAATTGCGTCGTGAAATCCCGGCACATTGCGGGTGGCGCGCAGCAGGTCTGCCATCAGCGTGCCCCGTCCGGGGCCCGCCTCGGCAAGGGTGAAACGGGTCGGTGCGCCTTGGTCCATCCAGGCTTGCGCCAGCGAGATGCCCAAAAGTTCGCCAAACATCTGGGTGATTTCCGGCGCGGTGGTGAAATCGCCGGTCGTGCCAAAAGGGTCGCGGGTGGCATAATAGCCGTAGGCCGGATGCAGCAGGCATTCGGTCATATAGTCGGCCACGGAAATCGGGCCGATGGTGCGGATGCGGTTTATAAGCGTCTCGCGCAGACTCATTGTGTCGCGCGCCGGCTTTTGGCGATCATCCAGAGGCCGAAGAGGATCATCGGCAGCGAGAGGATCTGGCCCATGGTGAGGCCGATGCCATTCAGATGCAGGACAAGGCCAAGCGGGTTACCCTCGGTGACAAACTGCGCGTCTGGCTGGCGGACGAATTCCACGAGGAACCGTGCAAGCCCATAGCCTGCGAAAAACACGCCGGTGATACGCCCCGGGAACTTCAAGGCACCTTTGCGGAAGGCGAGCCAGAGCATCACTGCCAGAAGAAGCGCGCCTTCAAGGAAGGCTTCATAAAACTGCGACGGGTGGCGCGCGCAAAGGCCTGCGAGTTGGCCGCAGTCTTGGGCATAAGCGCCAGGAAAGGCGACGCCCCAAGGCAGGTCGGTCGGGCGGCCCCACAGCTCTGCGTTGACGAAATTTGCAAGGCGGCCCAGCAACAGACCTACTGGCGCGCCCAGCACCACGATGTCAGAGGTCGAGAGTTTCGGCAGCCCATGGCGACGGCAAAACAGCCACCCCGCCAGAACCACGCCGATTACCCCGCCATGAAAGGCCATGCCGCCTTCCCACACGCGAATGATCGCGAGGGGATCGGACAGATAGGACCCCGGCTGATAAAACAGCACATAGCCCATGCGCCCGCCGAGAATGATGCCGATGGTGACCCAGAAGAGCAGGTCTTCGAGTTGAGTATCATCCATAGGGGCCGTGTCGTTGCGCCACAGATGCACGCGCCGCAGTGCCATCAGGGACATCTGAAACGCTAGAATGATCCCGACGATATAGGCCAAAGCGTACCAGCGCAGGGCGAGCTCAAAGCCGCCTAAAGAGATCGAGAAAAGCTCGGGCGAAATATCGGGAAAGGGGATCATGGCCTGCATGTGTCTGATGTGCCTCTGAGACTGGGGCGAAGTCAACCTTGAGAGTCGCTGCTTTTGTGCCCATATAGGGATCAAATGTAACGGCAGACTACCGGAGGTCCACATGCAGACCCGCAATAAGATCATGGACGACATCTCGCAGCTGATGACCAATGCGATGGGCGTGGCTCAAGGCGCGAAGGATGAGGCCGAAACCGCGATGAAATCCCTGATGGACCGCTGGCTCGCGGATCGCGACTTTGTGACCCGCGAAGAATTTGATGCGGTGCGCACCATGGCGCAAAAGGCACGCGAAGAGAACGAAGCGCTGAAGGCGCGGATCGAGGCCTTGGAAGGCAAGAAATAAGTGACTCACTCCAATTGGACGCGCCGGTCGACTTTGGCCGCGATGGGTGCAGCTTTGTCGGCGGCAATGCTGCCGGTCCAAGGCTTTGCGGCCGGTGGCCCACGCGGTTATCTGCGCACCAATTGGAGTCAGGATCCTTTTGCCTATGGGTCCTATTCTTATGTCGCTAAAGGGTCCCGGAAAAAGGATCGCCGCAATCTGGAAGCCCCGATTGAGGGACGGATCTTTTTTGCGGGCGAGGCGACTTTTTACAAACGCTCCAGCACGGTGCACGCGGCCCATGAGTCAGGGCTGCGTGTGGCGTCCATGCTCAGCAAGAAAGGTCACAAGCGGGTTGCCGTGATCGGTGCCGGCATGAGCGGGCTAACCGCCGCAAAAAGGTTGGCGGATCGAGGACATGAAGTGACCGTGCTTGAGGCGCGGGACCGTATTGGCGGGCGGCTTTGGACAGACACACGTCTTGGCGTTCCACTGGACCTTGGCGCGAGCTGGATACACGGCACGGATGGCAATCCTTTGGCGGCCCTGTCCGACCAACAGGCGATTGCGCGGGTTGCGACGGACGACAGCTATGCGCTGCGTGGGGGCGACGGGCGCGTGATGCGAGACGCGGAAGTTCCCGATTGGATCTGGGATGAGGTCGAGATCCAGACCTCTGCTGGCGCGGATGTCGATGAGCTGAACACATCGGCCTACTTGTTTGACGATGATTATGAGGGCGAAGAGGTCGTTTTCCCCGGCGGGTATTCAGCGATTTTGGATGCGTTGAAAGGCGACTATGAACTGCGCCTGTCAACGCAAGTGGGCATGATTACGCTTGAGGACGATCAAGTCTGGGTCACGCCACGCGCCGCTTTGCCCGAGGCCTTTGACGCCGTTCTGGTCACCGTGCCTCTGGGTGTTTTGAAAGAAGGCGGTATTGGGTTTAAGCCAGAGCTGCCCGCAGCCAAACGCCGGTCGATCTCGCGTCTGGGCATGGGGCTTTTGGACAAGGTCTACCTGCAGTTTGACCGCCCGTTCTGGGATAAAGACGTCACCTGGATCTACACGCCAGAGGCCGGTGAGGAGCGCGGACAATTCAATGTCTGGTTGAATTTCCACAAGACCCATGGCGTGCCAATTATCATGGCCTTAAACGGCGGAAGTGCTGCGCATGCGCTTGCGCATCAAAGCGATCAGGCGGTGATTTCGCAGGCGACGAAGGTCATTCGCAGCGCCTATTCCGCCTAGACCCACCGCCTATTTCTTGTGGATTTTAACGACTTGTCCACAACTTATTGCGGTGTTTTCAAATATTTCCCTTTACTTAAGCGGGCCCAGACTCCACCATACCTAGTAAGGGGGGAGGGCTCTCCTACCTCCCATCGAGCAGGCACCAAGCGCTGGTTACGCTGCCACGTCCCGGCGCAATAACGAAAGGGTGGCGCCATGGCATTATCAGAGCAGTATCTCGAAGAAGACATTCATCCCATCGACATCGTCGAACACATTGCCGAACATCACGAGTGGACCTTTGACCGCATCGCAGATGATCAGATCGCAATGGCTATTGAAGGGCAATGGAAGACCTATTCCATCACGCTCGCATGGTCGGGATATGAAGAAATGCTCAAGATGGTCTGTTCCTTTGAAATGGAACCTCCGTCTGATCGCATGCCGCAATTGTTCGAAGTCCTCAACGCCGTGAATGATCAATGCTGGGCTGGTGGGTTCACCTATTGGACCGAGCAGAACATGATGATCTATCGCTATGGTCTGGTGTTGGCGGGTGGTCAGGTCGCAAGCCCTGATCAGATCGACACGATGATCAACGCCGCGATCATGAGCGCGGAACGCTTCTATCCGGCCATTCAGCTGGCCACATGGGGCGGACGTTCAGTTGAGGACGCAATGCAGGTTGCGATCGCTCAGGCCTACGGGCGGGCATAAACACAGTCTGGGAACGGAATTTGCTGGCCGTTCCCGCCAGGCGCACTAGGTTGCGGCCTAAGTCTTAATTCCGACACAGGCCGCCCGTGCGTTCACTTGTTCTTTTCCGAAATGATTTGCGGGTTGCTGACAACCCCGCGCTGACAGCAGCTGCGGCACGGGGCGAGGTTTTGCCCGTGTTTGTCTATGAGCCCGAGGCCTATGGAGAGGCCGCGAAATGGTGGCTGCACCATTCTTTGAACGCACTGGCACAGGACTTGGGCGGCTTGCTGGTCCGGCAAGGGGACCCGCTTGAGGTTGTTGAGGGGTGTGTTGCCGACTATGGCGTCGACGCCGTGTTTTGGAACCGGCGCTATGAGCCTGCGGGGATTGCCAAAGACACCGAGATGAAAGCAGCGCTGGGCGCGGCAGGTGTGACGGTTGAAAGTTTTCCCGGCAATCTTTTGTTTGAGCCCTGGCAGATCAAAACCGGATCAGGCGGGCAGTTTAAGGTGTTTTCTCCGTTTTGGCGGGCCTGCCTGAAGGCGGGCGCTCCGGCCGCACCTTTGGAACGCACGTCGCTTGCGGTCTTTGGCGCGACGACTGAAATTGACGCATTAGATCTGTTGCCAACCAAGCCAGATTGGGCGACGGGTTTTGGCCCCGTATGGACCCCCGGAGAAAAGGGCGCTTGGGCGCGTCTGGAGCATTTTCTGTCCGACGATCTCAAGGGATACAAAACGGGCCGAGACCGGCCGGATCAGACCCATGTCTCACGACTGTCCCCGCATTTGCATTTCGGAGAGATCTCTCCGCGTCAAATCTGGCGCGAGGTGCAGCGCAAATGCGCGATGTATCCCAGCAAGCAAGGGGATGCGGACAAATTCCTCGCGGAAATCGGTTGGCGCGAGTTTTCGCATCAGCTTCTGTTTCACACACCCGATCTGCCAGAGCAAAACCTGAACCGCGCGTTTGATGCCTATCCTTGGGCTGACAATCCGGCTCACCTTGCCGCCTGGCAAAAGGGGAAAACAGGCTACCCGCTGGTGGATGCGGGCATGCGAGAGCTTTGGCACACGGGCTATATGCACAACCGCGTACGCATGGTGGTGGCGAGTTTCCTGATCAAACATCTGCGCATCCATTGGCAACACGGGATGAATTGGTTCTGGGATACTCTGCTGGATGCGGATCTCGCCAATAATACGGCGAGTTGGCAGTGGGTGGCGGGGTCCGGCGCGGATGCAGCACCCTATTTCCGGATTTTCAACCCGACGACGCAGGCGCAAAAGTTCGACCCAAATGGCGACTATATACGCAAGTGGTGTCCTGAACTTGCGGCTTTGCCGACGAAGGTTCTGCATGCCCCATGGGAGGCCCCCGCCTTAGTGTTACAAGAAGCGGGTGTGACATTGGGCGAAACCTATCCCCACCCGATCGTCGATCACAAAGAGGCGCGTGCGGCGGCTTTGGCGGGGTATGAGGCCGTCAAAGCCTCGCAAGCCTAAAATCCACCTCGACCTTCGCAAGATTTCGCGCAATGCTGCGCGGAAATCTCAACGGAGGGGCAGATGGCTGAGATCACATTTGACGATTTTTTAAAGGTCGATATTCGCACCGGAGTCATCGTCGACGCCCAGCCCTATCCCGAGGCGCGCAAGCCCGCGATCAAACTCTGGGTCGATTTTGGCGGAGACCTCGGGGTGAAGAAATCCTCGGCCCAGATCACCAAACACTACACGCCTGAAAGCGTCGTTGGGAAACGTGTCATGGCAGTTGTGAACTTTCCACCGCGGCAGATAGGGAAATTCATGTCGGAAATTCTGGTTCTTGGCGTGCCGGATGACGAAGGTGAAGTCGTTTTGATCACACCCGACAAAGAAGTGCCCAAAGGCGGGAGGCTCTATTGATGGACCTTCTGATTACGCGGCCTTTGCCACAGTCCGTTGTCGACGCGGCGCAAGAGCACTTCAATGTAACGGTCCGCTCCGAGACAGTGCCTCTTTCCGAGGATGAGTTACGGACGTCACTCGCCGACTTTGACGCGATCCTGCCAACGTTGCGGGACAACTACTCGGCCGAGGTCTTTGCAGACGTCCCGAACCCGCGCGCGAAGATCCTTGCGAATTTCGGCGTCGGCTATAACCACATCGACGTGGCGGCCGCCACCAAAGCGGGCCTCATGGTCACCAATACCCCCGGCGCCGTCACCGACGCCACCGCTGATATCGCACTGACCTTGATCCTTATGTCCTGCCGCCGCGCGGGTGAAGGCGAACGTCTGGTGCGCGCAGGTGACTGGGACGGCTGGCATCCAACGCAGCTTTTGGGTCAGCATGTCTCGGGTAAACGCGTCGGGATCGTGGGCATGGGCCGCATCGGCCAAGCCATCGCGCGCCGTTGCCACTATGGGTTTGGCATGGCCGTGAGCTACATGGCGCGCTCTGAAAAAGACCTGCCGTATCCGGCGAAGGCCCACAGCGATCTGGAAAGCCTCGCAGCCGAGGTCGATGTGCTCGTGGCCGCCGTCCCAGGTGGCGCAGATACGCTGCATCTGATCAATGCGGACACGTTCAAAGCCATGAAACCTACCGCCCATTTCGTGAATATCTCGCGCGGCGAGGTCGTCGACGAGACGGCTCTGATCGCAGCTCTTCAGGCCAAGGACATCGCGGGCGCTGGACTGGATGTCTACGAATTCGAACCCTCAGTGCCCGACGCTTTGGTGGCCATGGAGAACGTCACGCTCCTGCCACATCTGGGCACTGCGGCGCTCGAAGTGCGTGAGGGCATGGGGCTAATGGCAGTTGAAAACCTGAAGGCATTTCTGGCCGGAAACCCTTTGCCCAATAGGGTCTAGCTGCGTCACCCTTGACCTTTGGTCACCCTTGCGGTGAAGTTTCCCGACTGCGAGGAGGCCACATGCACCAGCCAGCCATTACCGGAAGCGGCGTTTTCACGCCCAACCAGATCATCACCAACGACGAACTTGTCGTGGCCTTTAACGCCTATGCGGACAAGTTTAACGCCGAGAATGCCGAGGCGATTGCATCGGGCGACATCGAGGCCATCGCACATTCCAGCGCCGATTTCATCCTCAGCGCCAGCGGGATTGAGCAGCGCTATGTGATGGAAAAGGAGAGCATCCTTAATCCGGACATCATGTTCCCAAAGCTTAGGTCGCGCTCTGACGATGAGCCGGGGATCATGGCGGAAATGGCGATTGACGCGTGCAATAAGGCACTCGCGCAGGCGGGGCGGACTGCCGAAGAGGTGGATCTTGTGATCTGCGCAGCCTCGAACCACGAACGCGCCTATCCGGCGATTGCTGTGGAAATTCAAGACCTTTTGGGGGCAGGGGGCTTTGCCTTTGACATGAACGTCGCCTGTTCTTCGGCCACCTTCGGCCTGCAAGCGGCTGCCGATATGATCCGCGCGGGATCGGTCAAATGCGCATTGGTTGTGAACCCCGAGATCTGCTCGGGCCACCTAGAATGGCGTGACCGCGATTGCCATTTCATCTTCGGAGACGTCTGCACAGCGACCGTGATCGAACGGGCCGAGGAAGCCAAAGGCGCGCATTTCCTAGTGCATTCCACCAAATGCGCGACGCAGTTCTCCAACAATATTCGCAACAACAACGGCTATCTGCGCCGCTCGCATACGGATATGGAAGACCGCCGTGACATGCAGTTTATGCAGAACGGCCGCAAGGTTTTCAAAGAAGTGCTGCCACTGGTCGTGAACCACATCCAAGGGCATCTCGCCGATGCGGGTGCGTCTGCAGATGACCTCAAGCGCCTCTGGCTGCACCAAGCCAACAAATCGATGAACGACTTCATCGGCCGCAAAGTCCTTGGCCGCGTGCCCGTGGAGGGCGAGCAACCCAACATCCTGCAAGACTACGCCAATACATCCTCGGCGGGCTCGATCATTGCCTTCTCAAAATACAGCGACGACATGCAGCCAGGCGACAAAGGTGTCATCTGTTCCTTTGGTGCAGGTTATTCCGTGGGTTCGGTCCTGGTCGAGCGCGCCTAGTTTCAGCTTGCCGAAAATACTCTGGGGTGAGGCCGTCAGGCCTAGGGGCAAAGCCCCTAGGAGTCACCCATTTCTTCGCGCCAGTGCCGACGACACAGCGAGACATAGGTCTCGTTGCCACCGATTTGCACCTGATCGCCGTCGGTCATGGCTTTCCCATCTGCGCCGCGTCGCACGACCATCGTGGCTTTCTTTCCACAATGACAGATCGTGCGGACTTCTCGCATTTCATCGGCCAGTGCTAAAAGGGCGGCTGAGCCCGGAAACAGCTCTCCTCGGAAATCAACGCGCAGCCCGTAACACATGATCGGCACGCGCAGGTCATCTACGGCTCGGGCGAGTTGCCAGACCTGGTCCTTTGTCAGAAACTGCGCCTCATCGATAAAGACGCAGGCCACGCTGCCCGCACGCAGGCGCGTTTCGATCTTGGCGAACATGTCAGTGTCGCCGTCGAAGGTATCCGCATCCTCCCCAATCCCAATTCGCGAGGCGATCCGCCCCTTGCCTGCCCGATCATCAAAGCGGGCGGTCAGAAGATAGGTCTCCATCCCCCGTTCGCGATAGTTATGCGAGGCCTGCAAGAGCACCGTCGATTTACCGGCGTTCATGGTCGAATATTGGAAATAAAGCTTTGCCATAGCTCTGCTGATAAGCCCGCCTGACCGCGAAAATCAAGCCAGAAACAGAGCGCCGGGACGGTGGCTGTCACACCGCCCCGACTCTGTCGAGCATCGCACCCGGGCAGGGCGGTGGGGACAGGCCCCTGGGGATGAACACCCCCACCCGGATAAATCGCGCGACAGCCGCGATTCCTTTCGTTGCCCGAGGCGCCTCAAAAGGAATACGCACCTGGACGAAAAGCGTGTCTCGGGGGTCGATTGGGCTGAGCCACCTGCTTTCCGCCGCGTCTGCGATAACCTGAGGATGACAAATCCCCGAAAACCCAATAATGGGAAAAGACATTTCGATTTCCCCTAAGGCAAAGAAGCCGGGGTTTGGGCAGTAAGGGTTCATCATGGCAAGCGTCGGCAGTTATCTGAAGAAACACACGGAGGCCCTCGTCAAAGATGTGGGGATCGAGGCTGCTTGCGATCTGACCGGCAAGTCCAAAGCGACTTTAGGGCGCTACTACAGCGACCACGACGAGCACTCGGATCGCTTTATGCCAGTAGACGCCGTCGCTGCTTTAGAAGAAGCGTCGTCCTACCCTCATGTGACTTCGGCCTTGGCCGAGCTGAAGGGGATTTCCCTCTCATTTGACGAGCGTCGCCGCAATCAGGAAAAGTCCGGCGGGGTGAGCACTGATGTGATTGCCTTGAGCCAACGTTTTGCGATGTTGATGGCTGAGTATCACCAATCCATTGAAGACGGTGTGATCACGATCAATGAAGCAAAACGGCTTTTGAAGGAAACCCTCGCCCTACAGCAGGTTCTGATCGACATGAAGCTGCATTTGGAAGACGAGGCGGGCTAAAGTCGGAAGCCCCCGATATATTCAGCCACCGGGGTGCCAGCCTAAATTCTGTGGGTATGACGCACTGACTGCTTCCGTAAGGTAAGATTTGCACATAAAATGCAGCGAGTCATTGCGGGATTCCCCTAGGTATTTGCGATTTATGGTCAGACCTATTGGCCTACTTGTCCACAAAGTTTCCGAAAGGATCCTTCGGATAGCCAACGCCAGCCAAATAGAGCCCCTGTGGCGGTGAAACCGGACCGCAGGCGGCCCGATTCTTGGCGTCGAGTGCGTCTTTGACATCGTCGGGTGCCCAAGACCTAGCACCCACGCGCTCTAATGTGCCGACAAAGCTGCGCACCTGATTGTGCAGGAAAGACCGCGCGCGCACGTGAAAATGCGCTTCTGCGCCCCAAGGCATTTCAACCCGTTCAATACGCAACTCATCCAGCGTTTTCACCGGGCTCGCAGCCTGACAGATCGACGAGCGGAAGGTGGTGAAATCGTGGTGTCCCAAGAGGTGGTTTGCGCCCTCTTGCATGGCGTCAATGTCCAGTGCGTGATTGATTTGCCAAACGAGCCCTGCCTGATGGGTCGCAGGCGCACGGCGCATGAGGATGCGAAACAGGTAGCGGCGCTCGACCGCAGAAAACCGCGCGTGCCAGTCATCGTCCACGATGGCGGCATCCACGATGGAAACGGGATCGGGCTTTAGATGGTAATTCAAGGCCTCAGACAGGCGAAACGGTGTCCAATCCTTCTGTAAATCGCAATGCGCGACCTGCGCCAGACCATGCACGCCGGCATCCGTCCGACCCGCTGCAGCTATGGTATGGGGGCCGGGCTCAAGCTTGGCCAAAGCAGCCTCAATCGCACCCTGCACCGAGGGCTGATCGGCCTGACGTTGCCACCCAGCAAAGGGCGCGCCGTGATATTCGACTTTAAGAGCGATCCGAACCATGCCTGCCCATAGCCGTCCAAAGGCGTAGCTTCAATCCCACTCAGGGGCCGCGATGGGGAAATTTCTGTGCTTTTCCCGCCGCGCTTTGCCGGCTGCCTATGGAAATGCACCTCTGGGCCCCATAGGTTTTCCATAGCAAATGAAAGGGCAGATGTGGTCTTTACGGATCTGGCACATGAGGTCACGCGGCGGGTAGAGGCCGTCGGCGACGGGTTAAACGAGGCTCTGTTTGAGCCGGTTATTCGACTGGGCGTCACGGGTCTTGCGCGCTCGGGCAAGACAGTCTTCATCACGTCACTGGTCGCGAGCCTATTGGACCGTGGCCGGATGTCGCAGCTCAAGGCGGCCTCAGACGGGCGCATTGTGGCGACCTATCTGCAACCGCAACCGAATGTGACGGTGCCGCGGTTTGATTATGAAAACCACTATGCAGCGCTGACCGGGCAGGCACCGCATTGGCCCGAAAGCACCCGCGCCGTGTCCGAGTTGCGTTTGTCGTTCAAAGTGCAACCCACGGGGCTTTTGTCCGGTTTCCAAAGCCCGCGCACGGTGCATGTTGATATCGTGGATTACCCGGGCGAGTGGCTCTTGGATCTGGCTTTGCTGGATCTCAGCTATGCAGAGTGGTCCGAGCAGGTTCTGTCACGGATCGCGGATCGCACAGAGGCCGCGGATTATTTGGCGCAGGTATCCGAAACCGACGCAGCCCTTGCGCTAGAAGAACCCAAAGCGCAGGCCTTGGCCGCAGGCTTCACGACCTATCTGAACGCCGCGCGCGATGCCGGGTATTATGATTGCACACCGGGGCGGTTCTTGTTGCCGGGAGACCTCGCCGGGTCTCCGGTTTTGACCTTCGCACCTTTGCCATTGGTCGAAAAAGCGCCACGCCGCGCTTTGTGGCGCGAGATGGAGCGTCGGTTTGAGGCCTATAAGGCCAAGGTCGTTAAACCTTTCTTCCGCGATTATTTTGCGAGAATTGACCGGCAGGTGGTGCTGGTGGATGCCTTGGGCGCGATCAATCGCGGCCCTCAGGCGGTCGAAGAAATGCGCCGCGCGATGGCGGATATTTTGGCGAGCTTCCGCCCCGGTCGGAATGCGTTTCTGAGCCGTCTTCTGATGGGTAAACGGGTCGAGCGCATTCTGTTTGCGGCGACTAAGGCCGATCATCTGCACCATCGTCAGCATGGGCGACTGACCGCGATTATGGGCGCTTTGACGCGCGACGCGCAGGATCGGGCGAAGTTTGCTGGAGCCAAGGTCGATGCTATGTCGATTGCAGCGCTGCGGGCCACGGTTGAGGAAACCATGCGCCATGCTGGGCGCGATTTGGATTGCGTGCGTGGCACTTTGCTGGATGGGGGCAAACAAGCAGCCTTTTACCCCGGAGAGTTGCCGGAAGATCCGTCAAAGCTCTTGTCCGCAGCACGCAAGGGCGACAGTACCTGGCTGGATGGCGATTATGAGATCATGAGCTTTGCACCCGCAAAATTGTCGTTGAAGCCAGGTTTTGGGCCGCCGCATATTCGGCTCGATCAGGCCGCGCAGTTTCTGCTGGGGGACCGGCTATGAGGATCCGCGCGGCAACGCCAGAGGATGCGCGGGCAACCGGCGCGATCCTGACGGAATTTGTTGAAACGACGCCTTGGATGCCTCGATTGCACTCGGCCGATGAGGACCGAGGGTTTTGCGCGACGATGATTGAACGCGGTTGGGTTCGGGTGATCGAAGACGATAGTGTTGTTGGCTTCATCGCGCGCAACGAGGCTGAGGTGAACGCGCTTTATGTGGCGCAGCCCTTCCGCGGGCGCGGGGCAGGGGCCGCTTTAGTACGCGACGCGCAGGCTTCGCGGGATGATCTGTCTTTATGGACCTTTCAAGACAACCTCGGAGCGCGCAGGTTCTATGCGGCGCATGGGTTTCACGAGGTTTCGAGGACGGATGGGCAACAGACGGACGAGAAATTGCCGGATGTGCAATTGGAATGGAGAAGGCTCTAAATGGCTGAAAATAAACCTGTTCTGATTGAACTTGATGAAGACACACCCCAAGTCGCCGACGCGCCGCAGGTGCCTGATGTAATCGACACGCCGCAGGGAGAGGTCATGCAGAGCGTCGTCAAACTGGCGACTCGCCGACCGTCGCGACTGGCGCGCTGGTTTTGGGGGCTCTTGCTGAGTTTGCTCGTCACGGCGGTGTCCCTGACGGCCTATAACGCAGTGCTGGGCCTGATCGCGACGACACCGATGTTGGGCTATGCGGTCACTGGATTGATCGCCCTGTTTGTCGTGGTCTGCGTTTTGATCGCGGGCAAAGAGCTATTGGCCTTCGCAAGCCTTGGTCGCGTGGATCGGCTGCATGCTCGGGCCGAGGCGGCCTTGGCGGATAACGATCTGGCCGCAGCCAAGTCGGCCGCGGAGGATCTTGCACGTCTTTATGGGCGGCGTGAGGAAACCGCTTGGGGCCGCGCGCGGATGAAAGAAAGGATGGCGGACAGTTTTGACGCCTCTGCCGTGTTCGCGGTGGTTGATCAGGACTTGATGTCGCCGTTGGATAAGGCCGCCCAGCAAGAGGTCGAAGCCGCCGCGCGCCAGGTCGCGACGGTGACGGCGCTGGTGCCGTTGGCTTTGGCGGATGTCTTGACGGCATTGGTCGCAAACCTGCGCATGATCCGGCGGATTGCCGAGATCTATGCGGGGCGGTCTGGCACCCTGGGCAATTGGCGACTGACGCGAGCCGTGATGACGCATCTGGTGGCGACCGGTGCCGTGGCCGTTGGGGATGACCTGATCGGGTCCGTTGCAGGCGGATCGATCCTGTCCAAAGTCTCACGCCGGTTTGGTGAGGGTATTGTGAACGGCGCCTTGACCGCACGGGTTGGGGTGGCTGCGATGGAGGTCTGCCGGCCGTTGCCATTTGACAAAGGCAAAGGGCCACGCACGGGGCAAATCGTAAAAAGCGCGCTGGCTGGTCTTTTCAACAAGTAACACAGCGCGGAACAAACCCGCAGGCCGCCGCGCCAAAGCTGGCCCGACCCGCAGGGGCAGCTTTTGGGCTGATCTTGGCGCAGCTCGCAAGGTCGCGCGGGTTTGGCAGACATAAAGTGGCAAATTGCACCGTCCCGCCGCTTCCCCTTCGGCCCAGCTTTGGCGCGGCGGGGGTGTGCCCCGCAGAACCCGCTTTACCCCCGCGAAAGCCCAGCCTATAAGACCCGCGATGACATATATTCGTGCGATCATTATTCGAATTATATGCCCGGCGCTCTAACAAGCTGAGCCGCCGGGACAAGGCGTATGGACCCCCACGCCGACCCTCATGAATTCCAAAGATCAGACGACCTAAAGGACGCCCCCAATGTGCGCCGATACACCTGAATACAAAGATACCCTGAGCCTGCCGAAAACCGATTTCCCCATGCGCGCAGGCCTGCCGAAACGTGAACCCCAATGGCTGGAGCGATGGGAGAAGATCGGCGTTTATGACCGCCTGCGCGAGAAAGAAGACCGTAAGCCGTTTACGCTGCACGATGGCCCTCCTTATGCGAACGGACATCTGCACATCGGCCATGCTCTGAACAAAACCATCAAAGACATGATCGTGCGCTCCCATCAGATGATGGGCTTTGACAGCCGCTATGTGCCGGGTTGGGATTGTCACGGTCTTCCGATCGAATGGAAGATCGAAGAGCAATACCGCAAAAAGGGCAAAAACAAAGATGCGGTGGACGTGGTCGAGTTCCGTCAGGAATGTCGTGCCTTTGCCGACAAATGGGTCGACATCCAGCGCGAGGAATTCAAGCGCATCGGGATCACCGGCAATTGGGCCGATCCTTATCTGACGATGAACTATCATGCCGAGGCGGTCATTGCCGAGGAATTCATGAAGTTCCTAATGAACGGCACGCTCTATCAGGGGTCTAAGCCTGTGATGTGGTCTCCGGTGGAAAAGACTGCTCTAGCAGAGGCTGAAGTTGAGTACCACGACAAAGAAAGCTTCACGATCTGGGTGAAGTTTAAGGTGGCGGAGCCAACAGATCACAAGCTCGCCGGCGCTCAGGTGGTGATCTGGACGACGACGCCTTGGACGATCCCTTCGAACAAAGCCGTCGTTTATGGCGCGGATATCGCCTATGGCCTCTATGAGGTCACCGGAACGCCAGAGGAATGCTGGGCCAATGTTGGCGATAAATATCTGTTGGCTGATAATCTCGCGGCGGATGTGTTCAAGCGCGCGCGTCTTGAGGACGATCAATGGACACGCGTTGCGGATGTTTCTGCGTCTGATCTCGAAGGCATCGGACTGACCCACCCGCTGAATGGCGCTGAGGGCAGCAACGGCGAATGGGATGACATTCGCGATTTCCGTGCGGCCGATTTCGTGACTGACACCGAAGGCACAGGCTTTGTTCACTGCGCGCCGTCTCACGGTATGGAGGAATTCGAACTCTACCGTGACCTCGGCATGCTTGAACAAGTCATCACCTATAACGTGATGGACGATGGCTCTTTCCGCGCGGATCTGCCGTTCTTTGGTGGGAAATACATCCTGTCCCGCAAGGGCGGCGAAGGCGACGCGAATAAGACCGTGATCGACAAACTGGTTGAAGTCGGCGGGTTGCTCGCGCGTGGCAAGATCAAACACAGCTATCCGCATTCTTGGCGCTCGAAGGCTCCGATCATCTATCGCAACACGCCGCAGTGGTTTGCGAGCGTCGACCGCACTGTGGGCGATGGTCAGGACGAGATGGGCACCTCGATCCGTGAGCGCGCGTTGCGTTCGATTGACGAGCTGGTGAAATGGACGCCGCAAACCGGCCGCAACCGTCTTTATTCCATGATCGAAGCGCGGCCTGACTGGGTTCTGTCCCGTCAACGCGCTTGGGGTGTGCCGCTGACCTGTTTCACCAAGAAGGGCGCTCTGCCGACCGATGCGGATTTCCTCTTGCGCAACGAAGAGGTCAACGCGCGCATCGTGGCCGCGTTTGACGCAGATGGTGCGGATGTTTGGTACACCGATGGTTTTAAGGGCAAGGTTCTGGACGGCATCGTAGACCCAGCGGATTATGAGCAGGTCTATGACGTGCTGGACGTGTGGTTTGACTCGGGTTCCACCCACGCATTCGTTCTGCGCGACCGCGAAGATGGCACCGAGGACGGCATTGCCGATGTCTATATGGAAGGCACTGACCAGCATCGCGGGTGGTTCCATTCATCACTCTTGCAGGCCTGTGGTACGAAGGGCCGGGCGCCGTATCGCAATGTTGTGACCCATGGTTTCACGCTGGATGAGAAGGGCATGAAGATGTCCAAATCCCTCGGCAACACCATCGTGCCTGAGGAAGTCATCAAGCAATATGGCGCGGATATCCTGCGGCTTTGGGTGGCGCAGACCGACTACACCGCAGACCAGCGGATCGGGCCAGAGATCCTGAAAGGCGTGGCCGATGGCTATCGCCGGTTGCGCAATACCATGCGTTATATGCTGGGCGCTCTGGGCAATTTCTCCGAAGAGGATCGGGTGGATCCTGCCGAGATGCCAGAGCTCGAGCGTTGGGTGTTGCATCGCCTCGCAGAGCTCGATGTGAAGGTCCGCGAGGGCTATCAGGCCTTTGATTTCCAAGGGGTTTATTCCGCGATCTTCAACTTTGCGACTGTGGATCTGTCGGCCTTTTATTTCGATATCCGCAAGGATGCGCTCTATTGTGACGGCAACACGCTGCGCCGCCGTTCTGCGCGGACGGTCATGGATATCCTGTTTGAGCGTCTGACCACCTGGCTTGCGCCGATCCTGGTCTTTACCATGGAAGAGGTTTGGCTTGAGCGTTTCCCTGAAGAGGGCAGCTCGATCCATCTGGTCGACATGCCGGAAACGCCAAAGGCGTGGCTCGATGCCGATCTGGCTGCAAAGTGGGCAAAGGTCCGGGCTGCACGTCGTGTTGTGACGGCGGCTCTGGAGGTCGAGCGGACAAATAAAGTCATCGGCTCTTCGCTTGAAGCAGCGCCTCAGGTCTTTGTGGCGGATGCTGAATTAGCGGCTTTGCTGACGTCTGTTGAGTTCGAAGACATCTGCATCACCTCTGCAATCTCTGTGACCGAGGGCGCAGGGCCAGAGGGCGCGTTCTCGCTGCCTGAGGTGGACGGTGTGGCTGTGGTCTTTGCCAAGGCTGAGGGCAACAAATGCCAGCGCTCCTGGAAGATCCTGCCTGAGGTTGGCACCGACGCGGACTTCCCAGACGTGACCCTGCGCGATGCGGATGCGTTGCGTGAGTTGCGCGCGGCTGGCCTGTTCTAAAGAACGTCGCGCGGCCCGCTCCCAACGAGGAGGCCGGGCCGCGCGGGTTGCCTTTCAGGCAACCGTTTGAAACAGTTCCCCCATGGCGGTTCAATGTTTCGATAGCCCTGTTGGGCGTCTTTCCATCACAGAAGAAAACGGCGAGATCACACGACTTGATTGGGTCGGGGAGCCTCAAGGTCATGCGGACGTGCTAGACGAGGCGGTCGCGCAGCTGGCGGCCTATTTTGCTGGAGATCTGACGGCCTTTGACCTGCCTTTGCGTGTCCATGGCAGCGATTTTCAACGCGCTGTCTGTGATGAGATGCTCAAGATCCCTTTCGGAGACACAGTCACCTATGGCGATATCGCCAAAGCTCTTGGTGTTTCGGCCCAGCCCGTTGGCGGCGCTTGCGGTGGCAATCCGATCCCGATCATCATTCCCTGCCATCGCGTCATGGGGGCAGGCGGCAAGCTGACCGGTTTTTCCGGAGCAGGGGGTGTTGAGACGAAAGTCGCGCTCTTGCGCCATGAATGCGCGGCGGGGCTTTTGATCTAGCCGCGCTCGGGGATGATCTGCTGCACGATGCCAACGAGGGTTAGATAGACCGATGTCACAATCAGCCCCCAATGCGCCCAGCTTTCCGGGTGGAAATCGACCCAAGCGGCCCAGCCCGCAAAGACCGTCCATGCCAGCGCCATCGGCAGAGACACCACGCGCCAGCGCTCGGTGCGTACCGGGTGGATAAAGCGCAGGGGCAGGAACATCGCGAGGGCCAATAGGCTTACCAAGGCCAGAGATACCCAGAAATTCGGCTCGATGGCAAAGATCACTATAACCAGCATGTTCCAACATCCCGGGAAGCCCGAGAAGGAATTGTCCTTTGTTTTCATGCGTGTATCGGCGAAGTACAAAGCGCTGGCGAAGGTGATGACGATGATTGCAAACCATCCGGTCCAGCCTGCCATCAACCCCGATTTGAAGAGGGCAAAAGCCGGAATGAACACATAGGTCAGATAGTCGATGATGAGGTCCAAGAGGACCCCGTCAAACTCGGCAGCATTCTTTTTGACGTCATATTTCCGCGCCAAAGGCCCGTCGATCCCGTCCACCGCAAAGGCCACCACGAGCCAAAGGAACATAAGGCTCCATTTCGCGTCTACAGCGGCCAGCATCGCAAGCATTGCGAAAACAGCACCTGACGCGGTGAGCAAATGGACGGAGAGGGCTTTGATGCGGGGTGTCATGAAAGTGTCATGACCGAAATGCGCCTTTAGCGCAATGGAGGATCCCCTACTTTGTGATTTCCTCGTCTTTCACAAACATATTCGCCCAGGCGCGGTCGATGAGGTCGGGCGACATCTGACGCGGCATCGCCTCGAAGTCGCAGATCGAGATCATCTGATCGATCAGGAAACCCGGTTGATAGTTCGCATAGACGTTGTTGATCTCGGGGTAGCGGACTTTCATCAGATGGACGAGCGCCTGTTCATCAAGCTGCAGGCCTTTCGCACGTGCCACGAGGCCAAAGATCTTGAGGAAGTCTTCCTGGCTTGGCCCATCGACTTTGATCTTGAAAAAGATTCGGCGCAGAGCGGCTTGGTCAAAGATCTCGTTGGGGTGGAAGTTTGTCGAGAAGATCACCAGCGTGTCAAAGGGTGTCTCGAATTTCTCACCAGATTGCAGCGCGAGGATGTCGCGGCCTTCTTCAAGTGGGACAATCCAGCGGTTGATCAGCGCTTGTGGTGGCTCTTGCTGACGGCCCAGGTCGTCGACGATGAAGACACCGCCTGCGGCCTTGAGTTGCAGCGGCGCCTGATAGGTGCGGGCCACGGGGTTATAGACCAGATCCAGCATGTCCAGTGTCAGCTCGCCTCCGGTTACAACCGTCGGACGCTCACAGCGCACATAGCGCGTGTCAAACTCGCGACGCAATCGCAGGGCGAACCGGTCTTCGCCTTCTCCTTCGCTTTCGGCTTTGGAGTGCACGATAGGGTCATAAACGGTGATGACTTGGCCTGCGTATTCCACAGCGCGTGGCACAAAGATCTTGTCGCCCAAAGAGTCGCGGATCCCGTTAGAGATCGAGGATTTACCGTTCCCCGGAGGGCCATACATCAGGATCGAGCGACCGGCAGAGACCGCAGGGCCGAGGTGATCCAGCAGATTATCTGGCAGAACCAGATGCCCCATGGCGTCAGTCAATTGCGTGCGCGTGACCTGAATGTTGCGGATGGACTGGCGTTTCACCTGCTCGGCATAAATGTCCAGCGGTACGGGCATCGCGCCGTAGTATTCTGACTGCGCCAAGGCATCCTGCGCACGGGCGCGGCCTTCGTCGGTGAGCTGGTAGCCCATTTCGTTGGCGTTGTTGGCGTTCAGTGTACCGGTGGCTTCGAGGAATTTTTGACCACGCGCCAGATCGATCAGTTCTTGTGTGACGGCGACGGGAAGGCAAATCGCCTCGGCCACTTCGCTGACCAGCGTCACGTTCTTGCGGAACATGGTTTTGATCAGAATATCGCGCATCATAACGATAGGCAGTTGCATGTCCTCCATGCGTTTGGGTGCCGGAGGGGGCGTCACTGTCGTGTCGTTGAGTTGGATATTCATATTGGGGCCTCAGATAGTCTTGGCCCTAAGGTGAACAGGTCCCGTGGCGAAAATGAGGCGCTTGGGTGTCAACTTTAATGACGTGAGAGACGGTCGGACCCTGCGAAACTGGCCGCAACTCTGGAAAATATGTTTTTATTTTAACGTGTTAAAGGAATGGTGTCGCCAGATAGACCACCAAAGTAGGCCCCAGAGCCAAACCCATAGGGAAGTCTTTTTTCATGGTCCAACTGTCCCAGTCCGGGAACATCCGACGAATGGCAGTGTGCTTGGCGACCCGATGTGCGAGCCATGCCGCCAGAAGGGCTGTGGCAAAGATCAGGGCGATCTGGGAGAGATCCGCGAGCGCCACGAAAGGCGCGGCTGCGGCGACAAATTTGGCGTCTCCGGCCCCGACGAGGCCACCTGCATTCAGGCCCATACCGATGAGCAGCGCGACCACGAGGTGAACATAGCGCCAAAGGTAAACATCAAAGGGAAGCGCCACTAGACCCACGATCGCAAACACAGCGAAGAGGGCCACCACAGATGGGTTCGGAATGCGCATGGACTTCATGTCCATATAGGCGACATAGATGCAGATCGGAGTGACAAAGGGCAGAAACCAGCTGGCCGCCCAAGGTGTGAGCTCCATCAGGTGCTTTCCAGAGCGCGCAGGGACCGGACCGCGGCTTCAAAGTGCTGCGGATGCGTGTCGATGGCTTCGCGCAGCAGCGCTTTGCCGGTTTGCACATCGCCCTGTTTGATCGCCGACAGAGCCAGCGTGTGCAAAAGCTGCGCTTTTTCAGTCTGTTCCAATGGGATCACTGGCAGGGTGTAGTTGCGCTGTGCGCCGCGCGCCAGAACGAGGTTGTTCTTGGCAGTGAACAGGCTGTCATCATTGCGTAGAGAATCCATGAACAGGCGTTCGGCGGCGGTGAAATCGCCACGGCTGAGTTTGGAATAGCCCCAGTTGTTCAGAACACCCGCAGGACGGGTCGTCAGGCCCACGGCGATCTCATAGAAGCTATCCGCCTTGTCCCATTCCTGATTGCTGTCAGCAACGATGGCTTCAAGGCGATAGCGCTTAAAGCTCTCATGCGTCGGAGGTACGCTGTCCAGTACTTTGTCGGCCTCGTCCCAACGCCCGGCACGGATCAGCGCATCGGCCAGATCGACCTGATCGTCCAGAGTGGACTCTGGCAGTTTCACCACGCGCTTCCACGCGGCCACGGCCTCTTCGCTGCGCTTGGCGCGGACCAGAGAGATCGCCCAGCCGCGTTGGAAATCAACGCGTTTGGGATCTTCGGCGGCTTTCTTCGAGAAATAGGCCACTGACTCTGCCGGATCGGCCATGGTCAGCATGATGTCGTTCATATTGGCTTCGTCGACGGCGTTGATCGCTTCAACCGCGCGTTCCACTTCGGCTTCGGTCGCCTTTTGACATCCCGCCAAAGCGAGAGTCGCACTTAGCCCAAGGCCGATAAGGGTCAATTGGCGCATTTTCTGCGTCCTTTACTGCTCTTGCCCTGTCCAATTATGGCGCGCCGGTCAGCAGGTAGCCCCCATTGCCCAAACGCACCAGTTTGAACTCTTGATCTAATTGTTCGCCATCATATGCCGAATTTTCCAATTTTGCGAGCGCTAAGCGTAAATTGTCCCGAACTGAGTCACTTTGGCCATTGTCCATCGCATAGGCCTTGCGGAAAATCTGCGCCGCTTCGGCGGTTTCGCCGCGTTCCATGAGGACGACGCCAAGATTGTTCCAGATTTCCGGGCGGGTTTCATCGGCTTCAATCGCTTGGCGCAGTTGCGTTTCTGCTTGGCCCAATCGACCAAGGCCAATGTTGGCGGTGGCCAGAGACGCAAGCACCTCGGCGGTAAATCCCTGCTGCCCTGCCGCGCGGGTATAGGATTTCAGGGCGAGCTCATACTCGCGGGCTTCCATCAGGCGATGGCCGACGAGCAAAGGATCCACGGCCTCGGCGCGCGTGTCGATATCAGGCGCAAAAGGGCTGTCCTTGGATGCGCCAAGGCCGCCAGTGTCGCAGGCGGCCAAAGTCAGGATGAAAAAGAGAGGGGCCAGAGAACCTGTCCCCAAATGCCGTGTCATAAAGTGCCCGTTACCCGCCGAAGTTCATAATATTCGCGATCGACGGCGCGACCAGAATGATCAAGAGCGGCGGCACCGTCAGCATCATTGTGGCAAGGGTCATCTTGGTTGGCAACTTGTTTGCGGCTTCTTCGGCGCGCATCACACGTTTGTCACGCATCTCGCCCGAGTACACCCGCAGGGCTTCGGAAATTGGCGTACCGAAGGATTGGGATTGGTTCATCACGGTCACAAAGCTTGAGACATCAGGCACGCCGCAGCGCTCACCCATATCTGTCAGCACCTGAGATTTGTCCTTACCGGCTTTCATCTCATGGGCAACGATTTCATATTCGTCGGCCAAAGACGGGTATGAGGCACGCAGTTCAGCGGCGACGCGGATGATGGCCTGGTCCATAGATTGGCCCGCTTCGACGCAGACAAGCATCATGTCCAGACTGTCAGGAAAGCCATAGGTGATCTCTTCTTTGCGGGCTTCTACGCGGCGGGTGATCCAGTATTTCGGCAGGAAATATCCCGCGGCACCAGGGCCAAGCACGTACATGATTGTCTGTTGCGTGGTGGCGGTTTCAGTGTCCAGAGCGGTCACGAAATAGGCCACGCCCAAAATCAAACCGATGATGCCAAGCGCCAATTGCGCAAGGTAGAAGGCGCGCACTGCGTCCTGCGACTGATACCCGGCCTGAATAAGTTTCAGGCGTACAGAAGAGAGTTCTTCTTGGTCTTTGGGCTCCAGAAAGGCTTTGTACTTCGCAAGTTTCTCGTTCGGAGACGCGCGACGCAGCTTTTCTTTCTTTGTCTCAGGTTTCTTCACCACCGCGCCTTCGCGACCGGCGTTGGCCAGTTTGGTCATCGGGTCGTCGCGCTCTTTGAGCATCAAGACAATGGCAACCGCGATGATGCCAAGGCCAAGCACACCGACTGCGATGATCGGGCCAAAGGGGCCGAGAGCACCGGTGAGGATCGTGGTCAAAGTGTCAAAAATCGGCATCTTCCACTCCTACACTTTGATGTTCGTGAGAATGCGCATCACGAAGAGGTTCGCGGCCAGGAACATGCCCACGGCGATACAACCCATGATGAACAGTGGATGATCGCGCACGCCGTCATAATAGTTCGGGTCGCTGACGTTGATGAAAATCAAAGCGGCGACAGGGAAGCCTGACAGGAACTTGCCCGACCATTGCGCCTCGGCGGTGATGGCTTTCACACGGCGGAACAGGCGGAAGCGGGCGCGGATCACGCGGGACAGACCTGCGAGGATCTCGGCGAGGTTGCCACCGGATTGCTGTTGGATCGCCACGGCAACGGCCAGAAAGCGCATGTCTTGCATATCCAGACGTTCGGCCATTTCCTTCAGGGCCTCGGCCACATCGCGGCCATAGGCGCTTTCGTCAGCAATCATGCCAAACTCTGTGGCCAGCGGATCTGGTAGTTCCTTGGCAACGATTTGAATGGCAGAAGAAAACGGGTGACCAACTTTCAGGCTGCGCACCATCAGTTCAATCGCGTCGGGCAGTTGCTCTTCGATCAAAGCCATACGTTTGTTGGCTTTCATGCTGACCCAAGTGTAGACGCCTCCCACGCCAACGGCGGCGGCAATCACTGCGTTGACCATCGGCCCTGTGTTGGTCGCGATGGTCATGGCCATAAAGGCCATGCCGGCGAGAACGCCCATAATCATCATCAGCTGTTGCGGCGAAAATGCGATCGCCGCGCGCTGAGCCTTAGAGGCCAGCAGGGAATAGAGCGGAATGCCTCCGGTCTTTGCGTGGGCTGCCATTTCCTTGCGGAGCTGTTCCAGAACGTCTTGGCGTTTCTGGCCCTTTTCCATCATGTCCAGGCGGCGGCTGACGCGGTTGTTCAGGCTGATGGACTTGCCGAATACGGTCAGATAGGCGCCTTCGACCAGAACGACGACACCGACAAAAATCAAACCATAGATTAAGAGTTCGGGGCTAATTGGCATCTGACTTACCCCGTAACCGGTTCATAGATATGGGCGGGCAGGTCATAGCCCCACATGCGGAAGCGCTCTGAGAAGTGGCTGCGCACGCCGGTGGCCGTGAAGTGGCCGATGATTTTGTTTTCTGGAGTCAGGCCAGTGCGTTGAAACTTAAAGACTTCTTGCATCGAGATAACATCACCTTCCATGCCGGTGATCTCTGTGATCGAAGTCATGCGGCGTGTGCCGTCCTGCAAGCGGCTGGCCTGAACGATCAGGTTCACCGCCGAAGAGATCTGAGAGCGGACTGCCTTGATCGGCATCTCGATACCGGCCATCGCGATCATGTTTTCCAGACGGCTCACACCATCGCGCGCAGAGTTCGCGTGGATTGTGGTCATGGATCCATCGTGGCCTGTGTTCATAGCCTGCAGCATGTCGATAACTTCTTCGCCGCGGGTCTCGCCGACGATAATCCGGTCTGGACGCATCCGCAGGGCGTTTTTCAGACAGTCGCGCGGGGAGACTTCGCCCTTGCCTTCCACATTCGGCGGGCGGCTTTCCATGCGACCTACGTGTGTCTGTTGCAGCTGAAGTTCGGCGGTGTCCTCGATGGTGAGGATCCGCTCGGCGTTGTCGATAAAGGAACTCAGTGCGTTGAGCGTGGTGGTCTTACCAGAGCCGGTACCACCAGACACGATCACATTCAGACGAGTCGCAACGGCGGCTTGCAGATAGGCGGCCATCTCCTCGGAAAAGGCGCCAAAGCCGACGAGATCGTCGATGCCAAGCTTGTCTTTCTTGAACTTACGAATGGAGACCAGCGAGCCATCCACTGCAATCGGCGGCACCATGGCGTTGAAACGCGACCCATCCGCCAGACGGGCGTCCACATAGGGGTTGGATTCATCCACACGGCGACCCACGGCAGAGACGATCTTGTCGATGATCCGCAACAGGTGCTTTTCGTCCTTAAACGTGATGTCGGTCAGCTCGAGCTTACCGGAGCGTTCCACAAAGATCTGTTGTGGGCCATTCACCAGAATGTCGTTGACGCTTTCGTCTTGCAGAAGCGTTTCCAGTGGTCCGAGGCCGGTGACTTCGTTGTAAAGTTCCTGGAACAGCTGGTTGCGTTCCTGACGATTGAGAACAATCGCTTTATCTTCAAGCACTTCGGTCGAGATCGCGCCGATTTCGGTGCGCAGCTCGTTTTCCGATGCTTTTTCCAAAGCAGCAAGGTTCAGGTTGTCCAGAAGCTCTCGGTGCAGATCGAGTTTGATTTCCTGCAGTCGTTCCTTGCGCTTGCGGTCCTTGTCAGACGCCTGAGCCTGCGCGCGGGCCATCGGCATTGGCTTGCGCAGGGTTGCGTCAACTGGCGCTGCCTCGGCTGCCTTTGGCGCAGTGGCTGCGGCCTTGGGGGTCGCATTGACTGGCTGGGCCTTGGTATCTTTCTTATAGCGGCTGAACATGCTCTTTATCCTCTACCCAACTCGCGCTGATTTTTCTTCGAGCTCCACAAGGCTCTTTGCAAGTTTTGCGATTTCCCGACGAAGCGGGTTTTTGGACGCTGAAAGCGCCAGTGGCTGTCCGTGGTCTCCGGACGCCGGAATAGCTTTGCCGCCGTCCGGCAGCTGAATTTCGATCGAGATGCCGAGGCTTTCCGACATGCGCTTGACGCGGGATTTGCCGGCAAGATCGGTGAATTTCGGGGCGCGGTTCAGGACATAACGCAGTTTTTCAAAAGGCATGTCCTCGGCCTGAAGCGCCCGTTTCATGCGCATGGTGTTTTGGGCCGAGCGCATATCGATATCCGTCAGTGCGAAATAAACATGGGCGGCCTGCAGAACCACTTCGGTCCATTGCACGATGGTGGTTGGCATATCGACCACGACGAAATCAAAGTGGCGGCAGGCCATGTCCAATACGCGCTGCACATCGTCATTGGTGATCAGATCCAGCGGCACCATATCGGTCGGCGAGGTCAGAACGTTCAGAGCGTCCTCGTATTTTTGCAAGGCTTGACCGAAGCTCTCGCTGTCCATGCTTTCGGTGTCCGTCAACAGTTCCAGCACCGCGTCACGGCGAGGCAGGTCGAGGTAGGTCGAGACCGAGCCGAATTGCAGGTCGAAATCAATGAGGCAGACAGAAGGGCTGTCTTTCTTGGAAACGGTGGCCATTTCCCATGCCAGGTTCGTGGCGAGAGTCGACGCCCCAACGCCACCGGCAAGACCGTGGGTGGCGATCAGGACACCATGCGCTTCGGGCGCGTCTTTTTTCAGGTTGACTGATTGGCCTTGTTCCGCTGCGGGTTCCGGATCAGGCACTGCCGTGAGTGTTGGCGCTTGCTCTTCTGGCTGCGCGGGTGCCACTTCGGCTTCCTCTTCCGCATGACGGAGAGTCTCTACGATCTCCATCAGCTCTCCAGAGGGCGGGGGATAGGGGATGAATTCGTCTGCACCCATGCGCAAAAGCTGGTGGAGCAGGGCGGGGGTGACGTCTTCGGCGATCAACAGCGTGCGAATGCCGCGTTTCTTGGCCTCAATGACCACGCGTTTCAGCAGATCCGGCTCGTCTTCGTCAAGATCGTCGATGGCGAGGGCGATAAATTCGAGATGTTGGGCTTCGGCCTGGTCAAAGAATGTCAGCGCATCAGAAAAGCCCAGGTCGCCCCATTGGTCGCCCATGACTTCTTCCATATCTACGATGAGCAAGTCAAAATTCTGCACATCCCGACAGACCGTACAGGCCAGGATCGGGCGCGGATCAGATTCAACTTTCAAACCACTCTTCATTGCCTATTCCTTAGATGCAGACGCTGCCTGTCGTTGTTTGATTGGCGTTGCCTGTGTCTGACTCGTGCAGACATGGTCATCCTTCAGGATGTTTTTGACGTCGAACTGGGGCGGAAGTTGGGCAAAAAGATCGAATAAATGCGGTAATATCTGCGGTATTTCGTGATTGTTTCGCCTTTGGGTTGTGCGTCACAGACTCGAGTTTACCAATGAAAAGACCCGCCAAAAGGCGGGTCCAGTTCAATTTTGCGACTTATGCCGTCGCTTGAAAACGGTTTACTTATTGGTGGACGGTACAGCACCTGTCGGCAGAGGCACCGCGCTTGCGACATACTCGCGATAGATAATGGCCGCGTATTTCCCGTCCAGCACATTCGGATGGCCAGCGACAAAGCCCGAAACTTCGGTGACCGTACGGCGATTCTTGCGTTCGCGGTCAGGGGTCGCGATGACCGGTTGGGTTTCACCAAAGGAGACCAGAGCCTCCAGGCGGTCGCGCGAAATGCCCTGGCTGGCAAAATAGTTCACCACCGCATTGGCGCGGCGTTTGCCGAGACGTTTGTTGTAGCTTTCCGAGCCAACCGCATCGGTGTGGCCATAGACGTTAAAGCGCACTTCTGGGAATTGTTTGATCCAATCCGCCTGTTGGCGCAGCGTTGCACGCGCCTCTGCATCGAGAACCGCCGAATTGAAGGCGAAGGTCACGGTGCTATCGACTTCGGATGCAAAACGGTTGCCCAGATCGATCGCGTAGGCCTTGTCTCCATTGTGGATGGCTGTGTTATGCGCCGTCGCGGCTCCGAAATGCCCGGTCCGGTCCAGTTCTGCACCGACCTCTCCGAACCAGTTTCTATAGGTGTCCTGCGGTGTCGAGCAAGCTGCGATCAAAGCCAAAGCGGGAAGGGCGATCAGATGTTTCATGTCCACGCCCCCCTTAGTCCAGCACGTAGCCATAAGATCCGCCAAAGTCTTGCTTGGCGACCTCGGCAGCAGCGCCTTTCGGCTTTTTGCTGCGCCCAACAACACGGCCATGTAGGAAAAGATCCTGCTCTGACGGGGGTTTAACGTTATCCGTTGGCAATGCGATGGCTTCACCAATGGTTGGCGTCACCAGATGCGCGGTGACGATGATCACGAGCTCGGACTGGTTGCGCTGGAAGGATGCGCTGCGGAACAGAGACCCCAGGATCGGAATGTCGCCCAGCCATGGCAACTGGCTGGTTGCGTCCTGGAAATCCTCGCGCAGAAGGCCTGCGATGGCAAAGCTCTCACCGTCGCGCATTTCCACAGTGGTTGAGGCCTTGCGTGTGCTGATTGCCTGAATAGTGATCGTACCGTTGGTGAAACCATTTGTGGAATCAAGTGCGGACACTTCGGTATTCAGTTCCAGATTGATCAGATCGCCATCGACAACACGCGGTACGAACTGAAGGCTCACACCGAAGGGTTTGAATTCGACCGAAATCGTACCGTTGTCTTGCGACACCGGGATCGGATATTCGCCACCGGCATGGAATGTCGCTTGCTGACCCGAGAGCGCACTGAGGTTTGGCTCGGCCAGAGTACGGACCATGCCACGTTCTTCGAGTGCCTCAAGCAGGATGCCAAGTTGAACATTGCCCACGCCAAATTCAAAGGCGATGCCGCCAGCCACACCATCTGTGATGGCAAGAGGTTGGCCAAGAGCGTTGTCGCCCGCGAGCCAGGTGCCGCTTTCGCCGCGCACCGAATTGCCGCCAACTGCAACCGAGGAAGAAAGTGATTTAGAAACAGAGCGTTGCATCTCTGCAAAGCGGACTTTCAGCATGACCTGCTGAACGCCGCCAACCGTCATTAGGTTGCTGACCCGCTCTGGCGCGTAGCGTTCTGCAAGATCAAGTGCGCGCTGCAGTTTCTGAGCGCTGGAAGCGGTCCCAGAGAGCACAATGCCATCATTCGCGGTGCGCACGTCGATCTTCTCGTTCGGAAGGATCTGACGCAGACGTTCTTTGAATTCCGAGATGTCCGCGGCCACGCGCACATCCACATTGGTGATCAACCGACCGCTGGCATCCAGCAGGGTCAAGGTTGTCGTGCCCGGTGCCTTGCCCAGCACATAGATCGTGCGGTCCGACAGGGTCGAGATATCGGCAATCGTAGGATTGGCGATGGAAAGTTCTGCAAAAGGGGTGTCGCTTTCTACGACCACGGCGCGGTTCATTGGAACGCTTAGAAGGGACCCCGTTCCATTGCGCATCACGCGCAGGGTTTCTGCTGCACTGAATGAGCTCAGAAGGGGTGTACACGCCAGCGTCGCTCCGACGAGCGCCGCTTTCAGGATATTTCTATATGTCATGTGACCTGCCTCTCGATCACGCCTCTGTTGCGGGTCTTTGCGCCCACGATTGGCAACACCATGCGCTAATTTCACTTTTTTTGCAAGAATCAATGACTTCTCCTGCGTTTTGAATGTGTGAAATCGGTGGCATGTGCCTCAAATGCAAAGGGCGCCCGTGGTTGGCGCCCCGCTAATTGTTTGAAATGACTCAGTTTGAGCAGGGAATGGCGATCTCGACCACCTCGGCGCCACGGCGGGTGCGGATGGTGCAGACTTTCTCTTCCTCGACCACTTCGGCCACTTGTTCTTCTTCCTGGATACCCAGCAGAGATTTCTGATCCACCTCGATGGTTTGCGCGATGGTGTCGTCCGCCGCGCCCACGAGGGAGAGGGACAAACGGCCAGAGTTCTGGGCTTGAGCGAGCGCTGCCACTTGAGCCGGGCTCACAGCAACAGTGACGGTGCGCGCAATCGTACCTTCAACAGCGTCAACGTCAGAGTTCTGGTCAATCGCGATCAGATCCACACCGGCTTGGATCAACTTGGTGATGTCACGGTTGCCACCTTCGCGGACAGCACGGACAGAGCCTGTCCAGTACACGTCGACACGGTCACCCGGGCGCAGGAAGCCAGACACGCCACTGGCCACATCCACTCGGATTGCAAAAGCGCGCATGCCTTTGGAAAGACGTGTGGTCAGGCCAGCGCCTTCGCCGGGCTCAGAGATCTTGATGGCCATGATCGGCTCACCTGGTTCCATCGGACGCAGAACGTGGCGGGCGTCGGAATTATTGTTGGGGAAAAGCTCTTCGCTGGAATTGAACACTCCAGCGGGCATGGAATTTTTCGGCCATTTGATCAGCACGACGTTTTCTGGATCGAGTTTCTCGCCATATTTCATGGTGGCTTTGGCAACCATGATGTCGACGGTTTCGATCGCAGGCTTAGCGGCTTGGCGTTCCTGAGCCAAAGCCCGTTGATAGCCTTCGATATAGTTTTGCGCCATGTAGACGGCGAAACCGGCAAGGCCGACACCGACAAGCAAAACGACTGCAAAAATACCACGCATGGGGTCCCTCATTTCTAGTGCCGCAGAGGCATTCGCAAACAAGGTGCCTGAAGAATGTGGCGAAATAACGGAAAGGGGGGGTTGGTTTTAAGGCCATTTGGCCGAATGAAATGCGTTATAGAACGCCAAAATCTGGCGCAGATCCGCCAGATTGAAACGGATTTATATTCTGTTTATTCGCTTGGCGTTGCGACTGTTGTCGTTGCGTCCCATGCTTGTACGGTCGCGCCGATGTCAGCTGCCAGTTGGTTGGTTTCTGTTTCCACAATCGTGCCCGCCGAAATCGCCAGCCCGACAAGGCCAGCTGTCAAAACGACCCATTCCACGGTAATTGCACCGGAGTCGTCCCGAAGGAAATGCTCGAAAAACTTAGCCATTTGGACCTCCCTCGTCAGAAGGTTTAATAGTTACGCGGAGAATTCTTCGTCCTGGGTGGGCCTGTGGCCGCTTTGATCTTAGTGGGGCTTTTGCCCGGAAAGTAAAGCGGCCGCGCCGGGAAGGGCACGGCCGCACTTGGTAAAACCGTTGGGCTAAATTAGCCGCCTACAGTACCAGTTGGTGTAGAGGAAACCGCTACGTTTTCTGCGCCTACGGTTGCGCCGATGTCTGCTGCCAGCTGGTTGGTTTGTGTCTCGATGGTGGAGTACGCTGCGACTGCCAGACCTACAACTGCTGCGGTCAGAACAACCCAGTCTACAGTTACTGCGCCGTTTTCGTCTTTGCGGAAGTTTTTGATGAACTTGATCATGATGTGTCCCTCCATAGGATCTCTAAGTTTGTGTTTCACCGCCCCGGGTCCGTTGCTGGCCGTCTCTCTCTTTGGCCTGTTCCCGACTTGGTATGAGCATATATAGCTGTGAGAATGCGGCACGATTGGGGCACGAATGGCACGATTTTTTGCGGCTCAGATATTTTCCTAAAAAAATCTTTAAAACACTGAAAAATAACAAAATAAAAATCAGAAAAATTCGTATCTGTTTTGAAAGGGCTTGGATTTAGCTGTGTTTTTCAACCTTAAGGATGGGCTCCTGGGGGCCAAATCCCGCTCTGAGGGCGCAAATTTTCGCAAATAAATCCGCTGGCCGTGTCATAGTCGGCTTGAGCAGGTTCATTTGGGTGAAAAAAACATGACTCGTTTGCTGATGATTGCGACTCTTGTGGTGTCACTTGGGGCTGCCGGCGGGACTTGGGCGCAATCTGCACCCGCTTTTCCGGATTTTTCGGCCAAACGCGTTAAACCGCCTGCGCCGGGGGCGAAAAAGCGCATCAATGTTCAGATTGATTCCGCTCCCGTCGTGCCTGCGCCGGTCTTGCCGGTGGATATTGTCTCGCCCAAAGGAGCGCCTGAGCCGCTCTACGAATGGTTTTGGGACGCGGTGGACCCGTCGACCGCGACGTCGTCAGGCCCCGGACGGGTGTCCGATGCTCTAGAGGTTTTGACGACGCCTTCAGCGCAGGAGGCCTTGCCGCCGCCGCGCCTTCAATCGCTTCAGGATATTGTAACGCTTTATGGGCTGGACATTATGCTTGCGACAATCGGGACGGATGTCTCGCCGGCTTTGGCCTTGTCGGTGATCTATGTGGAATCGGGCGGGAAGATCGATGCGGTCAGCGGGGCTGGCGCGCAGGGGTTGATGCAGTTGATCCCGGCGACGGCGACGCGCTTTAATGTATCGGATGTTTTTGATGCAAAGGACAACATCACCGGTGGGGTGAGGTATCTGGATTGGTTGATGGGCGAGTTTAGTGAGGATCCGATCCTCGTGCTGGCCGCCTATAATAGTGGCGAGAACGCGGTTCGGAACAATCAGGGCGTCCCGCCGTTTGCAGAGACCCGCAACTATGTGCCGCGCGTTCTATCAGCGTTTTCCGTTGCAAAGGGGCTCTGTATCACGCCGCCGCTGTTGGCCAGCGACGGCTGCGTGTTTGCGAACTTGGGGAACTAGCAGTTCGGCACGTTGACGGCGAGGCCCCCTAGCGAAGTCTCTTTGTATTTCTCGTGCATGTCTTCACCGATCTGGCGCATGGTTTCGATGCAAGCGTCCAGCGGCACGAAGTGTTCGCCGTCGCCCCGCAGGGCGAGTGAGGCCGCAGACACCGCTTTGACCGCGCCCAAGCCATTGCGTTCGATGCAGGGGACCTGAACGAGGCCTTTGACCGGATCGCAGGTCATGCCGAGGTGATGTTCCAATGCGATCTCGGCGGCGTTCTCAACCTGCTCGGGCGTGCCGCCCATGACGGCGCAAAGCCCAGCCGCCGCCATAGCGGAGGCGGAGCCGACTTCGGCCTGACACCCGGCCTCGGCACCAGAGATTGAGGCATTAAATTTCACGAGGCCGCCGATGGCGGCGGAGGTCAGCAGGAACTCATCAATCCGGCTTTGGGTGGCACCAGGCACGTGATCGAGCCAGTAGCGGATGACAGAAGGCAAAACGCCAGCGGCTCCGTTGGTCGGCGCGGTTACCACCTGACCTCCAGCCGCGTTCTCTTCGTTAACGGCCATCGCATAGGCGCTCATCCAGTCGTTGATGGTATGGGGCGCTGTCAGGTTCATACCGCGTTCCGCCATCAGAGCGTCATGGATCGACTTGGCACGGCGACGCACATTGAGGCCTCCGGGGAGGGTGCCGTCGTTGGTAAGGCCGCGGTCGATGCAGTCGTTCATGACCTGCCAGATGCGGGCGCAGCCTTTGGAGAGGTTGTCCGCCCCGCCGCGTGATATTTCGTTGCTACGCTTCATGTCGGCGATGGATTTGCCGGAGGTCTCGGCCATCTGCAGCATTTCGGCGGCGGATTTGAAGGGATAGGGGACGGGGTCGCCCTCATCCGTGGCCTTCCCTGCGGTCAGTTCGGCCTCGGTCACAACAAAGCCGCCGCCGATGGAATAGAACGTCTCTTGCAGGATCACGTCGCCTTGGTTGTCGGTCGCCATCAGGATCATGCCATTGGCGTGGCCCGGCAGAGCGGGGCCAAAATCAAAATGCAGGTCGTCTTTTGGATTGAACTTGAGCGTCCCGAGGCCTTCGGGCGAGATCTCGTGGCTTTGGTGGATCTGCGTCAGGGCCGTTTCGGCCTTTTCGTGATCATAGGTGTCTGGTCGAAACCCCGCGAGGCCAAGGATCGTGGCGCGGTCTGTCGCATGGCCGACACCGGTGAAGGCAAGCGAGCCGTGCAGGCTGGCCTTGACGCCTGCGAATTTGAATGGGCTTGCGCGCATGATGTCCAGGAACTTCGCGGCGGCCACCATCGGGCCCATCGTATGGGACGACGACGGGCCAATGCCCACTTTGAACATTTCAAAAACCGAAAGGAACATCAGGCGGTCTCACTTTGGTACATGTAGAAGTTTTCGGGGTGGCTGAAAGGCTTCTGACCGAGGCCTTCGGCTTTGATGAGCTCTGTGACAGAGGCGCGGGTTTCTAGGCGTTGCACCATCTGCTGAAGGTGCGGCCAAGCGTCAGCAGTGATCTGGCGGTAGTCTTTGGACGGGTAGATTTGGGACCAGCGCAGGGTTGCCGCGACATAGAGGTCAAGGATGCTGACCTCGGGGCCATTAAACCAAGCATGCCCTTCACCCGCGACGTCATTGAGCAAAGAGAAGGCGTGTTTGATGTTTTCGACAGCGCCGGCGCGCAGGGCCTCGTGGGCCTCGCTGGTATATTGATCCGGATAAAACCGCAGGTTCAAATTCGCATGCAGTGTGTTTGACACATAAAAGAGCCACTTCAGCGCATGTGCCCGCGCGGGATCATCTGCCTTTGGGAACAGCGCCTGATGTTTGTCCGCCAGCCACAAGAGGATCGCTCCGGTTTCAAACATCACGCCATCGGGCGTTTCCAAAGCCGGAATGCGCCCGGCCGGGTTCAACGCCAGATACTCCGCTGATTTATGCGCCCGCGTTTCGCGATCCAGCAGAGCGCATTCAAACGGCACCTCTAGCTCTAAAAGAGCGAGGCGAATAATCAGGGACGCATTGTCCGGCGCATAGTGAAGGCGATAGGCTGTTGTCATAGATTGAATTTAGTCAGATTCTGTCACTCAAATACGGTGATTTGCGACGTTTCCTATCGGAAACAAGACGGGGTTTCCACCTGCTCGTTGCACGCTCTTCCCAATGAGGCGGAATTCCTCGTTAAATGCCCCTCGCAAGCGGGTCTTTTTGCACTTATAACCTTAGCAACAGGTATTGATGGAGCTGCCAATGTCCACCGAACTCTCTCCGATTGATAAGGCGAAATTCGTTGCTGCGAAGAAAGCTGTCGAATTTGTCGAAGACGGGATGCGCGTGGGGCTTGGGACCGGATCGACGGCAGCTTGGATGGTGCGCTGTCTGGGTGAGCTGGTGCGTGACGAGGGACTTAAGATCAAAGGCGTTCCGACATCGACCCGCACAGCGAAGCTCGCGCGCGAGGTCGGGATTGAGGTCGTGAGCCTTGATGCTGCGAAGTGGCTGGATATCACCATTGATGGCGCGGATGAGTTTGATGGCGATCTGAACCTCATCAAAGGCGGCGGCGGTGCACTGTTGCAGGAAAAGATCGTGGCAACCGCCTCAGATCAGATGATCGTCATCGCGGACGCCGGCAAAGAAGTTGAGACGCTGGGCCAGTTCCCCTTGCCGGTCGAGCTTATTCCCTTTGGCTGGCAGACCACGCAGGCGTTGATTGAAGAAACGCTGGTGTCGCTCGACGTACTGGCGCGTAAATCTACTCTTCGCATGAATGGCGATACACCCTTTGTGACGGATGAGGGCAACCATATCTTGGATCTTCACCTTAAGCGGATCGGCAATCCTCAACAAACCGCGATGGTCTTGAACCAAATGCCGGGCGTCGTGGAAAATGGCCTTTTCATCGACATCTGTGACAGAGTTGTGATCGGTTATGGGGATGGAAGAGTCGAAGTGCGCGACATAAATGCAGGCACGATAGAAGAGAATATGCTGGATTTCGTCGAGAGCGAAAACGTGTTCTCAGATCTTGCGGACTAAGGACCTAATATGAGTTTTGACTATGATCTCTTTGTCATCGGCGGTGGCTCCGGTGGCGTAAGAGCCGCGCGTGTGGCGGCGGCTGAGGGCGCGAAAGTGGCTTTGGCAGAAGAGGACCGCTATGGCGGCACCTGCGTGATCCGGGGCTGTGTGCCTAAGAAACTGATGGTCTTTGCCAGCGAATATTCCGGCATGGTCGAGGACGCGCAGAGCTATGGATGGGATATTCAGCCCGGTGCGTTCAATTGGGATGCCTTTAAAGGCAAGCTGCATGCGGAACTGGATCGCCTTGAGGGCATCTATCGCAACCTGCTGAAAAACAGCGGTGTCGAGAGCTTTGATCAGCGCGCGAAACTCGCGGATGCCCATACGGTTGAACTGGCCGATGGCACCACGAAAACTGCGAAACATATTCTGATTGCCACCGGTGGCCGTCCGGTCTGGCCGGATCTGCCGGGTGCGGAACTCGGCATCTCCAGCAATGAGATCTTTCATCTGGAGAAATTGCCTGAATCGATCCTGATCGTGGGCGGCGGCTATATTGCTTCTGAATTCGCCGGCATCATGAACGGGCTTGGAGTCAAGACCACGCAATATTACCGCGGTGCGCAAATCCTGCGTGGCTTTGATGATGAAGCGCGTGGGTTGGTTTGTGAAGAAATGTGCCAACGTGGAGTCGATGTGAAACTCGGCACCAACGTGCTTGAGATGCGTAAAGAAGGCGACAAGATCTGGGTCAAAGCCACCAATGGCGATGAACAGCTCTTTGATCAGGTGATGTTTGCGACAGGCCGGTCTCCGAATTCGAATGACCTTGGCCTTGAGGCGCTGGGTATCGAGCTGGGTCGCAAAGGTGAAATCTTGGTGGACGACTATAGCCAGACGAAAGTGCCGTCTGTCTACGCCATCGGAGACGTCACCGACCGTGTGAACCTCACCCCTGTGGCGATCCGCGAAGGCATGGCCTTTGTGGAAACTGTCTTTAAGGGCAATCCGACGAAGCCTGATCACGAGCTGATCCCAACTGCGATCTTCACGCAGCCGGAAATGGGCACCATTGGCCTTTCTGAGGAAGAGGCCTGCGAGCAAGAGCCGATTGAGGTCTATGCGACCTCGTTCAAACCGATGCAGCAGTCTTTCGCAGGTCGCAGCGAGCGTGTCCTCATGAAGCTGATCGTAAGCCAAGCCACCCGCAAGGTTCTGGGCTGTCACATCGTGGCCCCCGGCGCGGGCGAGATGATCCAGCTTGCGGGCATCGCCGTGAAGATGGGTGCAACAAAAGAAGACTTTGATCGGACCGTGGCCGTTCACCCGACCATGTCTGAGGAATTAGTCACAATGAAAGCCCCTGTGCGCACCGGATAGTGGGGCGCATGGGTTGATTTTCCTGACACATTGCACAGTTTAGTGTCAGGCCTTTTATGATGAGAAAGGGATAGACCTTTATGGCAGGCAATTCTGGCGGCCCCTGGGGGGGCGGCGGCAACAACGGCGGTGGGAACCGCGGTGGCAACAATGGGAGCGGCAATCGCGGAAACGGCGGTCGTCGTCCCGATGACCAGCCCCAAATCCCCGATATTGATGACCTGATGAAAAAGGGTCAGGACCAGCTGCGCGTTCTGATGGGCGGTCGCGGCGGCTCTGGCCAGTCCGGCGGCTCTGGCGGTGGCGGAGATCTTCCGACCCCGGGTCGTGGTGTTATGACCTTGGGTATTATCGCCCTAATTGGCATCTTCTGGGTGTGGAACAGCTTTTACACTGTTCGTCCAGAAGAGCAGTCTGTTGAGCTCTTCTTGGGTGAGTACTCTTCGACCGGACAACCGGGTCTGAACTTTGCGCCATGGCCAGTTGTGACCGCCGAGGTCATTCCGGTGACCCGCGAACAGACCGAAGATATCGGTGTTGGTCAACGTGGCTCTGATGCGGGTCTGATGCTGACTGGTGACGAAAACATCGTCGACATCGATTTCCAGGTGGTTTGGAACATCAACGATGCGCAGAAATTCCTGTTCAACCTGCGTGACGCGCAGCTGACCATCCGCGCCGTGTCTGAATCGGCGATGCGTGAGATTATTGCGCAGTCCGATCTGGCTCCGATCCTCAACCGGGATCGTGCGTCCATTGCGGAGCGTTTGCAGGATCTGATCCAGTCGACGCTTGATAGCTATGACTCCGGCGTCAACATCGTCCGTGTGAACTTTGACAAAGCCGACCCGCCAACTCAGGTGATTGACGCTTTCCGTGACGTTCAGGCCGCTGAGCAGGAACGTGACCGGACCCAGAAAGAAGCTGACGCCTATGCCAACGCTGTCCTCGCGGGCGCACGTGGTGAAGCAGCGCAGGTTCTCGAAGAAGCCGAAGCCTATCGTGCCCAAGTGGTCAACCAAGCGGAAGGTGAAGCGAGCCGTTTCTCTGCCGTTCTGGAAGAATACCGCAAGGCACCTGAGGTGACACGCAAACGTCTGTACATCGAAACCATGGAAGAGGTTCTGGGCCGCGTCGATAAAGTGATCATCGACGATGCCGCCGGTGGCGACCAAGGGGTCGTGCCATATCTGCCTCTGAATGAACTGCGCAAAGGGAGCAACAACTGATGACTCGTTCTGTAGCTTTGCTGGCCGTTCTGGCCGTTGCCCTGCTGACCGCACTGTCCTCGATCTTTATCGTGGATGAACGCCAAAAAGCGCTGGTTCTGCAATTTGGTCGCGTTGTCGACGTCAAAGAAGACCCGGGTTTGGCGTTCAAACTGCCTCTGATCCAAGAGGTCGTTTACTATGACGACCGTATCCTCAGCCGTGACCTTGATCCGATCGAAGTCACGCCTCTGGATGACCGTCGTCTGGTTGTGGACGCCTTCGCGCGGTATCGGATTGCTGACGTGAACCAGTTCCGTCAGGCGACCGGTGCGGCGGGCGATCAATCCATTGCGGTGGCGGGCCGTCGTCTGGATTCGATCCTGCGCTCCCAAACACGGGAAATTCTGGGTTCGGTATCGTCTAACGACATCCTCAGCTCTGACCGGGCTGCTCTGATGCTGCGGATCCGCAATGGCGCGATCCGCGACGCCGAGGCGCTGGGCCTCGAGGTCATCGACGTGCGTCTGAAACGCACTGACCTGCCGCGTGAAAACCTTGACGCGACTTTCGCACGTATGCGGGCGGAACGTGAACGGGAAGCGACCGATGAGCGGGCCCGTGGTCAAGAAGCCGCGCAGCGGATCCGTGCGCAAGCGGATCGTACTGTGGTCGAGCTGACCTCGGATGCGCGCCGTGATGCGGAAATCATCCGCGGTGAAGCGGATGCGAACCGGAACGCGATCTTTGCTGAGGCCTATGGTGCCGATGCCGAGTTCTTCCAGTTCTATCGCAGCCTCGCGGCCTATCGCGCGTCTTTGCTTGAAGGCAACTCGACCATGGTGATCTCGCCAGATTCCGAGTTCTTTAACTATCTGAAATCCGACCTCGGAACCCAATGATCGAAACGATCCTCTTGGCCCTCGGGCTGGTTTTAATTCTGGAGGGGCTGGTTTATGCACTGGCCCCTTCGCTTATTGAAGAGCTGCTTAAGGCGCTGCAAAGCCTCTCCATAGCGCAGCGGCGACAGATCGGAATATTGGTTCTGGCGTTGGGAGTCGTTGTGATCGTGATGGCGCGTCAATTTGGCTAGCGCTGAGCGCGCCGCAGAAACTAGGGGCGTCAAACCCCCACCCCAGATGTCACAATGTGTGGCTGTTTATGGGGCGCTCTGAGCGGTTGTGCGGCTGAAGTCAGGGAAGTGCAGCGCGATAATATCTGCTGTTTTTTGGCCCTCAGTCTCCAACATATCCGCTGCTGCCAGAAGTTGTTCCGCCGTGGCGTCCAATCCTTCCCGCATGGCCTGTTCCGCGCTTAGCCGAATGACGTGGTCCAGGGCTTTCTTGGACTGCGGGTCTCCACTGCCAAGGTATTCATGTGTCGCAGAGTGTGTGAGCACCAGATGTGCTTCGATCACCGGGTGGCGGCAATAGCGCGTAACCTGGATGAATTCGTTCAGTTTCTTAATATACCACTCGTACATAGTATAAGCCTCTCTGCAGGGGCGGGCCAAAGACGGACACATAGATGTTTCGTGATGACTTGGCTCGTTCCAGGCCTCGTTTTTAAACGAAACAGCACTGGGTTCACGTTGACTGAGGGGGAAACGGGACTGGCTCCGCGCTACTTATGGCTGGGGCCGGGTATTCGTAAGTTTACATGGCTACAAGTCTTGGAGACTTTTTACATACGATCAAGAAAAAGTTACTTGTGTCACCAAACCTTCACAATTCCGCTCACGGGCTGTTGAAGGAAGGTGGGTAAAGTTGTGCAGCAATTAATTTGTCCTATGTTACATCTAAGATTGTCGCGTTTCGGGGACACGGCACTCAGGAGCAGAAATCCAAAAGGAGTTTTTAGGTGAAACCAATCGCTGTTTCCGCACCCGTTCAAAACATCAGCCAGATGCGCGCTTTGTGGCTCTCGGCCCTCGCGCTTATGTTTATTCTGGCCCAAACCCTCGTGGCCCAAGCCCGCCCCGATAGCCTTGCCGACCTTGTCGAAGAGGTCAGCCCGGCTGTGGTCAATATTTCCACCTCAACTGTGGTCGCCAGCCGATCCGGCCCGCAGGGCATCGTGCCCGAAGGCAGCCCGTTTGAGGATTTCTTCCGTGAATTTCAGGACCGTCAGGGCCAGGGCGATCAAAACCGCCCCCGCCGTAGCGCCGCTTTGGGCGCCGGGTTCGTGATCTCTGAGGATGGCTTTGTCGTCACCAACAACCACGTCATCGAAGGCGCGGATGAGATCCTGGTCGAGTTCTTCTCTGGCGAAGAGCTCCCTGCCACTGTGATCGGTAAAGATCCGAATACCGACATCGCGGTTCTCAAAGTCGAAAGCGACACGCCGTTGCCGTTTGTCAGCTTTGGCGACAGCGATGTAGCGCGTGTTGGGGACTGGGTCATGGCCGTGGGTAACCCGCTGGGTCAGGGCTTCTCTGTCTCTGCCGGTATCATTTCGGCGCGCAACCGTGCTTTGTCGGGTTCCTACGATGACTTCATTCAGACCGACGCTGCGATCAACCGCGGCAACTCTGGTGGCCCACTGTTCAACATGGATGGCGAAGTGATCGGCGTGAACACCGCGATCCTGTCTCCAAACGGGGGCTCGATTGGCATCGGTTTCTCTATGGCGTCCAACGTTGTGACCAATGTGGTCGACCAGCTGCAAGAGTTCGGCGAGACCCGCCGTGGCTGGCTGGGTGTTCGTATTCAGGACGTGACCGAAGATATGATCGGCGCAGTCGAAGGTCTTGAGACCGCTGCCGGCGCGATGGTCACCGATGTGCCGGACGGTCCTGCAAAGGATGCGGGTATTGAATCCGGTGACGTGATCCTGACCTTTGACGGCACAGACGTTGAGGACGTGCGCGGCCTGGTTCGCACTGTTGGCAACACGGCTGTTGGCAAAGCCGTTCGCGTGATCGTTCTGCGAGGTGGCAAGACGCAGACGCTTCTGGTGACCCTGGGTCGTCGCGAAGAGGCCGAAGCCGCTGTGCCAGCAGCCCAACCTGTGACGCCTGAAGAGCCAACCGAGAAAGACATGCTTGGCCTGACCGTTACTCCAATGACCGAAGAGCTGCGCACAGAGCTTGGTCTGGACGAAGGCGCTGAAGGTCTGGTGATCACCAATGTTGATGAGCTGTCCAAAGCCTATGAAAAAGGCATGCGCGCCGGTGATGTGATCACCGAGGCGAGCCAGCAAAAGGTGGTCTCTGTGTCTGATCTGGATGCACGTGTGGCCGAGGCTGAAGAAGCAGGTCGCAAGTCGATCCTCTTGCTGGTGCGTCGCGGTGGCGAGCCACGGTTTGTCGCTCTGGCGCTTGACGAATAAGCCCGAAACAAACTCACAAGAAAGGCGCCCTAAGTGGCGCCTTTTTTATTGGTCGGTTCGGTTGGTCGAGATCAAACCAAGTTGTCGACCTGTCTCTGAGGACAAAAGCCCCGAGTCGAGCCCATTGGCCGACTGATACCGCCGGATCCCCGCACGGGTGCGCGCATCCATCTGGCCATTGATTGGCCCCCGATAGGCTCCACGCACTTGCAGTGCCCGTTGAACCGAGGCGATGAACTCGGGCGTCAGGTCCTCAGGGCAGGGGGTCTCAAACCAGGTCTCACGCCGGGGCGTGACGATGCGTTGCTGCGTTTCTGTGCGATAGATCGCAGGCGTCAGGACAGAGCCATCCGCCATCAGCTCGGCAGGTTGCACCAGGATCTGCTCTTGCACCGTTTCAATCACCGCAGGCCGGATCGATTTCCCCCAGCAACTGCCGGGCCGCGCGCCGGGTGGGCCTGGCTGATGCTCCAGCACGACTTCGGGTTCGTTAAATCCCGCGAGACCCGAGGCGAAATCAGGCACGACCTCTTCGCAGCCCCAAAGGGCTGTTGCCAATACGCCAATCAAGAGTGGCTTAGGTCTCATCTGCTCGCCTTCGCGGTTTTTCCCTTTTTACCGCGTTTTAAGGCGCGTCAAAAGCTCTATTGCGCGGGGGTCTCGACATCGGCCTTCCAGGTGAGTCCCGGCTGCACCAACTGATCTAGCATGGGCGAGATGTCCTCAATGTGCTCGGCAATCACATGGGTCACGTTATTTTCGCGCTGAATACGCCCAGTGATGCGCAAGAGTCGCCCTGCGATGACCGCGCGCCTGAAGGCCTCATAGATCTTGCGCCAGACGACGATATTCACCACGCCGGTCTCATCCTCAAGCGTCAGAAAGATCACCCCATTGGCGGTGCCCGGCCGCTGCCTCAGGATCACCAGACCGGCCACTGTCACCCGCGCGCCTTGCGGTGGCAGAACCAGTTGGCGCGCCATGATCGCCGAGGGCGGGCGCGGCCAATCTGTGTCTGCAGACAAGGGGCGGGGCGGATGATGTGTCATAAGAACAAATATAGAACAAATTCACGCTGTCGCAAGCGTGACAGGAAACTGACGAAAACGGGCTGGCATAAGGGGGCTTGGCGCACTAACTACGAAAGGGAATCGCAAGGGAATACACGGAAATGGCAAAAATCACTTATGTCGAATTCGGCGGTACCGAGCACGTTGTAGAGGTCGCAAATGGCCTGACCGTGATGGAAGGCGCACGCGACAACAACATTCCAGGCATCGAGGCCGACTGCGGCGGGGCCTGTGCCTGCTCGACCTGTCACGTCTATGTGGACGAGGCCTGGGCCGACAAACTGTCGCCGATGGACGATATGGAAGAAGACATGCTGGACTTTGCCTTTGAGCCAAAGCCGGGCCTGTCGCGCCTGACCTGCCAGTTGAAAGTCAGCGACGCGTTGGACGGTCTCAAGGTTTTTATGCCTGAGAAGCAAATCTGATGATGGCGCGGGCGCGGCGTCTGGCGATGCGAGAGTGGCGCGGTTTCGCGCGCCGCGCGTTGCATGTGTCGCGCCTGTGGCCACTGGCTTTGGCGGCGAGCGTCACGGCGGCGCAGGCCGAAGTGGTCTCGGCTCGCTACCTAGAGCCCACGGATCGCTATGCCCACGGCGTGCTTGGCGATGCCATCGAATGGGGCACGCTTGAGATCCGCCTAAAAGACAATACACGTCGTCGTCTCGTGCTGCCCGAAAGCCGCGTGTTCGAAGATCTGGAACCGCGCCTCTTTGACGTGGATCTGGACGGAGACCTTGAAGTCATCGTGATCGAAAGCAGCGCCACCCAAGGCGCGCGTCTTTCGATTTATGATGAAAACGGCCTCTTGGCGTCGAACCCCTATATCGGCACCCGCAACCGCTGGCTCGCGCCGGTTGGGGCTGCGGATCTGGATGGCGACGGCAAGATCGAGATCGCCTATATCGACCGCCCGCATCTGGCGAAGACCCTGCGTATCTGGCGCTATGAAAACGGAGCACTCACCGAGGTTGCTCAGAAACCGGGTCTGACAAATCACAAGATTGGACAAGACTACATTTCCAGCGGCATTCGCGATTGCGGCAAGGGTCCAGAGATGGTCACTGCTGATGCCAACTGGCGCTCAGTGATCGTGTCCCGCTTTGACGGCGCAGCGATCAAGAGCCAAGCCGCTGACAGCTTCTCGCAAGACGCCCTCGCAGACGTTCTCGCCTGCAAGTAACCATTTTCTCTTGCTGAAAATATCCCGGGGGTCGTCCTTGGTTGCGCCATTGGTCCGAGCGACCAATGGACGACGAGGGGCTGGCCCCTCGCCAAAGGCTCAAAGCGCGCGCCAGCCGATGTCTTTGCGGTAAAAGCCGCCGGGCCAATCCACGCCCTCAACCATCGCATAGGCGCGATCCCGTGCCTCCTGCAACGATGCCCCGCGCGCGGTCACGTTCAGAACGCGTCCACCAGACGCCAAGACCGCCGCGCCCTCCGCCTTGGTGCCCGCATGAAACACATAGTTCATGCTGTCGGACGGCAGATCGCCAAGTCCTTTGATCTCGGTGCCCTTTTCATAGGAACCCGGATACCCGTTGGCTGCCATCACCACCGTCATCGCGTGATCATCCGCCCAATTTACCTGTGCCTCAACCAATCGGCCCTCAGCCACCGCCTGCATCAAATCCAAAGCCTGCGCCCCCAAGCGCATCATCAGAACCTGACACTCCGGATCGCCAAAACGCACGTTGTATTCCACCAGACGAGGCTCCCCGTCTTTGATCATCAACCCCGCATAAAGCACACCCTGATAGGGCATCCCGCGCTCTTTCATAACGCGCATGGTGGGTTTAACGATCTCTTCCATCGCCTTAGCTTCGATCTCGGCCGAAAGAACCGGAGCAGGAGAATAGGCCCCCATACCGCCTGTGTTCAGACCCGTATCGCCTTCGCCCACGCGCTTGTGGTCTTGGGCTGTGCCGACGGACAGCACTTCTTCGCCGTCGACCAGAACGAATAGAGAGGCCTCTTCGCCCTCCATGAACTCTTCGATCACGACTTCTGCGCCCGCGCCACCAAAGGCCCCGCCGAACATGTCGTCAATCGCGTCCAACGCGGTTTGCTCGTCCATCGCCACAATCACGCCTTTGCCTGCGGCCAGACCATCGGCCTTCACCACAATCGGCGCGCCGTTTTCGCGGATATGCGCTTTGGCCGCTTCGGCATCTGTGAAATGCCCATAGCCTGCCGTCGGCGCATTGGCCGCGACGCAGATTTCCTTGGTGAAACTCTTGGAGCTTTCCAGCCGCGCCGCCGCCTCTGATGGGCCAAAGGTCAAAAAGCCCGCCTCGCGCAGACGATCCGCAACGCCAACCGCCAAAGGCGCCTCAGGCCCGACGATGACAAAGTCGATGGCGTTCTCGCTGGCGAAATCCACGACCTCTGCGCCATTCTCGATATCAAAGCTCGCGCACTCAGCGATCTGCGCGATCCCCGCATTGCCTGGTGCCACAATCAGACGATCACATTTCGGGTTCTGTTTCACCGCCCAAGCCAATGCGTGCTCGCGTCCGCCACTGCCGAGAATAAGAATGTTCATGGGGTGTCCTTTTATGATCGCGCAAGCGCTTGGCCTTTGTTGACGCGCGTTCTAAGCTCTGCGCAGCAATACATCAAGCGAGGCCAGATGTCTGATCTGATCGACGACCCAAGAGAGGGCGAAAATGCCCCGGAGTTTTCCGTTACTGAGCTTTCTGGAGCCATTAAGAAACTCATTGAGGGCACGTTTAGCCATGTGCGGATCCGGGCCGAGATCGGGCGGGTCAGTTTTCCGCGGTCAGGCCATGTCTATCTGGATCTAAAAGACGACAAATCGGTGATCTCTGGCGTGATCTGGAAAGGCGTGGCGTCGCGTCTGCCAATGCGCCCCGAAGAGGGGATGGAGGTTGTTGCAACGGGTCGGCTGACCACCTTTGGCGGGCAATCCAAATACCAGATTGTCATCGAGGACATGAAACCCGCCGGCGTCGGCGCATTGATGGCGATGCTGGAAAAACGTAAGGCGCAGCTGTCAGCCGAAGGGCTCTTTGACCAAAGCCGTAAGAAGCCGATCCCCTATTTGCCGTCGATAATCGGCGTTGTGACTTCACCCTCCGGTGCCGTGATCCGAGACATTCTGCATCGCCTTCGCGACCGCTTCCCTAGCAAAGTCCTGATCTGGCCAGTCGCCGTGCAGGGCGACAAATGCGCGCCAGAGGTGGCGCGGGGGATCGAGGGGTTCAACGCGCTCACGCCCGGCGGAGCCTTGCCGCGTCCCGATCTGATCATCGTCGCCCGTGGTGGCGGCTCGGTCGAAGATCTTTGGGGCTTTAACGAAGAGATCGTCGTGCGCGCGGCAGCTGCGTCGGGCATTCCGCTGATCTCAGCCGTAGGCCACGAGACTGACACGACCCTGATCGACTTTGCCTCTGACAAGCGCGCGCCAACGCCGACGGCGGCGGCGGAACTCGCGGTGCCTGTGCGGCTGGAACTGATGGGCTGGACGGATGAGCAGGGCGCGAGACTAACACGGGCGCTGACCCAGTCGATCACGCAACGCGGACAACGCCTGCGGGATCTTGCGCGGGCAATGCCGCGCGTGGACACTCTGTTGGATACGCCGCGTCAGCGGCTGGATCGCGCATCGGAGAAACTGCCAGAGGCCCTGCGGCGTTCGGTCGATACGCGGCGTTTGAAATTGACCGAGGTTGCGGCCTCTTTGCGCCCCACCAATTTGCGGCGCGCAGTCGATGCCAAACGCGAGGCGCTGGGTCGACGTGCCGACCGCCTGTCTATTCGCCCTATCCAACGCGACATTCAGATAAAAAAAGACAAATTGGACGCTTTGAATCAGCGGTTTGTGACCGCTGCGACCTCTCAGACCAAGACGCTAAAGGACCGGTTGGAAAGCCTTGACCGCCTGCGCCAGACGCTGGGCTATGAGGCCACTCTTGAGCGCGGCTATGCGGTGGTTTGGGATGGAGACAAGGTGGTCACGACGGCCAAGGCTGCTGGCAAGGCTAAAGAGCTTGAGATCCAGTTCGCGGATGGACGGCATACGCCGGATGGCGTGGCGAAAGCCCCGCGCAAGGTGTCGAAACCGGTAAAACCTGATGCGCCCGACCAAGGCAGCCTGTTTTAGACGCCGACCTCGGGTCCAAGGCAAAGCATCTCTTCATCGGCGCCGGTGATTTCATAAAGCGTAGTGTCCGCGCTATCGCCGCTAAACGTCGCGCTTAACCCGCCCGGTTCTAAAAAGAACTGCCAGCATTGTGGCTCGGGGTTGTCTTCATAGACAAAGCAAATGTCCTTGCCACTTGCGTACCAAGTGCCTTCTTTGCATTGCCCGTCCAGAAAGCTCCACCGCACGCGTCTCTGGTCGAAATATTCCTCGGCACCATAGCGGTTTCCATCGCTCGAATAATAGAGCGTTTTGCCACGCGTATAGCGATCAAATGCATCAGGGCTGAGCGGCGTTTCTGCAAGGGTTAAAAGCGGGAAAAGAGCCGCCGTGATCGTGACAAAAATTCTCATGCCGGGAGCCTGCCAAAAGCCCGCAGTGTTTTCCAGTAAAGTTTTAGCGGGGCTAAGGCTGGGTCACGCCATTCACAGCAGCAACCCGCTCATCCATCATCGAGCGCCACAGCGGTGGCCAGAGCGCAATGATCCCCATGACCGGCAGAGATTTCGGCAGGATCGGCATGCGGTCTTCTTCGATGCGCAGGTTCGGATAGGGGCGGTTGGGGTTCAGATGGTGATCCGAATGGCGCGGTACATTCAGCATCATCGCAGAACTAAAGACCTGCGGAGAATTCCAGCTATGTTGTGCGCCGACCGGTTCCAGTTTGCCATTCGCCAGCTTGCGACGTTTGAGGCCATAGTGCTGGATGTAGTCGCTCGCGAGGTGCTGCAGCGTGGCGTAAAGCGACACCGCGACCAAAGCGCCAATGCCCGCCCAGCCTGCCAAAAGGAAGGCAATGGCGACGGTGATCAAAGTCCCAATGCCGTACCAGAGATAAGGATGTGTCCACTTAGGGCTTGGTGTTTTCGCGCGGGCGCGCATTACGTTTTCAGCGCGCAAGCCGGCCATGAAGGATCCAAACCAGGCACGCGGCCAGAAGCGATAGACGCTCTCGCCAAGACGCGCTGTGTTCGGGTCGCGCAGGCTGCCGACCCAGGTGTGATGCACTTTGGTATGGGCCGACGCATGATGGCCAAAGAAAATCGAACTATAGACCGCGATACCCAGCCGGTTCAGCCAGCGAGACCCGCGGTGGATCAACTCATGCGCATTGGCATTGCTGACTTGCCCAAAGTATTGACCGAAAAGAACAAAACAGGCGAGGCGTTCCCAGATATTGAGGCCTGTCTCACCGCTGAGCGCAAGAATGGCGATGACAATCAGGATCAGATGGGTGAAGCCCAGAAAAATGCAAAGCGCGGTGCTTGCGGGGAACTCTTCATGCGTGTCTTTGTCCGTCGCGGCGTATTCAATCAGCCGGTCCATGATGAAGACAAAAGCCGTCAGGTAGAGCACAGCCACAATGGCCCAAACCCCGCCCAGAAACCCGGCGAGGGCCAGCAGAAACACCGGTACCGCGGTGGCCAAAGTGAACCAAAGCATCGTTACGACTCCATCAGAACGCGCGTTCTTATCGGGGTATCTCCTCTAACTTAGGAAATTTTGTGCCACAAGCGAGGCCAGTCTTGGGTAAATGCAACGCGAAAGAGGCAATGAATGTCGTTTTGAGGATAAGACCCGCGTCGCTTAGGGTATATTGCCTAGGCAAAGACGAATTGTGGAGCACCCAAATGGCACTCGATGAACGCAAAGGTGTTTGGAAATCCGGCAAAGGTAAGGGCCGGCACACCCCGAAGGGGCGGCAGCTTGATGATGTCGCGCTGGAAGAGGTGCGTGGCCTGATCGGGGATCGTCCTCGCGATCGTGACCTGCTGATCGAGTATTTGCATCTGATTCAGGATGCGTTTGGCCATCTGTCTGCCGCCCATCTGCGCGCCCTTGCCGAAGAGATGCGCACCGGGCAGGCTGAGGTCTATGAGGTCGCGTCCTTCTATGCGCATTTCGATGTTGTTCGCGAGGGCGAGACGCCTCCACCTGCGTTGACGATCCGCGTCTGTGATAGCTTGTCCTGTGAACTCGCGGGCGCGCAGCAATTGCAAAAGGCGCTTGAGGATGGGTTAAACCCCGAAGAGGTCCGCGTGGTGCGCGCGCCCTGCATGGGCCGCTGCGACACTGCACCGGTGCTCGAGATCGGCCACAACCATATCGACCATGCGACCCCTGAAAAGGTTGAGGCTGCGATTGCCGCGGGTGACTCCCACGCGCATGTCCCAGAGTATGAAACCTTTGCGGCTTACGAGGCCCAAGGCGGCTACGCGACGCTCAAAGACCTGCGCGCGAATGGCGACTGGGAAGCAGTTCAGGAAAAGGTCAAAGAGGCCGGTCTGCGAGGCCTTGGCGGTGCGGGTTTCCCGTCTGGAACCAAATGGGGCTTTGTGCGCGCCAATGACGGCCCGCGCTATCTGGCCGTGAATGGCGATGAGGGCGAGCCGGGCACCTTTAAGGACCGCTATTATCTGGAGCGCACTCCGCATGTCTTCCTTGAAGGCATGCTGATTGCCGCTTGGGCGGTTGAGGCAGAGCGCGCCTTTATCTACATGCGCGACGAATATCCCGCCGTGCTGGAGATCCTGCGCCGAGAGATCAAGGCTCTCGAAGAGGCCGGTATCGTCGAGCCCGGCTACGTCGACCTGCGTCGAGGGGCAGGGGCCTATATCTGCGGTGAAGAATCCGCGATGATTGAGAGCATCGAGGGCAAACGTGGCGAGCCCCGCCACCGACCGCCTTTTGTGGCGCAAGTCGGCATCTTTGGCCGCCCGACTTTGGTGCATAATGTCGAGACGCTCTATTGGGTTTGCAAGATCAACCGCGAGGGGCCAGAGTGTCTGAACTCGGTTGAAAAGAACGGCCGCAAGGGTCTGCGCAGCTATTCTGTATCAGGCCGTGTAAAGAACCCCGGCGTGCATCTGCTGCCCGCAGGTTCCACGATCACCGACATTATTGACGCCTGTGGCGGTATGCTTGAGGGCCACGCGTTTAAGGCCTATCAGCCGGGCGGCCCATCTTCGGGTCTTCTGCCGGCCTCGATCAACGATGTGCCGCTCGACTTTGACACGCTGCAGCCGCTTGGCACCTTCATCGGCTCGGCTGCTGTTGTTGTCCTGTCAGATCAAGACAGCGCCAAAGAGGCTGCGCTTAATATGCTGAAGTTCTTTGAGGACGAAAGCTGCGGGCAATGCACGCCGTGCCGTGTGGGCTGCGAAAAGGCCGTGAAGCTCATGAACCGCGACAGTTGGGATACGGGGCTACTGGAAGAACTCAGCCAAGCCATGGTCGATGCTTCGATCTGCGGTCTTGGCCAAGCCGCGCCAAACCCGATCCGGCTAACGATCAAGCATTTCCCGGACGAAATTTAGACCGTCAGTTCAAGCAACACAGCCAAACGAACGTAAAGTAAAGCGCGCGAATCTCGTGCGCTTTGCCTATTCTGGGCTGACGCAAAGACAGAGCCGCCATGACCTTCCTTGAAGAAATCGCCTTTCGCCAAAGCCTCTTTTGGGGCGGTGTCTCTTTTAGCCTTGTGACCGCCGCGCTTTTCGCGATCTTTGCGTCTTGGCGCGGGCCGAGCTGGTGGAAAACCATTCTGAAAGCCATGCCCGTCGGCGCGTTGGTCTTTGCAGCCTTCGCGAATTTCGCCAACCCGCTAGTCATCGCAGCACTCGCCTTGTCTCTCGTCGGAGACATCGCCCTCTCGCGCCCCGGAGATCGCGCCTTTCTGGTCGGTCTGATTGGCTTTGCCGCCGCGCATCTGGCTTACATCGTGCATTTCCACGATCTGACCAGCGGCACGCCGCCTTTGACTGCGGCGGTGATCCTTGTGGCCCTCGCGCTGTCGACAGAATTCTGGCTGAAACCGCATACCAGAGACCTCAAATGGCCCGTGCGCATCTATGTTGTTCTGATCACGCTCATGGGTCTGACCGCTGCCGCGATGCCAGCACGAGAGCTGGCCGCGATGGGTGCGTTTCTGTTCATTTTCTCTGACCTGCTGTTGGCCATTCATCTGTTCCGCCTGAAAGACAGCTCTGTCTTGTATGTCCCAATCGCCATCGTGCTCTGGGTGGCCTATGCGCTGGCACAAGTCGCAATCCTGATTGGTGCTGGCTTCGCGCAGCCTCTGATCGCGCTCTAAGACCTCTTTTCACCCCCGCCTTGATTGACTACATGTGTTTGAAATCAAGACGAGGCCCCAATGGCGTTATTTTCCAAGCTCCGCGAGCGTTTGTTTAAGTCTTCTTCCCGGCTCGAAGAGGGGCTTGATGCGATTGTCGAAGAGGGCGGTGAAGAAACGCCAGTAGAGGCGCCTCAGCCCGAGAAAGCGCAGCCCCAACTGGAAGCGCCTGTTGCCGAGGCCGCTCCGGCTGCGCCCGAGGCCCCAGCGCCTGTGGAACCCGAAAAGCCAACGCGCAGTTTGCTAAGCCGCCTGACGGGGGCAGCGCCTGCGAAACCCGTTGTGCGGCGTGAACTTGATGACGAGATGCTGGAGCAGCTCGAAGAGCTTTTGATCGCCTCGGATATGGGTGTGGATACCGCGCTGCGTGTCACCGCAAACATCGCCGAGGGCCGGTTCGGCAAACGCCTGTCGACTGAGGAAATCAAAACGCTCCTTTCTGACGAGATCACCCGCATTATGGAGAGCGTCGCCAAGCCCCTGCCGCTCTATCCGAAAAAACCGCAAGTGGTTTTGGTCGTTGGCGTCAATGGCGCGGGTAAGACCACAACAATCGGCAAGCTCGCCAGCCAGTTCACCGCCGCTGGCAAATCCGTCGTGATCGCCGCCGGAGACACGTTCCGCGCCGCCGCCGTCGAGCAACTGCAAGTCTGGGGAGATCGCGCCGGCGTGCCCGTCCTGACAGCGCCCGAAGGATCCGATCCCGCAAGCCTCGCCTTTGACGCCATGACGCAGGCCGAAGAAATGGGCGCGGACCTTCTGATGATTGACACCGCAGGCCGTTTGCAAAACCGTCAGGACCTGATGGAGGAACTCGCGAAAATCGTCCGCGTCATTCGCAAAAAAGACGAAACCGCGCCGCATAACACGGTTCTGGTTCTGGACGCCACCACCGGCCAAAACGCACTGTCGCAGGTCGAGACTTTCCAGAAACTCGCCGATGTCTCAGGCCTCGTGATGACCAAACTCGACGGCACTGCCAAAGGTGGCGTTCTCGTCGCTCTCGCGGATAAATTCGGCCTTCCGATCCACGCCATCGGCGTTGGCGAAAAGATCGACGATCTGGACGCCTTTGATCCGAAAGACTTCGCCCAAGCCCTCACCGGGCTCTCAGATGACTAGGCTTCCTCTTGCTGAAAATATCCTCGGGGGTCCGGGGGTGACACCCCCGGCGCTAAGACCGTGAGCGCTTGGTTCACCTCCCTCGAAGGCACCGAGGCCGGGCACCAACTCGCCCTCGCGCTCGCGCTCCTGGCGGCCTTCCTCCATGCGGTTTTCGGAGCGCTTCAGAAGGGCCGTCACGACCCGTGGCTCAGCCGCGGCGCGATTGATCTGAGCTACGGTCTGATGGCTGCGCCCTTTGCGCTGTTTGTTGTGCCTTGGCCTGAACCGCATATGTGGCTGATCTTTGTGGGCGTCTTTCTCATCCATGTTGGTTACAAACTTCTGCAGGCCTTCACCTACACCAAGGGCGATTACACAGTGGTCTATCCGGTGGTGCGTGGCACTGGGCCTCTTTTTGCGGTCATAGGTGCGTATTTCCTTTTTGGTGAAACCTTCACCGGCATCCAATGGCTGGGCGTCGGCGTCTTGCTCTCAGGCATATTCGGCCTTGCTGCCTATAGTCTGATCTTCCTGCAATCCAACCGAGACACGCTCCCCGCAGCTCTCGCCCTCGCAATTTTCACAGGCCTCTTTGTGGCGCTTTACACCACCTATGACGCCTTCGGTATCCGCGCGACGGCCGATCCGTTCACCTTTCTGGCGTGGTTCTTCATGATCGACGGGATCTTTATGCCTCCCATCGCGGCGGTCATGTACCTGCGTATGCAAGACCGCCCGGGGCTTGGGCCACTTGCGGTCCGAGGCTTTTTCGGAGGCCTCACGGCCTTTGCCTCTTTCGGCTCGATCATGCTCGCCACCCGGCTCGACAAAGTCGGCGAAGCCGCGGTTCTGCGCGAGACCTCGACCATCTTTGCAGCCGTCATCGGCGTGGTGTTCCTGAAGGAAACCGTTGGCCCGCGCCGCATTGCTCTCATGGCTTTGATCGCGCTTGGGGCGGTAATAGTTGAAATGGGCGGCTGAGGCGATATATCGGCAAGAGCCCTTAGAAAAGGACAGGCACATGGCAGGCAAGACAATCAACCCGATGCTGAAATCAGCTTTGGAATTCGGCCCGATCATTCTGTTTTTCATCGGCTATCTGCGCCTGCGAGATCAGGTGTTTACCATTGGTGGCACAGACTATGACGGCTTTATCGTGGTGACTGCGGCCTTCGTGCCCCTCATCGCTCTGACCACCTTTATCCTGTGGCGTCTTACCGGGCATGTGTCCAAGATGCAGCTTGCTACCGTCGTCCTCGTGACGCTCTTCGGAGGTCTGTCGGTTTGGCTGAACGACGACCGCTTCTTCAAGATGAAGCCGACCATGATCTATGTGCTTTTTGGCGGGATCCTTGGCGTCGGCCTTCTGCAAGGCAAAAGCTATCTGAAGTTCGTGATGGAAGAGGCACTGCCCTTACAAGATGAGGGCTGGATGATCCTGACTCGTCGCCTCACGGCGTTCTTTATTGGCCTTGCCGTACTGAACGAAGTCATTTGGCGCACCCAGTCCACGGATACCTGGGTTTACTTCAAAACCTTTGGTCTGACGGCGGCTGTATTCGTGTTCTTTATGACCCAAGCCGGCGTCTTCACCAAATACGGGATTGAAGAGGATGAAGCGGATAACGCGTAAACCACGCGCCGTTTTCAACCTGAATAAACCATGCCTCGGGGAATAATGCGCCACCGGCGTCACATATGAGGCAACCCACGAATTTCTCCTAGTATCAGGGGGTTTATGCCCCTAGGCCTTTGCGGCAGTTGCCACACAGATGGCAAAGGATCGAGGAGGTTACATGGGTTCCATTCATCGCATATTGGCAGCCGCCGTGTTGGGCTTTGGCTTGAGTGCCTGCGACCGGTCAGAGTATCTCAGCCCGGAAGTGGTGCTGGAGACGGAGAAGGGGCAGGTAAGCTGTCAGCTCTATACGACAGACCGGCTCTATTGGGATGAGGCGACGGGATATCCCGAAACCATGACCAAAAGCGAGGCCGATGCCTATTGCAAGGCCGCAGGACGTGAACGCAAGGACGCGGCCGAGGCTCAGGCAGCCACGCAGGTCTAAACGTGATCCGGAAACAGATCGCGCACCACCCAGGTGTCGCTGCGATCTCCGCGCAGGTCGGCCAACAAGCCGCGCCCGCGTCGCACGGCCGGTCGTGCCCAGACGGTTTTCAGCCAGCGCGCGAGGTTGGGTTTATCGTCCAGAGTCTGTTCCTGTCCTTGCCATAGGGACGCCCAAGGCCAAATCGCCATATCTGCGATCGTGTAGGTGTCACCTGCGACATATTCGTTTTCGGCAAGTCGCCGGTCCAGAACGCCATAGAGCCGCGCGGTTTCACTGCGGTAGCGATCCTTGGCGTAGGCGATGTCCTCGGGAGCGTATTTCAGGAAATGGTGGGTTTGGCCCGCCATCGGGCCGACGCCGCCCATTTGCCACATCAGCCATTCTTCGACGCCAACGTGCTCGCGCTCACCCTGGCCGTAAAACATGCCGGTTTTGCGCGCCAGATATTGCAGGATTGCCCCGCTTTCGAAAACGGATATCGCTCCGTCTGGTCCGTCATGGTCCACAATCGCGGGCATCCGGTTGTTCGGCGCAATGCGCAGGAAATCAGGCGCGAATTGGTCGCCTTTGCCGATATTGATCTGATGCACCTCGTAGGGCAGGCCGAATTCTTCCAACGCAATCGAGGCCTTCCAGCCGTTGGGCGTGGGCCAATAATAAAGGTCAATCGGTGTCATGCGTTCTACCCCCTCGCGGAGGGCATCATGCCTGAGGAAAACCATTCGGCAAAGAGAGAAGTTTACGTAAGCGGCAAGGTTGGCGGTGCAAAAGTGCAGGCCTCTCTGTCCGTAAGACTACGAAAATCGCGCCCACGCCCAGCGACTCGGTTGACCCTGTTGCTGCAGCGCAGTAAGAGATCCCCGTGGCGATTTGTTACCGGATTGCGGGCCACGTGGGGCAGGGATGTCTCCGAATTCCGCTAAAGAGGTCAGGACGAAGGGACCCCCTTACGCTTGGCCGTACGGGGGTTTTTTATTGCCCGAATGGTGTCACTCAGAGGGTGCGCCGGGCGCGAAGGAGTTGAAGATGAGCGACTGGAACAAGCGGACGAAACTTGTGCATGGCGGCACACGTCGGAGCCAGTACAACGAGGTCAGCGAAGCGATCTACATGACGCAGGGCTTTGTCTATGACAATGCCGAGCAAGCAGAGGCACGCTTTATCGAGACCGGTCCTGATGAATTTATCTATGCCCGTTATGGCAACCCGACCGTGGATATGTTCGAGAAACGTATCGCGTTGCTTGAGGGGGCAGAGGATGCTTTTGCCGCGGCCTCTGGGATGGCGGCGGTCAATGGCGCGCTGACCTCTTTGGTGCAGGCAGGCGATCATGTGGTGTCCGCGAAGGCTCTGTTTGGGTCTTGTTTGCACATTCTGGAAAACATCCTCTCGAAGTTCGGCGTCGAAGTGACCTTTGTCGACGGTACCGATCTGGATGCCTGGCGCGCGGCGGTTCGGCCTGACACTAAGGTCTGTTTCTTTGAATCTATGTCCAACCCGACGCTTGAAGTCATCGACATCAAGGCCGTCGCGGACATCGCGCATTCCGTCGGCGCGACGGTCGTCGTCGACAACGTTTTCTCGACCCCAGTCTATTCCAAAGCCATCGAGCAGGGTGCTGATGTTGTCGTTTACTCTGCGACCAAACATATCGACGGGCAGGGGCGTGCTCTGGGCGGCGTGATCCTTGGCACCAAAGATTACATCCGCGGCACGCTTGAGCCTTACATGAAACACACCGGCGGCTCGCTGAGCCCGTTCAACGCGTGGATCATGCTTAAGGGGCTTGAGACTATCGATTTGCGTGTGAAGGCGCAGGCCGAAAGCGCTTTGGCTATTGCCGAGGCCGTGGAAGGCAACCCAGCCCTGGAACGCGCGATCTATCCGGGCCTGAAAACCCACGCGCAGAATGCTCTGGTGCAAAGCCAACTCAGCGGCTGCGGCGGCACGGTTCTGTCTTTGGACGTCAAAGGTGGCAAAGAGGCCGCCTTCAAGTTCCTGAATGCGCTGACGATCCCTGTGATTTCCAACAACCTCGGCGATTCCAAATCCATCGCCACCCATCCAGCGACCACCACGCACCAGCGTCTGAGTGACGAGCTGAAGGCCGAGCTGGGCATCACACCGGGTCTCATCCGTTTCTCGGTTGGGCTTGAGGACACAGACGACTTGATCAAGGACGTGCGAGTCGCTTTAGAGGCCTCTCAGGTCTGATTGACGCCTGCCCAGCGGGGCGGGATAGAATAAGATACTGGAAAAGGGCATGATCCGTATGCCCTTTTTCTGTTTTTCCGGCCCTGCACATGCAATCGGTCGGTTAAATTGGCAATTTCAGCCGTGACGCACTAAGTTAGGCGCACGCAAGCGTTAGGGAGGTGCCGATGAACATGCACCCATCCAAATCAAAGTCCGAGCTCAGCCGGGACGAGGCCCAAGAGGCCCTTGAGAAGCTGCGCGCTTGGGCCAAGGACGCGAGCCCCACTGAGATTGCCGAACTGGAACCCGCCATTGCGCGGCTTTTGCCCGGCCAAGAGGTTGCGAATTATCCCGAGCTGTCGCGTGACTACCCCGAGGATTTCACCGTCGACGCCGCTTACCGCGAGACGCTGCCGGATTTGCAAAACGGGCCGACCAGCCTGATCAAAGGCGCCAAGAAACAGATCCAGCACGTTGGGATCTCGAATTTCCGCCTGCCAATTTCCTACCGCACCCGCGAAGGCGGGGATGTGACCCTTGAGACCTCTGTGACCGGTACGGTCAGCCTTGAAGAGGACAAGAAGGGCATCAATATGTCCCGCATCATGCGCAGCTTTTATAAGCACGCGGAAAAGACCTTTAGTTTCGAAGTGCTGGAACATGCGCTGAAAGACTATAAGTCGGACCTTGGAAGTTTTGATGCGCGCATACAGATGCGCCTGCGCTATCCAATGAAGATCCCGTCTTTGCGCTCGGGCCTTGAGGGCTATCAGTATTACGATATCGCCATGGAAAAGGTGGATGTGAACGGCAAGCCGCTCAAAATCATGCATCTGGACTATGTCTATTCCTCGACCTGTCCGTGTTCGTTGGAACTTTCTGAACACGCACGCCAATCGCGTGGACAGTTGGCGACGCCGCATTCCCAACGCTCTGTGGCGCGGATTTCTGTGGTGACCAAGCCCATCCAGAAGCTGTGGTTTGAGGACCTGATCGACATGGCCCGCCGCGCGGTGCCGACCGAAACGCAGGTCATGGTGAAACGCGAGGACGAACAGGCCTTTGCGGAACTGAATGCGGCGAACCCGATCTTTGTAGAAGACGCTGCACGTCTGTTCTGTGCTGAGTTGCAGCAAGACGAGCGCATCGGTGATTTCCGCGTCATCGCCAGCCATCAGGAAAGCTTGCACAGCCATGACGCGGTCTCGATCCTGACTGAGGGCGAGACCTTTGAGTCGGGCTCCATCGATCCCAAGCTCTTCACAACACTCTTCCACGTTGGCTGATCCCTGCTAAGCTGGGGTTCACCAGTTTAGGGGGTATCATGCGTAAGATTTTGATTGCTTTGGGGCTTTTGGCCTCGCCTTTGGCCGCGCAAGAGGTCGATTGCACCAATGCCACGAACCAGATGGAAATGAATTTCTGTGCAGCGCAGTTTTATGGCTATGCGGACGAAGACCTGAACCTCTCCTATAAGCTCGCCATGGCGCAGGCCAAGGAAATGGACAAATACATCGCAGCAGACGAGCTGCCTTCCGCCACAATGCTGCGCGATGCGCAACGCGCGTGGATCACCTACCGAGACCTTGCATGCGCTGCGGAAAGCACCTTGGTGCGTGGCGGCAGCATGGAACCGCTGATGTACTATAGCTGCCTTGAACGCGAGACCCGCAGCCGCACGGAAAGCCTGCGCATTTTCGGAGAAACGAACTAACCCGCTCGCTATGAGTTGACACTGGGTGAGGTTCACGCCAACGCTGCGCCTATGATCGACCTAAGACCTGTCGGATATGTCATTGGCCTCATGGTGGCCATGCTGGGTGTTGCGATGCTGCCGCCCATGGTGATGGATATAATCGACGGGCAGGGCCATTGGCCCGTCTTTGGCGAAAGCGCGCTGTTTACCGTTCTTGTCGGCGGGCTTGTGGCCCTGGCCTGTCAGTCGGGCAACCAACAAGGGCTGACGCTGCAGCAAACCTTTATGCTAACCACAGGCGTCTGGCTGGCTCTGCCGATCTTTGGCGCGTTGCCTTTTGTATTGGGGGCAACCGAGGCGCGGTTTGTTGATGCCTTCTTTGAAGCGATGTCGGGTCTGACCACTACAGGGTCTACAGTTCTAACGGGGCTTGAGACCCTGCCGCGCGGGCTCTTGCTTTGGCGCGGCATTCTGCAATGGCTTGGCGGGATCGGGATCATCGTTGTAGCCATGGTGTTCCTGCCGGAACTGCGGGTCGGAGGTATGCAGATCTTCCGCTCCGAAGGCTTTGATACCATGGGAAAAATTCTGCCTCGCGCGACGCAGATTTCCGCGCAGATCTCGAGCATTTATATCTTTCTGACTGTGGCTTGCATCGTGGTCTATCTGATCTTTGGCATGTCCTTCTTTGACGCCTTGGTGCATGCGTTCACCACCGTCTCGACCGGAGGTTTCTCGAACTACGATGCGTCTTTCGGAACCTTTAGTGGGCCGACGGAATATGCGGCCGTTGTGTTCATGTTCCTCGCGGCCTTGCCCTTCGTGCGCTATGTGCAGCTAGTGAACGGCGCCTCATCCCCGCTGTTCCAAGATTCTCAGGTGCGGGCCTTTCTGGCGATCATTCTGGTTCTGGTGGTGCTGTCGACCATCCTGCTGACCACGGTTTTCCCAAAACACCCCGAAGAAAGCTTCCGCGAAGCGCTGTTTAACATCACCTCGATCATCTCAGGCACGGGCTACGCCAGCGCGAATTACATGACCTGGGGCAGCAGCCTCATTGCCATGTTCTTTTTCATCGGCCTGATCGGAGGCTGCGCGGGCTCGACCGCCTGTTCCATCAAGATCTTCCGCTATCAGCTCTTGTTCTCGGCGATCCGGGTTCAGATCCAAAAGATCCACACGCCCAATGGGGTCTTCACCCCGCGCTATGCAGGCCGCGCTGTCAGCGACGACGTGCTGAGTTCGGTGATGGTGTTCTTTGTGTTCTTTGTGGTCTCGCTTGGGCTTTTGTCTGTGTTTCTGGCGATGACCGGTTTGGATTTCCTGACCTCAGTTTCCGGAGCCGCTGCGGCCATCGCAAATATCGGCCCGGGGCTGGGCGATATCATTGGGCCGTCCGGAAATTTCAGCACGCTCAATGATACCGCCAAGTGGCTCCTGGCCATTGGAATGCTGGTTGGACGGCTCGAGCTTTTGGCCGTCTTTGTAATCTTTACCCCCCAATTCTGGAGAGCTTAAATGTCCAAACGCCCTCTCGGAGCGCAAATCTCTCATATGCTGAAGGCGCGCGGCGTCGATGTGATTTTCGGCATTCCCGGCGTGCACAACGTCGAGATGTATCGTGGCATCGAAGAAGCTGGCATCACCCATGTTCTCGCGCGTCATGAGCAGGGTGCGGGGTTCATGGCCGATGGCTATGCGCGCGCGTCGGGCAATCCGGGTGTGGCCTATGTGATTACGGGGCCGGGCTTGTGCAATGCGATGACGCCGATGGGGCAGGCCTATAGCGACTCTGTGCCTGTGTTGGTGATTTCTTCCTGTCTGGACGAGACTGCCTCCTACAAAGGTCAGTTGCATCAGATGAAAGACCAAGAAGGTGCTGCCGCGACGGTCTGTGACTGGAGCCATGAGGCCTATACGGCAGATGCGGCCTATCAGTTGATCGACCGCGCCTTTAGCGAGTTCAAAGCCGCTCGGCCTCGGACCAAACATATTCAGGTGCCGATTGCTTTGGCGGGATCCGAGGCAGAAGCTGCGCCCGCGCCGCAGATGTGGTCTGGCACTGAGGCTTTGGACATGAGCAAAGTGGCCGATGTTGCCACGCGGTTGGCCTCGGCGAAACGCCCGATCTTTGTTTTTGGCGGCGGCGCGAAGCACGCCTCTGATGCGGCGCGCGCGGTTCTGGCGAAAACCAACGCGGCGTCTTTTGTCACCTACGCTGGTCGCGGAGTTGTCGATCCTTCGGACCCATTGACCTACGGCGCTACCTTGGCACGCCCCTCGAGTGCTGATGTAATCGCGACTGCGGATCTGGTGATTGCGGTGGGTACGGAACTGTCTGAGGTCGATCTCTGGCGGCGCGACTTGGGGCATGCTTGCGATCTGGTGCGCGTCGATATCGATCCGATGGTCCTTGGAGATCTGCATCGCAATGATGTGCAGGTGCTGAGCGACGCAAAGAGCTTTCTGGCGGCTTTGGACTCGCAATTAGCGGAACAGACGTCCGAATGGACAGCTGCCGACGTCGCCAAGTCCCGCGAGATCTGGCGCAATGAAACGGATTCAGAGCGTCCGGGCATCGTCGCGATCTGTGACGCTCTGCGCCGGGCTATGCCAGATGATGCGATGTATTTTTCGGACATGACGCAATTTGCCTACGTCGGCAAAGAGGTTTGGGACATGGAGCGCCCAGGCCATTGGCACCACCCGTCAGGCTTTGGCACGCTGGGCTATGCGCTGCCTGCCGCTATCGGAGGAGCGATGGCGCGGCGCGGCAAGCCCACGGTCTGTATCGCGGGCGACTATGGGTTTCAGTATACGGTGCAAGAGTTGGGCGCGGCTGTGGAAATGGGCCTCGGGTTCCCGATCCTATTGTGGGACAACGCCAAGCTGAAAGAGATCGAGGATTCCATGGTCCGCAGCCAGATCGCGCCAAATGCGGTGACGGCTTATAATCCTGACTTCTTGGCTTTGGCTAAGTCTTATGGCTGCCTCGCGGTTGAGCCTGCGAGTCTGTCAGAACTGTCGACTGAAACTCTCAAGGCCTTTGACGCAGATCGTCCGACATTGATCAGAATGACACCTGCGCTGGCGGGGTAGGGGCTTTGCCCCTCGACCTGCGGTCTCACCCCAGGATGTTTCTGGCAAGAGAATGAGGACTAGCCTTTCACGATCTCGATGAACTGGTCGATCAGGTCTGCGCTGATGGACCAATCACAGACCAGACGGGCTGGCAGGAGGTCTTCGTCGGGGCCGTCTAGCGTGCCGTCCAGCAGATAATACATAGCGCCCGCCGCTTGCAGACGCTTATGTGCATCGCGGCGCATTTGGCAGAAGATCATGTTGGCTTGCGGCTCATAGTCGAACACCACGCCGGCGTCTTTGAGGCCTGCCGTCAAGAGCGCGCAATTGGTGTTGGCCTGACGCGCGGTCGCCTTCCAAAGGTCATCCGCCAGATAGCCTTTCATCTGCGCCGAGAGGTAGCGCAGCTTGGAGAAGAGATGCGCGCCGCGTTTGCGACGCAGTTCGAATTCCCACGCTTTGGCTGGATCAAAGATCACAACAGCCTCAACGCCCATACAACCGTTCTTAGTGCCTCCGAAACTGACCGCATCGACGCCCAAACGCCAGGTCATGTCGGCCGGAGAGCAGTTCAGCGCAACCAGAGCATTGGCAAAGCGTGCTCCATCCAGATGCACGGGGCAGTCGAAGTCTTTGGCGACGGCTGTCAGCTCTGCGAGTTCAGTGAGCGAATAGATCTGTCCGAATTCAGTGACCTGTGTGATCGAAACAGGGCCACGCTGCGCGCCATGAACACCCAATGCACCTGTAGCGGCAATCTTTTTGCGCAGCACTTTGGGATCAAGTTTGTCACCATGACCGACGGTGGTCAGCTTGGCACCGCTGTAAAACTCGGGCGCGTTGCATTCGTCCATTTGGATATGGGAATGGCGGGCGCAGAAAATCGTGTCCCATGGGTTGGACAATGTGGCCAGAGCCAGAACATTCGCCGCTGTCCCCGTTGGCACGAAATGCACCATCGCCTTGGGCGCCTCGAAAAGATCGCGGATCTGCGCCTGAACCTCTGCGGTCAGAGGGTCATTGCCATAGCCCATGGCATAGCCGTCGTTGGCCTCGGCCACTGCCGCAAGGACCTGAGGATGAACAGGTCCTGCATTGTCTGATGCGAAATACATTTACAGCGGCTCCTCGATAATATGATCTTCCCATTCGTCCTCGGAAATCTCCCATTCCGAGACTGTCATACCTTGGACCGAAACGCCCGCGTCGTGAACCGTTTCGGCGCGTCCCGAAATCAAGGGGTGCCAGTTATAGAGCGGCTTGCCCTCCCACAATAGGCGATAGGCGCAGGTCTTGGGCATCCAATAGGCGTGGGTGTCGATATTGTCGGGACTCAGGACGATACATTCCGGGATGAACTGATGGCGGATCTCATATTGCGCGCAGCGGCAGGTGCTGTCATCCAGCAAGCGGCAGGCGACGCGGGTGAGGGCGACCTCTCCGGTGTCGGCATCCTCCAGTTTGTTCAGACAACATTTGCCGCAGCCATCACACAGCGCTTCCCATTCTTTCTGGGACATCTTTGTCAGCGGTTTCTTTTCCCAAAACCGCTTGCCCAGCCCGTTGCGATCAATCGGGTCAGTCATAGCGCTCTCAGGATCTCGCGGCACTTTGCGCAATCGGCATCCATTTGGGCGACCAAAGCCTCTAGGCCGTCAAACTTCAGCTCAGGCCGCAGGAAGTCCACCAAGGCCACAGAGAGCTGCGCGCCATAGAGGTCCCCTTTGAAATCAAAGAGATAGGTTTCGATATTGGCGGTGTTTTCGCCAAACATCGGGCGCACGCCGACAGAGCTAGCGCCCAGATAGCTGCCCGCATGGGGGCCATCCAGAACGTCAACAAGGACAGCATAGACGCCGAACTTTGGGGGGTGCAAACCGTGGATTGACATATTCGCGGTCGGGAAACCAAGCTCACGCCCGCGTTGTTCGCCGCCAATCACGGGGCCTTCGATCCGGTGCCAATGCCCCAACATCGCGGCCGCATCACGCGGGCGACCGTCACTCAGTGCATTGCGGATGTTGGTCGAGGAGACTTGCTGATCGCCTCCCGTCACAAGCGGTGCGATTGTGACGCCAAAACCGAGTTCCTCACCCAAAGCGACCAGATCCTCAGCGGTGCCTTTGCGCCCTTTGCCAAAACAGAAATCCGCGCCGACGACCACATGGGCCAATCCCAAACCATCGACGATCACATCCTGCGCAAATTCGCGCGGCGTCAGGTTCGCCAAGGCCTGATTGAAGGGCAACTCATAAAGACGTTCAACGCCAAGCTTCTCCAACCGCGTCGCGCGCGCATCCGGACCTGTCAGACGAAACGGAGCCATGTCCGGTGCGAAGTAGGCACGCGGGTGTGGTTCAAAACACATGACCCCCAAAGGCGCATCTGGCGCTGCGGCCTTGGCCAGCGAAATCACAGATTGATGGCCAATGTGCACGCCATCAAAATTCCCGATGGCGACAGTCGCGCCGCGGTCTTCATTCGCAATGAACTTATAGTCTCGGAGTATCCGCATAGGCCAAAGCGTTAGCCCTGTCAGACACCCCGTGCAAGGGGTATCGTCCCGTCGGCTTTCATCTTGCCAAAAATACTCAAATTCTCCGCGAACCGCGCGCGCTGCTCTCAGTCGAATTTGCGAGACGGTGCCATGACCATCGCTTCGCCGATGAGAACCTTTTTGCCATCCACGATACAGCGGCAATCCAATTGCACACGGCGTTTGCCGATCTCGATCCCAGTGACCTCGACCTCTGCCGTGACCAAGTCACCCGGGCGCACAGGGGCTAGGAATTTCAGGTTCTGGCTCATGTAGATTGTGCCGTGACCGGGCAGCTGTTCTCCGATCACTGCCGATACCAGTCCAGCGGTCAGCATCCCGTGCGCGATACGACCCTGAAAGATCGTGTCCTGCGCATAGTCATCGTCCATATGCACCGGATTGTGGTCGGTCGAGACCTCTGCGAATTTCTGAATGTCGTCATCCGTGACCACTTTACGCACATAACGCATCATGCCCATTTCGATGTCTTCGATACAGATCGTACCGCGTGGGAAATTGTCCAACATTTGGTCCTCCGCAGATCGAGCGCAAAACAAATGCACGCGATTCATCCTTCCTGCGAAATTTTATTACTTCGCAGGTGCAGAAAATCAAGGGAAATTAGAGTGGCTACTAAGCGTTCGGTAAAGAATTTGACTCAGAGCGTGATGTAAAAAGCTCAGGCTTTACCGCGCCCTTGGATCATCTCAGGAAGCCGATGGAGTATTGGGGATGGCGCGCCTCTTTGGCGATATAGGCGTCCAGAGCGTCCGGATCGGGTTGCCGGTCGGTTTTCGTTTCGGCTGCCGCGAGGCCGCCTGTGATGAACAGAGCATCGATGTCCTCTCCCATCGCGCCCGCAATATCTGTGTGGATGCCGTCACCAATCGCGAGGATCTTTGTGTCGGGGATGTCGGCCAGATTGCGTGCGTTTGTAACCTCGGCCAGACGGCGGCGCGCCAGATCATAGATCGGTGGATGTGGCTTGCCAAAATAAAGGCTCTCGCCGCCCATCTCGGTATAGAGTTTCGCCAGAGCGCCTGCGCACCATTCGCGCACCTCGCCACGGTCGACGATAATGTCGGGGTTGGCGCAGAGCAGTTTCATGCCTTTTTGCTTGGCATAGAGGAAGGCAGGACGGTTCACCTCGGGATCAGCCATCGTGTCATCGGGGCCGCAGCAGACGATGCCTTCGGCGTCCTCAAGCGGGACGATTTCGATCTTTAGGGGGTTATCCAGCACGTTGAGGGGCTCAAAGAAGCCTTCATCGCGCGCCCATTCACCCATGAAGTGGACCTTTTGTCCAACCGCGCCCTGATACATCGCAGAGCGCGCGGAGTCGCCAGAAGTCGAGATCGTGTCATAGGCATCGGCCGGAACCCCAAAGCTGGCAAGTTGCTCACCCACGCCTTTGCGGGGCTTGGGCGAGTTCGTGACTAGAACGACGATGCCACCACGCGCGCGGTAATCCTGCAGCGCTTTGACCGCCTCAGGGAAAGCCGTGATGCCGTTATGCACACAGCCCCAAAGATCGACAAACAGCGCGTCATAGCGGTCAGAGATATCAGCGAGGGTTTCGATGATCTGTGTCATGGGGCGGCCTTTGAGAGTCTGAGTTGCGCCTGCTTATGCCCGAGCTGTAACGGATTTGCTATGCGCAAAAGAAAAGAGCGCCCTGGGTGAGGCGCTCTTTATGAAATCTGCTGATCAGATCAGACCTTGAGGTTCGGAATGATCTGCTTTTTGCGGCTCATGATGCCGGGCAGAACCACAGTGTCGCCCGCGACAGTCGCGCCAAAGCTTTTCTCTGCAACAGTTTTGACCAGATCGTTTGGCACCAGAAGCGTGGCTTCCTCTTTGAGGATGTCCACGACGAACAACAGAACCTCATCTACGCCGTCCTCGGATTTAACGGTCGCGTAGGTCTCCATCAGGCTGTCTTTGCGGTTCAGCGGGATTTCCGGGGCGGTGGTTTCCAGAACGGATACGCGGAACTTGGTGCCGTCGACTTCGTATTCTTTGGAGTCCATGCGGATGAGTTCAGCGTCAGAGAAAGCTGAAACGTCAGATTTCGCTGCGAACATTTCAGACGCGTAGTCGGTGATTTTAAGGCCCAGATCGGCAGCCAGTTGCTCGGCCACGGCTTTGTCGTGATCGGTGGTTGTTGGAGAGCGGAATTCCAGCGTGTCAGACAGGATACAGGTCAAGGCTGCGCCTTTGATGGCGTCGGGCATTTTGGCGGCGTCCTCGCCCATCAGGTCGATCAGGATGGTGGCTGCGCAGGCCAGCGGGCGGATTGTGATGTCAATCGGGCCTTTGGTTTCCAGGCCGCCGACCAGCTTGTGGTGGTCGATGATGGCTTGGATATCGGCGTTGTTGATGTTGGCTGGCAGCTCGGCTGGGTTGTTGGTGTCAACGATCACGACCGGCGCGTCATCGGCGACGTCCTCGATGATCGCAGGCTTTGGCAGGTCCCAGCGTTTCAGCATGAAGGCCGCTTCTGTATTTGGCTCTCCCAAAAGGACCGCCTTGGCCGGGGTGCCTTTGATCTCATTGAGATACCAAGCCCAGACGATGGCAGAGCCGGTGGTGTCGGTGTCGGGGGATTTATGGCCAAATACTTGGATGGTCATCGTGCGTGTCCTTGAGATATGCCGGGGAGGCGTGCGATTTTGCGGGCCTTATAGGCGGGGTTTGCGCGCTTGTCACGTGGGGAGATGTCGCATTGAGGGCGCTGCCCTCTTGGCCGTGCGGCCAATTCACCCGGGATATTTCAAGCAAGAGAAAATGGGTGGGATTGGATGCGGTCGCGGGGTAGCTTGGGGCACATGAAAGAGACGGATCTATATCTGCCGGTGAAGGCCTGGCTTGAGGCGCAGGGGTTTGAGGTGAAGGCCGAGGTTGGGGCTTGTGATGTGATGGCCTGCCGCGAAGGCGAGGACCCGGTGATTGTCGAGCTCAAGGTCGGGTTTTCCTTGGCGCTGTTGCAGCAGGCGGTGGCTCGGCAGCGGGTTTCCGATTGGGTCTATGTTTGTGTGCCGCGCTGGAAGGGGAAGTCTGGGTGGCGGACGTTTAAAGGCAATGTTGGTCTGTGTAAGCGGCTGGGCGTTGGGGTTTTGTCGGTGAAGTTGGACGATGGCCATGTGCAGGTGCATGCGGACCCGGCGGAGTTTAAGCCGCGCAAGAGTAAGCCACGCAGAGGGGCGCTGTTGAAGGAGTTTGAACGGCGCGAGGGGGATCCGAACCTAGGCGGCACGCGCGGGAAAGTTGAGACGGCTTATTTGCAGGAAGCGCGGCGCTGTGCGGCTTATTTGGCGGAGCATGGGCCGAGCAGAGGGGCTGAGGTGGCGAGGGCTGTGGGGGTGCCGAGGGCAACGGCAATTATGGCGGTGAACCACTATGGGTGGTTTGAGAAGGTGGAGCGTGGGGTTTATGGGGTGACGGATCTAGCCGCGGCCGGGCTTGCCGGCGATTAGTGCAGACTTAGAAGGACCTCTATGTCTCGGTGCCCAAGACGTTCCATGACTTTTCGCTCTTCGCCATTAAGAGTTTTCCCAGCATCGATCAGGTCGCGTATCAATCGAGCGATCTGAGTTGTGGATTGGTAGTATAAATCTGGGTGGCTGTTTGAAAGCTCTTTGACCAAACGCGTCAGGATTGCCTTTTGTTTTTCCGCATCTGTTTCTGATTTCTTGTCTTGCAGCATGTCGAGGCCAATTCTGTTCTAGTGTGTAAGATAGAGCGGTTTTTCGATCGGCAAAAACTTTCCACACACCCGTTGACTCCTCTCCAACCCATCCCTAACTATTCGCCTGTTAGCACTCGCCGACTGGGAGTGCTAACGACTCCGCTGAGGGAGTCAGGGAGACACTTTGTTAGGGAAACCTATAATGGCACTTACACCTCTACACGATCGTGTGCTGGTTCGTCGTCTTGAGAGCGAAGAGAAAACCGCAGGCGGTCTGATCATTCCAGATAGCGCAAAAGAAAAGCCTTCTGAGGGCGAAGTTGTTGCAGTGGGCGCAGGCGCACGCAAAGACAGCGGAGAGCTGATTGCTCCGGCAGTTGCGGCTGGCGACAAGGTTCTGTTCGGCAAATGGTCCGGCACCGAAGTCACCGTCGACGGCGAAGAGCTGCTGATGATGAAAGAATCCGACATCATGGGCATCCTGTCCTAAGTCGTCGATCCAATTTCAAGAATTTCAAAGAGGTAAAGCACAATGGCTGCTAAGGACGTAAAGTTCGACACCGATGCCCGCAACGCAATGCTGCGCGGCGTAAACATCCTCGCGGATGCTGTTAAAGTTACTCTGGGCCCTAAAGGCCGGAACGTTGTTCTGGACAAATCTTTCGGCGCTCCACGCATCACCAAAGACGGTGTATCCGTTGCCAAAGAGATCGAGCTGGAAGACAAGTTCGAGAACATGGGCGCGCAGATGGTGAAAGAAGTTGCTTCTCGCACCAACGACGAAGCGGGCGACGGCACCACCACTGCGACCGTTCTGGCGCAGGCGATCGTTAAAGAAGGCCTCAAGCAAGTTGCTGCTGGCCTGAACCCAATGGACCTGAAGCGCGGCATCGACCTGGCGACTGCAAAAGTTGTTGAAGCGATTGTTGCCTCTGCACGCGAAGTCAAAGACTCTGACGAAGTTGCACAGGTTGGCACTATCTCTGCAAACGGCGAAGCAGAAATCGGCCGTCAGATCGCAGACGCGATGCAGAAAGTTGGCAACGAAGGTGTGATCACCGTTGAGGAAAACAAAGGTCTTGAGACTGAGACCGACGTTGTTGAAGGTATGCAGTTTGACCGCGGCTACCTGTCCCCTTACTTCGTGACCAACCCAGACAAGATGACTGCAGACCTTGAGGACTGCATGATCCTGCTGCACGAAAAGAAACTGTCTTCTCTGCAGCCAATGGTTCCGCTTCTGGAATCTGTGATCCAGTCTCAGAAGCCTCTGCTGATCATCGCAGAAGATGTTGAAGGCGAAGCGCTGGCAACTCTGGTTGTCAACAAACTGCGCGGTGGTCTGAAAATCGCAGCTGTGAAAGCACCTGGTTTTGGTGATCGTCGTAAAGCAATGCTGCAAGACATCGCGATCCTGACCGGCGGCCAAGTGATTTCCGAAGACCTCGGCATGAAGCTTGAGAACGTTACCGTTGACATGCTGGGCACCGCCAAGCGCGTTAACATCACCAAAGACGAAACCACTATTGTGGACGGCGCTGGTGAAAAAGCAGAGATCGAGGCACGTGTTGGCCAGATCCGCGGCCAGATCGAAGAGACCTCTTCTGACTACGACCGTGAAAAGCTGCAAGAGCGTGTTGCGAAACTCGCAGGCGGCGTTGCGGTTATCCGCGTTGGCGGCATGACCGAAGTCGAAGTGAAAGAGCGCAAAGACCGCGTTGATGACGCGCTGAACGCGACCCGTGCGGCCGTGCAAGAAGGCGTGATCGTGGGTGGTGGTGTTGCTCTGGTACAGGGCGGCAAAGCTCTGGACGGTCTGGAAGGCGCAAATGCTGACCAGAACGCAGGCATCAACATTGTTCGCAAAGCCATCGAAGCGCCTCTGCGTCAGATCGCTGAGAACTCTGGTGTCGACGGTGCAGTTGTTGCGGGCAAGATCCGTGAATCTGACGACACTGCCTTCGGCTTTAACGCTCAGACCGAAGAATATGGCGACATGTTCGGCTTTGGCGTTATCGACCCTGCGAAAGTGACCCGGACGGCTCTGGAAGACGCGGCATCTGTTGCAGGTCTTCTGATCACCACCGAAGCAATGGTTGCAGACAAGCCTGTCAAAGACGCACCAGCAGGTGGCGGCATGCCAGACATGGGCGGCATGGGCGGCATGATGTAATCATCACCGCACATCTGTGTGAATTGAGGGTCGCTCCGGTTGGAGCGGCCCTTTTTTGTGGCTAAGGGTGGGATGCCTTCGGCGAGGATATTTGGAGCAAGAGAAATAGCGATGCGGATTTTTGTGCTGACCCTTGTGACCATGGTGGCCTTTGCCGCGAACTCGGTTCTCAATCGTGTGGCGATTGTGGATGGGGGGATGGATGCGGTTGTGTTTGGCGCATTGCGGCTGGCGGCGGGGGCGGTGATGCTCGCAGCTTTGGTGGCTTGGCAGGGTAAGGGGTTTGCGCTAGGCGGTCGCGTGAGGGCCGTTGGGGTGGCCTCGTTGTTGGCCTATATCTTTGGATTTTCGCTGGCCTATCAGGCGCTTGATGCGGGTGTGGGGGCTTTGATTTTGTTTGGCGTTGTTCAGGTGACGATGTTTGTCGCAGCGCTGACACGTGGCGACGATGTGCCCGCACAGAGGATGCTTGGGGCCGGGATCGCGGTGGCGGGCCTGGCATGGCTTTTATGGCCGAGTGAGGCCTTGACCTTGCCGATTGGGGCGGTGGGTTTGATGGCAGCGGCGGGTGTCGGCTGGGGGATTTATTCTTTGGCCGGACAGGGGGCAAAAGATGCGACGCAATCCACGGCGATGAACTTCATTCTGGCGGCGCCTGTGGGTTTGGCTGCAATGTTCTTGCTGCCGGACTGGGGTGTTTTGAGCGTGACCGGCGTGGCTTTGGCTACTGTGTCGGGTGCTGTGACCTCGGGGCTGGGCTATGCCTTGTGGTACGCCATCATCCCGTCGCTTGGCGCGAGCCGAGCCGCCGTTGCGCAGTTGACCGTGCCGGTGATCGCAATGGGCGGTGGCATGGTGTTTTTGGCCGAAGATCTGACGTTGCGCTTTGTGATTTGCTCGGTGCTGGTCTTGGGCGGTGTGGCCCTCTCCATAAGAAAAGGGTGAGCCACGAGGGCCCACCCTTTACGAGAATTTTCAGATGCTTAAGCCTGCAGCGCGCGGACTTCGATCTCGCCTTCTTCGCGCGCTTTGATGGCGCGGGCGGCGGCGTGAGAAGCTGCTGCGGTGGTGAAGTAAGGGATCTTATCGTTCAGAGCGATCGAGCGGATGTCGCGGCTGTCGTCGATGGCCTGCTGACCCTCGGTGGTGTTCATCAACAGAGCGATGTCGCCGTTCTTGAGGTTGTCAGTGACGTTCGGACGGCCCTCATAGACCTTCTTGACCACACCACAGTCCACACCGTTTTCTGCCAGCCACTTCTGGGTGCCAGAGGTCGCGATGATCGAGAAGCCGAGGCCTGCGAGGATCTGGGCTGCGTCCAGCATCTCTGCGGTTTTGTCGGAGTCTTTGATCGAGATGAACACGGTGCCTTCGCTTGGCAGAACCATGCCCGCGCCCATTTGCGCCTTCAGGAACGCGCGCGCAAAGCTGCGATCCCAGCCCATGACTTCACCGGTGGAGCGCATTTCTGGGCCCAAGATCGTGTCGACGCCTGGGAAACGGTTGAACGGCATGACCGCCTCTTTGACCGAGTACCAAGGCATCATCGGATCCGCCAAGGTCATCTGATCTGCGATCTTTTGCGGCTTCGAGATGTCGGCGTCTTTGGCGTAAGGCGGGCGTTCTGGGAAGTTCGACAGAGGCTCGCCCGCCATCAGGCGCGCAGCGATCGAGGCAATCGCGCTGTCGGTGGCTTTGGCCACAAACGGCACGGTCCGTGAGGCGCGTGGGTTGACCTCGATCAGGTAGATGACTTCGCCTTTGACGGCGAATTGCACGTTCATCAGGCCTTTGACGTGGAGCGCTTTGGCCAAAGCCACAGTCTGTTCTTTGATCTCGGCGATCACGCTGTCAGAGAGGCTGTAGGGCGGCAGCGAGCAGGCGGAGTCGCCAGAGTGTACGCCAGCTTCTTCGATGTGCTGCATGATGCCGGCGATGTGGACGTTTTCACCGTCGCAAAGCGCGTCTACATCCAGTTCTGTCGCGCCATCGAGGTAGCTGTCGAGCAGAATCGGGCTGTCGCCGGAAACCACCACGGCTTCGCTGATATAACGCTCAAGCTGCGCCATATCGCGTACGATTTCCATCGCGCGGCCACCCAGAACATAAGAGGGGCGGATGACCAGCGGGAAGCCGATCTCTTTTGCGATATCAAAGGCTTGCGCGTCGGTGGAGGCGATGCCGTTGTTAGGCTGCTTCAGGCCCAGTTGGTTCACAAGCGCTTGGAAACGCTCGCGGTCTTCGGCCAGGTCAATCGCGTCAGGCGTGGTGCCGAGGATCGGGATGCCTTCGGATTCCAGAGCATTCGCCAGTTTCAGCGGGGTCTGGCCGCCGAACTGAACGATGACGCCGTGCAGCGTGCCGTTTTCCTGTTCCACGCGCAGGATTTCCATGACGTGTTCAAAGGTCAGCGGTTCGAAATACAGGCGGTCCGAGGTGTCATAGTCGGTGGACACGGTCTCTGGGTTACAGTTGACCATGATGGTCTCATAGCCCGCGTCGGTCAGGGCGAAACAGGCGTGACAGCAGCAATAGTCAAACTCGATGCCCTGGCCGATCCGGTTTGGACCGCCGCCTAGGATCACGACCTTTTTCTTGTCGCTTGGGCGCGCTTCGCATTCCGCTTCGCTAAAAACAGGCACTTCGTAGGTGGAGTACATGTAAGGCGTTTGCGCCTCGAACTCTGCCGCGCAGGTGTCGATGCGTTTGAAGGAGGCTTTGACGCCTGCGGCGACACGCTTTTTGCGAACATCGTTTTCAGAGAAACCGGTCAGCTTCGCCAGACGTGCATCGGTAAAGCCGAGCATTTTCAGCGCGCGCAGGCCTTGCTCATCATTCGGCAGACCATTTGCACGCACGTTTTCTTCGGCGTCGATGATTTCGCGGATACGATCCAGGAACCATGGGTCAAACATGGTGGTCGCGAAGATCTCATCATTGGTCAGGCCGTGACGCATAGCTTGCGCGATTGTGCGCAGGCGGTCTGGGGTCTGTTTGGAGATCGCTTTAATTACGGCGGCTTTGTCTGGTGCGCCCTCGATCTCGATCTCGTCAAAGCCGGTCAGGCCGGTTTCCATCGAGGCCAGTGCTTTTTGCAAGCTTTCGTGGATGGTGCGGCCGATGGACATGGCTTCGCCCACGGATTTCATCGCGGTGGTGAGGTAGGGCTCAGAGCCCGGGAATTTCTCGAAAGCAAAGCGCGGCATCTTGGTGACCACATAGTCGATGCTTGGCTCAAAGGACGCAGGCGTCACTTTGGTGATGTCGTTGTCAAGCTCGTCCAGCGTGAAGCCAACTGCCAATTTCGCGGCGATCTTGGCGATTGGAAAGCCGGTCGCTTTTGAGGCCAGCGCCGAGGAACGGGACACGCGCGGGTTCATTTCGATTACGACCATACGGCCGTCGGCCGGGTTCACGGCCCATTGGACGTTCGAGCCGCCTGTTTCGACACCGATCTCGCGCAGAACCGCAATCGAAGCGTTCCGCATCATCTGGTATTCTTTGTCGGTCAACGTCAGCGCAGGCGCGACAGTGATCGAGTCACCTGTGTGCACGCCCATCGGGTCTACGTTTTCGATGGAACACACGATGATGGCGTTATCCGCTGTGTCGCGGACCACTTCCATCTCGTATTCTTTCCAGCCGAGCAGGCTTTCATCGACGAGGATCTGGTTCACAGGGGACGCGTCCATACCGGTGCGGCAGAAGTGCATATAGTCTTCGCGGTTGTACGCCACACCGCCGCCAGTGCCGCCAAGCGTGAAGGCCGGACGGATAATCGCAGGCAGGCCAATGTCTTCGAGTTCTTCCAGTGCGATGCGCACGCCTTCGTCGAGATCCGCGTCGCCGTTCTCTTTTTTGGGCGCGGTCACGATGGTCGCACGTGGGTTCTCAAGGCCCAGACGGTCCATCGCCTCGCGGAAGAGCTTCCGGTCTTCGGCCATTTCAATCGCGTCGCGTTTCGCGCCGATCATCTCGACGCCGAATTTTTCAAGCACACCCATTTCTTCCAAAGCCAGCGAGGTGTTCAGACCGGTCTGACCACCCATCGTTGGCAACAGCGCATCGGGGCGTTCTTTCTCGATGATCTTGGCAACCACATCCGGTGTGATCGGCTCGATATAGGTTGCATCCGCCAGCTCTGGATCAGTCATGATCGTCGCAGGGTTGGAGTTCACGAGGATGACGCGATAGCCCTCTTCGCGCAGCGCCTTACACGCCTGCGCGCCAGAGTAGTCGAACTCGCATGCCTGGCCGATCACAATCGGACCTGCGCCGATGATCATGATGGATTTGATGTCAGTTCTTTTGGGCATGGCGGACCTCGGGGTTCAAAGCGGCAGGAGAGCGCACAGGGCGGCGCGCAAATTGTCCTGCCTTATAAGGATCGGCGGGCAAGGTGCAAGGGGTTTATAGCGAGTTTTGCGCCAAAGGTCTTCTGGGCCGATTTCAACTGAGAAAAGCCGCTTTTCACCCTGTTCAGCGAGAGCGAGAGCGCTATACCAATTTCGTCAAACACTTGCAGGAGATGCGCGTGCAGATTCGCTTTGATCAGGGGCCCTTGGGCGCTGGGACGTGGTTCGGGGATCCAAGCCGCGTGATCGAGGCGTGGAAGCCCGGGGATGTGCCGGCTGCGTTCGACGAAATTGCAGCGGCGCAAAGCGAGGGGCTTTGGGTCGCGGGCTATGGCACCTATGAGCTGGGCTATGCGCTGGAAGAGCGGTTGTTGCCCCTGATGCCAAGCGAGCGTCGTTTGCCGTTGCTGCGTTTTGGCGTTTATCGAGCCCCGTCGATACGGCCTTTGCAGCACGGATCGACGGCTTTGACAGAGCCTTGCCCTTTATGGACGCAAGTCCGCTATGAAGAGGCCTTTGATCAGGTCAAAACCTATATCGGCGCGGGCGACACCTATCAGATCAACCTGACCTTCCCGATGGAGGCCGTTTACGAGGGCGACCCTTCGGCGCTCTATGCGGCCCTGACCGCGCGGCAGCCGGTCGGGCAGGGGGCCTTGGTGTTGCAAGAGGACGGGCCGGATTTGCTCAGCCGCTCGCCGGAATTGTTCTACCGCACGCTCAGCGATGGCACGATAGAAACGCGGCCCATGAAGGGCACGCAGCCGCGCCTTGAGGATCCTAAAGAGGATGCCAAACGGGTTGAATGGCTGCGCAGCGATGAAAAGAACCGCGCCGAAAACCTTATGATCGTTGACTTGCTGCGCAACGACATCAGTCGGGTTGCTGAAACCGGATCGGTCGAGGTGCCCGAGCTCTTCAAGATCGAAAGCTACGCCACCGTGCACCAGATGGTGTCGCTCGTGCGTGCCAAACTGCGCCCCGATGCGGGCTTGGGCGATATCTTCAAAGCGCTCTTCCCCTGCGGGTCGATCACCGGCGCGCCGAAACTGCGCGCTATGGAAATCATCCGCGAGTTGGAACCCGAACCCCGCGAGATCTATTGCGGCGGCATTGGCTGGGCAGCCCCGGACGGGCGCAGCAATTTCAATGTGGCGATCCGCACGTTGATGGTGGAGGATGGTCTGGCCAAGCTCAATGTGGGCGGCGGCGTGGTCTGGGACAGCACCGGCCCATCTGAATATGAGGAAGCCCTATGGAAAGCGCGCTACGCGACAGCCTTCCGCGTGACGCGCGACTGATCGAGACCTTTCGCTGGGAGCCAGAGGCCGGGTTTATCAATCTGGACCGGCATCTGGCGCGGATGGCGCGGTCGGCTGAGGTGCTGGGGTTCGACTATGAAGATCTTTGGGCGCTTTATGTGATTCAGGCCTGCGGGGATGTGCCGCTGCGCTGCCGGTTGACACTGGGCGACGAAGGGTTCGAGTTTTCGTCGGCCCCGCTGGGCGAAACACTAGAAGTCTGGAGTGTCGCGATCAGCGATGTCAGACTGCCGTCTGCCGACAGGCTCTTGCAGCACAAAACCACGCGTCGTGGCCTCTACGACAAGGCGCGCGAAGAGAGGCCAGACGGCATCGATGAGGCGTTGATGCTGAACGAGCGTGGCGAGGTTTGCGAGGGGACGATAACCAACGTCTTTGTCACGCTTGAGGACGGGCAGATCGTAACGCCGCCGTTGCCCTGCGGGTTGCTGCCCGGCATTCAGCGCGAAATTGCCTTAGAAAACGGAGCACTCGAAGCTGTCGTGACTGTCGACATGCTGAAAACGGCGAAGGCCATTCACATGGGCAATTCCCTTCGGGGCATGATCCCTGTGAAATTGGTCTGATCAGGTGCGATAGAGATAGTCTCTACTCAATGGCACGGCCTCTTGCCGGCGTGAGATCTGAAACTGAAACACACATTGCCGATGCAGGCGGAAGGTGAGTTCGCTCGCGATCAAATAGAACCGCCACATGCGGCAGAACCTGTCGTCATAGATCTCTTTGGCCTCGTCAATCCGTTCCATGAAGCGGTCGTGCCAATGTTTCAGCGTGTCGGCATAATGCAGCCGCCAGACCTCGACATCCGTGACCCAGAGGTCCTCTTTCTCGACTGCTTTCAGGCATTCCGACATTGAAGGCACATAGCCTCCGGGGAAGATGTATTTGGTGATCCAGGGGCTAGTACGCCCGGGTGGGGCTGCGCGCCCGATTGTATGGATCAATGCCACGCCGTCTTCTGAAAGTTTGTCGTGCACATGGCGAAAATACTCGCGATAATGTGGCACGCCGACGTGTTCAAACATGCCTACGGAAACGATCCGGTCAAAGGTCTGGTCGACAGCGCGATAGTCCTTCAACAAGATTTTCACGCGACCCTCTAACCCCGCTTGGCGAACCCGGTCGGTCGCCACTGCGTGCTGTTCTTCTGACAGGGTGACACCTGTGACTCGAGCGCCGAAATCCTGCGCCAAAGTCAACGCCAGACCGCCCCAGCCACAGCCGATGTCCAACACATGCATGTCAGGCTCAATCAATAATTTCCGCGCGATATGGCGTTTCTTCGCGACCTGCGCGGCCTCAAGACTCATATCAGCGTCAGTGAAATAGGCGCAGCTGTATTGCTTGTCTTCATCCAGAAATAAATCATAGAGCCGCCCGCTGAGGTCATAGTGATGTGCGACATTCTTCTGCGCGCGGCCGACCGGATTGAATTGTTCGACATATCGTTTGAGTGGCGCGATCCGCGACTCCAAACCTTCGCCGTGTCCGACCGCAAAATTGCGCACACCCAAGGCGATGAAACCGTAAAGATCGTCCTGCGCTATGGTCAGAGTTTCGTCCATATAGGCCTCACCCACGGCCAGCTCTGGACTAAACAGAATGCGCCGGGGCAAGTCAGGATCGGAAAGTGTAATCCTGATAGGATCGCTCCCGTCTCCCATCCGTTCAACCTGCCCATTCGGCATCGTGATTTCCAAAGCGCCGTCCCGAATGAGCCCCCGCATCATCCGCAAAAATAAGGTCGCCCACATGCGCAAAGCCCCCTCGTTTACTCACTAAAGCAGGTCAGTTGACCCGCAACTCCCGAGGCAAAGTCTGCCGAAATTGCCCCCGTTTTGTAAAGATTTTCGAATTTCGGGCGAAATTCGACTCAGCGCCCGTGGCCACGGATGCGCAAAAACGGGCCATTTGGTCAGCATTTGCTTGACTTCCGGCCGCGTTGACTGTGTATCACCCCAGACGAATTTCGGGCCCCATCTGGGCGGCCCTTAGGAAAGGCATCGATATGCACGCTTACCGCAGCCACACCTGCGTAGATCTGAACAAATCCAACGTGGGCGACACCGTGCGCCTCGCAGGCTGGGTCCACCGTGTCCGAGATCACGGCGGCGTTCTGTTCATTGACCTGCGCGACCACTACGGCATCACTCAGGTGATCGCGGATGGCGACAGCCCGGTGTTTTCCGAGCTGGAGAAGGTGCGCTCTGAGTGGTGTATCCGCATCGACGGCAATGTGCTTGAGCGGGATGAGAGCCTTGTGAACCCGAACTTGCCGACCGGCGAGATCGAAGTTTTCGTCCGCGACCTCGAGGTTCTGGGCGCGTCTGACGAACTGCCGCTGATGGTCTTTGGAGATCAGGAATACCCAGAGGAAACGCGCCTCAAGTACCGCTTCCTCGACCTGCGTCGCGAGCAGATGCAAAAGAACATGACCCTGCGGTCTGACGTTGTGTCCTCGATGCGCAAACGCATGTGGGACAAGGGGTTCAAAGAATATCAGACCCCGATCATCACCGCATCCTCCCCGGAAGGCGCGCGCGACTTTCTCGTGCCATCGCGTCTGCATCCGGGTAAATTCTATGCGCTGCCGCAGGCCCCTCAGCAGTTCAAACAGCTAATGATGGTCGCAGGCTTTGACAAATATTTCCAGATCGCGCCGTGCTTCCGCGACGAAGACCCGCGCGCAGATCGCTCTCCGACTGACTTCTATCAACTCGACCTCGAAATGAGCTTTGTGGAGCAACAAGACATCTTTGACACCATCGCGCCGGTTCTGGCGGGTGTGTTTGAGGAATTCGGCGGCGGCCGCATGGTTGATGCACCCAGCGAGTGGCCGCAGATTTCTTATCGCGACGCAGCACTATGGTATGGCTCTGACAAGCCCGACCTGCGCAACCCAATCAAGATGCAGGTTGTGTCCGAGCATTTCGCTGGCTCTGGTTTTGCGATCTTTGCGAAACTTCTGGAACAAGAAGGCACCGAGATCCGCGCGATCCCAGCACCGAAAGGTGGGTCGCGTAAATTCTGTGACCGGATGAACAAATTCGCCCAAGGCGAAGGCCTGCCGGGCATGGGTTATATCTTCTGGCGCGATCAGGGTGAGGGCCTAGAGGCCGCTGGGCCTCTGGCAAAGAACATCGGCCCAGAGCGCACCGAGGCGATCCGTCAACAACTGGGGCTGGGCGTGGGCGATGCGGCCTTCTTCCTAGGCGGCAAACCCAAAGCCTTTGAAAAGGTTGCAGGCAAAGCACGTGATGTCATCGGTGCTGAGCTTGGCCTGACCGAACAGGACCGTTTCGCATTTGCTTGGATCGTGGACTTCCCGATCTATGAACAAGACGAAGAAAGCGGCAAGATCGACTTTGAACACAACCCGTTCTCGATGCCTCAAGGTGGCATGGATGCACTGAATGGCGACCCGCTTGAGGTGCTGGGTTATCAGTACGATCTGGCGTGTAACGGGTATGAGCTGGTGTCCGGCGCGATCCGGAACCATAAGCCTGAGATCATGCTGAAAGCGTTTGAACTGGCAGGCTATGACGAAGGCGAAGTGAAATCCCGTTTCGGCGCGCTTTACAAAGCGTTCCAATACGGTGCCCCGCCACACGGTGGCTGTGCCGCTGGCGTAGACCGTATCGTGATGCTTTTGGCTGATCAGCAAAACATCCGCGAAGTCATGCTCTTCCCGATGAACCAGCGCGCCGAAGACCTGATGATGAACGCGCCAAGCGATCCATCCTCTGATCAACTGATGGAGCTGGGCCTGCGGGTTATTCCTCAGGAATAACAACGACCTAAAGCGCAAAACATGCAGGGCCCTTCGGGGCCCTTTTGTTTTGCGCTGCACCGCCTCTGGCAAAAAATCGCGTGGCTGCCGACGGAACGACCCATTTGTGCCGTATTATGGACACAAGGATTTACGACGCATGTGCGCAGGGAGGGTCGGATGTTCAATCCAGAGGTCGCAGAAATTCGGTTTGGAACAGGTCTGTCCCCACGTGTGTCCGCGCCCCAAAGTGCTGAGGAGATGCTTGATGGTCTTTTGGGGCCCGACCGTATGATGCGCGATTTTCCTATCGAAGGTTTCGGCGACTTCCGCCACCGCATTGTGGCGTTTCAAAAGGCGCGGCGCAGCGAGCGCAAAGCCAAGAATGAAGACGACCGTGCGGCAGCCACCAAGGCTAAGAAACGTGCGAATACTGCGGCGCGCAAAGCCTATGCGGGCATGATCCGCGACACGCTTTTGCGACGGACCCAAACATCCACCGGCTTTCGCGAGCGGCTCGCGTTTTTCTGGGCCGATCATTTCACTGCGCGGGGCAAGAGCAATATCGTGCGGTTCGGCACTTCTCCTTACATCGAAGAGGCGATCCGCCCCCATATCGCAGGCCGTTTTGAGGACCTGTTGATCGCAGCGGTCACCCACCCATTGATGTTGCATTATCTGGATCAGGCGCAATCGGTTGGTCCCAACAGTAAACTTGGTAAACGTCGAGCCCGAGGGCTGAACGAAAACCTCGCGCGTGAGGTGATGGAGCTGCATACGCTGGGCGTCGATGGTCCTTATACGCAGGACGATGTGCGCCAATTGGCAGAACTTTTTGCAGGCCTAAGCCTCGATCAAGAGGGTGGATTTAAATTCAAACCTGCCCATGTCGAACCGGGCGCGGAAACCGTCTTGGGCAAGAACTATGGTCGCAAAGGTTCTTTGGATGACATCCACGCAGCCCTGCGCGACCTCGCGCGCCATCCGGCAACCGCACGGCATATTGCAAGCAAACTGGCGCGGCATTTTATGGCGGATACTCCCGATCCCGACCTGATCGACAAGCTGACAGCGGCCTATCGCGACAGCGATGGGAATTTGCTGAACGTCTATGTCGCCTTGCTGAACCACCCCGCAAGCTGGCAGCCCGAGATGACCAATATCAAACGCCCCATCGATTTTGTCGCCACCGCCATGCGGGCGCTGGACGTGGGTGAGGCCACATTGGCGCGTAGCAATCAGAAGTTTCTGCTGAACCTGATTGTCACGCCGATGCAGATCATGGGGCAACCCTGGCAAACGCCAAATGGGCCCGACGGCTGGCCTGAGGAAGATAGCTTTTGGATCACGCCGCAATTCATGGCTGCACGTCTGGCTTGGGCCCTGTCTGCGCCGCAAGAGATGCTGCGCGTGCTGCCGGATCCGCGCGAATTCGCGCAAACTGCTCTGGGGCAGAACGCCCCTCCTGAGGTCGCCTTCGCGGCCTCTGCTGCCGAAAACCGATGGGAAGGCATCGCTCTGGTGCTGACCTCTCCTGCCTTTCAGAAATTTTAGGGGGAACGATATGACACATGAAATTTCACGCCGAAATTTCCTAGGATCCGCTGGGGCCATTGGCTGTTCGCTGGCGGCCAGCCCACTGCTGACACCGGTCAGTCTGGCTGCTGCGCCCGGCGATAACCGGCTTGTGGTGATCATCCTGCGCGGGGGCATGGACGGCATTGATGTGCTGCGCCCTTGGGGGGATCTGAGCCTCGCGTCCCATCGCCCTAATCTCGCGGTGTCCCGTGACAATGAACTGCATCTAAACGAATTCTACGGTATTCACCCGGGCCTCAAACCCCTTAAGCCGCTTTGGGATCGTGGAGAGCTGTCCTTTGTGCAAGCCACCTCGACGCCCTACCGCGACAAGCGGAGCCACTTTGACGGGCAAGATTTGCTTGAGGCCGGAACCGTGGATCTTGCGCCTATGGGTCGCCGCGATGGCTGGCTCAACCGGATGCTGCCCTACCTCGGAGGCGCTCAGGCGCGGACGGCCTTTGCCCTTGGTCGCGAGAATATGTTGATCCTGACGGGGGAGACGCCTGTGTCCAACTGGTCGCCAGACGTGGATCTGGGCATGAGTTCGCAAGGGCTGCGCCTGCTGGATCTGGTGATGAAAGGCGATCCGACCATGGCTGCGTCCATGCAAGAGGCCATAAGTCTGGCCAGCTCTGACGGGGATTCCGTTGCTTTGGATATGCACGGCGGGATGGTCGACCAAGAGGACATGATGAATGCGATGGCCGACGACGTTCAGAATGCACGCAAAGGCAAGACACACCTGAAAATCGTAGACTTCGCGGCCGAGCAACTGCGGGCTGAAACCCGGATCGCGTCGTTCTCGATTGGCGGTTGGGACACCCATGCCGCGCAGAACAGGACCCTGAACCGACCTCTGCAGGAGTTGTCAGAAACCATCCTGCGTCTGCGCAAAGAGCTTGGCTCGATTGTCTGGGGCCAGACGACCGTGCTTTGTATGACCGAGTTCGGCCGCACCGTTCGCGAGAATGGTACAAAGGGTACGGATCACGGCACCGGAGGCACGATGATCGTGGCGGGTGGCGCGGTGCGCGGCGGGCAGGTGCATGGGCGCTGGCCGGGGCTTGCGGAAGCAGATCTTTACGACCGGCGTGACCTTATGCCGACGACCGACATTCGGGCCTGGGCCGCCTGGGCGATGCGGGAGTCCTTTGGGATGTCGAAATCTGCGTTGGAAACCTCTGTTTTTGGTGGCTTGGATATGGGGTCGGGCCCGAAACTCTTGCTTTAAACGGTTCGACGCGTGGCAATACGTTGCTTCAAAAGTGACGCCAGACGCGCAATGATTTGATCGTTGGGTCTGCGCGCCCTTTGTGTTGCCAGAAGCGTTTCAGCCGCGGTTTGCAAGTCGATATCGCCAGCACTGCGCGCGATGCCAGAGACAAATCGGCCAAGGTAAACCAACTGGCGTGCTTCGCTGATTTGCGAAAGGCTTGAAGCCGCTTTGCGCAGGTCATCGTTATAAGCCAACGCATCCGGGTGCACTGTCTCTGGATTGGCTGCGCGGAGGCGGGCGGTTGTAGATAAGGCCGACAGGTGTTTTAGTACGGCTTGCTGGAAGACTGCGACTGACGTTAGAGGTTTCGACAAGAACCCATGGGCTCCGGCTGATATCGCGGCATGGGCCAAGGTATCATCGCCTGAGGTCGCTAAAATCGCCTGAATACCGTGATCATAGCGATGCAAATCTCGGATCAGATCAAGGCCGGATCCGTCAGGCAACCCAAGATCCACAATGATCACAGAGGGCCGATAAGTCCGCAGATGTTTGCGTGCCGCCGCCAGCGTATCCGCCCGCCTGATCCGAGCCCCACTTTTCAGACAGAGCAACCTAAGGGCCTCGCAAGCGAAACGGCTGTCTTCAACGACCAGAACCGTCACGCCCAACAGCGGGCGCTGCGCAGTGGGGGAGATAAGGGGCGGGAATTGCGGGAGATCATCCATGAGTCTTTCCTTTCCGATTGAGGAAAGCCTAAGCGCATTTTGCCTAATGAGCCGTTAAGACCATCGTCGTCACCCTTTGCGCGCCAAATGGTCGCGAGGAACGTCACGGCACGGCGGTTGCTTTGCTAAAGGGGATGCCGGATAAGTCTCGGCAAATTCGCAGACACGCCAAGAGGTTTATTATGATTGGTCGCCTGAACCACGTCGCTATCGCAGTTCCAGATCTGGAGGCCGCATCCGAGCAATATCGTACGGCGCTTGGGGCGAAGGTCGGCGCGCCTCAGGATGAGCCGGATCATGGGGTGACCGTAGTCTTTATTGAGCTGCCCAATACCAAGATCGAACTGCTCTATCCGCTGGGCGACGCGAGCCCGATCAATGGGTTTTTGGAAAAGAACCCAGCCGGTGGCATTCACCACATTTGCTATGAGGTTGAAGACATCCTGGCCGCGCGCGACCAGCTGCAGGCCTCTGGCGCGCGTGTGCTCGGGTCTGGTGAGCCAAAGATTGGCGCGCATGGCAAGCCGGTGCTCTTCCTGCACCCTAAGGACTTTAATGGCTGTTTGGTGGAGCTTGAACAGGTCTGACCCATTGCAGAGCGCATCGCGCGTGCTATGTGCTTTGGGGTAGGAATTAGGAAATCACGCTCATGGGTATCACCTCTGCAATTGTTCTTTATGCCGTGCTTTGGTTCATGACGTTCCTCTGCGTCATCCCGTTTCGTCTGCAAACGCAAGGCGATCTCGGAGAGATCGTGCCGGGCACGCAGGCTGGAGCACCAGAGGTGCACAACCTAAAACTCAAGGCCTGGATCACCAGCGGGATTGCTGCGGTTTTGTGGGTCATTCTCTATTGGGTGATCACGCAGGGCATTATCGACGTGCGCGATTTCAATTGGATGGACAGCCTGCCGCCGGTTGGCGAAAGCTAAGAGAGGCATTGCCCCCTTGGCCGATGGCCTGGGCTCTGCCCGTTCGAGCCTCAATAGCTCCTTGAGTTTTTGCTAGACGGCTTTCTACCCAGAGTATTTGTAGCAAGATGAAGGCCTTGGTCGGCGGTCCGCTCTCAGCTTTCCCTTGCCAGGTAGGACGCAATGCTTATGCTGCACGGACAGCAGGAGAAATGCCGCAGTGCAGAATAATAGTTCCTATATCACGCTGATCACACCGGATGCACCGATGTCGCCTGATACCCACGGCGGGCGGGCGAAGTGTTTGCAACGTCTGGTGCGCATGGAGATGCCGGTGCCCACGACGGTGGCGCTGTCTTTTGAGGCTGTCCATAATATTGCGGCCGGCGATATGCCGGATCTGGCGCGGTTGATTTCTCCGTTCGAGGAGGGGCAAATTCTCTGTGTGCGGCCGAGTTCTCAGGATCCTGACTGGGGCGGGCCGGGTGCTGTGTTAAATATCGGAATGAATGCGGAACGTCATGCGCATTTGTCCAATACACTGGGCCGCGAGGCGGCGGATGAGCTCTATTTCCGGTTTATTCAGGCTTATTCGGTGCATGTGGCGCGGCTTGATCCGGATATGTTTGATGACATTGACCCCACAGATGCCAATGCGGTGAATGAGGCGTTGGATGCCTATGAGGATGAGGCCGATGAGGCCTTTCCTCAGGATCCGAAAGAACAGCTCGGCGGTGTTTTGCGCTCGATGGCGCGGGCGTGGGAAGGCACCTCGGCGCGGCTCTTGCGGATGGCGAAAGGGGCGCCTGCGGATGCGGGGCTTGGACTGGTGGTGCAGGCGATGGTGCTTGGGCTGGGGCAGGGGGAATGCGGCTCGGGCGTGTTGCAATTGGTGGATAGCGTCTCCGGCACGCCGATGATCAAAGGTCGCTATCTGTCGCAATCGCAAGGTCGGGATGCGTTGGAGGCGGGTGAAAAGTCGCTTTTCCTTGAAAAGGATGACCGCGGCCCGTCGCTCGAGGATCAGGCACCAGAGGCCTTTTCTGAGCTGATCAAACACGCCGAAGCCATGCGCGTGCGTCTGCGCGAAGAGATGCAGGTTGAGTTCACGTTGGAAAACGGGGGCGTCCATATTCTGGACGGGGTGCGCGTGCATCGCTCGGCGCGCGCGTCGGTGCGTATTGCGGTGGCTTTGGCCGAAGACGGGGTGATCTCGCGCCAGGAAGCTCTGTTGCGGGTGGAGCCGCGCGCGTTGAATGAATTGTTGCACCGTCAGGTGGATCCGGATGCCGACCGCGATGTGGTTGGGTCGGGTGTGGCTGCGAGCCCCGGGGCTGCGACGGGTAAGATTGTGTTTTCCGCGGCTGATGCTCAGGCCTCGGCGGCCCGCGGCGAGGCCGCCGTTTTGGTGCGGCGCGAGACCAACCCAGAAGATATTCGCGGCATGCATGCTGCAGTTGCGGTTCTTACGGAACGTGGTGGTATCACGAGCCATGCCGCTGTGATCGGACGTGGCATGGGCCTTCCTTGCGTCGTGGGCGCGAGCGAGATCCGCTTTCAGGCGCGGCGTAAGCAATTGATCGCACCGGATGGGCGGGTCTTTGGCGAAGGCGATATCCTGACCATCGATGGATCCAACGGTCAGGTCTTGGCGGGACAGCCGCCGATGCTTGAAGCCGCCTTGGATGAGAGCTTTCAGAAGCTCATGTCTTGGGCCGATGAAAACCGCGATATCGATGTCCGTGCCAATGCTGACACGCCAGCAGATGCTTTGACCGCGCGCAATTTCCAAGCGCAGGGTATCGGGCTCTGCCGCACCGAGCATATGTTTTTTGAAGAAGACCGCCTGACTGCCATGCGCGAGATGATCTTTGCGGATGAAAGCGATGATCGCAAGGCGGCGCTTGAGCGCCTGTTGCCGATCCAGCGTGAGGATTTCGTCGATCTCTTTCAGATCATGCAGGGGCGGCCAGTCTGTATTCGTCTGTTTGATCCGCCTTTGCATGAGTTCCTACCAAGCGACCGCACGGGCATGCGCGACCTGGCCGAGGCCTTGAACCTTCCGCTTTCGACGGTGGAACGTCGCGTTGAGGCGCTCTCTGAATATAACCCCATGCTCGGCATGCGCGGTGTGCGTTTGGGCATCGCGGTGCCCGAGATCTATGACATGCAGGCGCGTGCGATCTTTGAGGCCACGATTGAGGCCTCCAAGGATGGCGATGCTGTGGTGCCAGAGATCATGATCCCTCTGGTTAGCGCGAAACGCGAGGTCGAACTGGTCAAAACCCGGATTGATGCGGTGGCCGCAGCCGTTCGGACGGAACACAGCGATGCCTTTGAGTTTAAACTGGGCGTGATGGTGGAAACCCCGCGCGCGGCCCTGCGCGCCGAAGAGATCGCGCCGAACTGCCATTTCTTTAGCTTTGGCACCAATGACCTCACGCAGATGACCTATGGTCTGTCACGCGACGACGCGGGGCGGTTTATGTCCGCTTATGTACAGCAGGGCGTCTATGCAGAGGATCCGTTTCACACGCTGGATACCGATGGCGTGGGCGAGCTGGTGAAGCTTGGCGCAGAGCGCGGGCGCAAGGAACGCCCCGATCTGGTTCTCTCGGTTTGCGGCGAACATGGCGGCAGCCCCGAGTCGATTGCCTTCTGCCGCAAGGTGGGAATGAACTATGTTTCCTGTTCACCATTCCGTGTGCCTGTGGCGCGATTGGCGGCGGCACAGCTGGCCATACGGGATCAAATTGGAAGCTAAGTTTCTGTTTTGATTTAACAAGTCACACAAATCGCTCAAAAACTGTGCGAAATTGTCACGGGGCTAGACCCGTCACGGGCTTTTCTGTAAACCGCTTCGATGTCTGGCCGGACCTGGGGAGGATCCGGCATTTCTATATGAGAGAGTGCAATGCGCATCTTTAGAAATGCAATTATGGCCCTTGCGCTGCTGGCAACTCCGGTTGCAGCAGACACACCGGCTTCCCCGCTTGAGCAGGCCCTCGCGGTCGAACAATCCCGTATGGCTTTGCTGAATGGTGACAGGCTGAAGGGCTTTTTGCTGTTCCGCAACAAACGCGGCGCACAGCCTGTAGAACGCACCATCGAGTGGATCGACGCGCAGCCGTTTCTGGAAGGCGACAAGCAGTGGGCGTGCCTGGCTGAGGCGCTTTACTTTGAAGCGCGTGGCGAAAGCACCGCTGGTCAATTCGCTGTTGCTGAGGTCATTTTGAACCGCGCCGAAAGCCGCCGCTTCCCGAACACCGTCTGCAAGGTGATCAACCAAGGTACCGGTCGCAAGCACCGGTGCCAGTTTTCCTACACCTGCGACGGTCTGGCTGAGACGATCACGGATCAACGTGCCTATGAACGCATGGGCAAGATCGCGCATATTATGCTGAATGGTGGACCTCGGGATCTGACCGATGGGGCGACGTTTTACCATGCTAAATATGTGAACCCTGCCTGGGCGCGCCAGTTTACGCGCACGGCCACTGTGGGCCAGCACCACTTCTATCGCCGCGCCACCCGTCTTTCACAAAACTAAAGGTAGGGTTTCCGCTCTGGTTCTGATGGTGCGCCGCTGCTATAGCGGCGCAAATCATTTCAGGAGCCCCCATGAGCGCATCCGCCTTTGATCATCCCGAAGCCCGTGCCAAGGCGACCGCGCCCGAAGGCGTGCATGATCGCCTGTCTCTGCGCGACCATATTGTCTCGGTGGAAATAGGAGCCTTTCAAGCTGAGCGGGATATGGAACAGCGGCTTAGTTTTGACGTCGTGGTCGAGGTTGCGGCACCCGAAGCAGATCTTGGCGATGATGTGGATTTGATCCTGTCTTATGACCGGATCACTTGGGCGATTGAGCATGAGCTGGCAGCCGAACGTCTGAACCTGCTGGAAACGCTGGCCGAGCGGATTGCGGATCGCATATTGGCGGAACCGCTGGCGATGCGGGTTTTTGTGCGTATCCAAAAGCTCGACAAAGGCAACGGCGCGCTGGGCGTGGAAATCGAACGTGTGCCGGGGCAGGGGGATGGGCCGGTCGCGGCCGCGCGTGCTCCGGTTGTTGCATTTCTGAGTAATGCTGCCCTGTCGTCGCCGCATATCTCGTCCTGGATTGCGCAGCTTGATGCTTTGGATGCGCCGATGGTTCTTTGCCTGGATTTGCCTAAGGACCGTGAGGCCGTGGATCTGGAACGGGCGCAGCTCAATATCGACCTTTTAGAGATCGAACAGGCCGCGTGGCGCCTATCGGCAGAGTACCTTGCTTTGACCGTTGCGGGCACGCGGACGGAATTGGATTGGGCGATGAAGAACCAGCTTTCTGTGGTCTGGGCGCCCTCGAAGTTGGTTTTAGACGCGACCGACTCACCTGATCCTGCCCCAAAAGCACTCGCGTGTTGGTTTGCTGAACAATGGCAGGCTTCCCGGATGATTTGTTTCGGCGACACGTTGCCGATGACCCACACAATTCCCACACAGACTGTAACACTGGATCAAAGCGAATTCTGAGCGCTTGCCACAGCGCGTTTGATCGCACATGCAAAAGATATGAAGACCTATTACCGAGCCATACCGCAAGTTGATGCGGCCCGCCCTAAAGGTGCCTTTGACCTCGCCGGAGGCTGGGCGTGGTTTTCTGAGATCGAGGTTTTGCGACGTGGGCAATCGCCCGAAGTCATCCCTGCGGCCCAAGCGACGGAAGAGGCGCTTGCGCGGATGACGGAGCCGCGCGGGACTTTGGCAGGCCTTGATATGGCCGCACCGCAGGTCATGGGCATCCTGAACGTAACGCCTGACAGTTTCTCGGATGGCGGCGAATTTAACGCTCCCGATGCGGCCATCGCGCGGGTGGCCGAGATGGCCAACCAAGGCGCGACCATCATCGATATCGGCGGCGAATCCACCCGCCCGGGCGCAGGTCATGTGGCTGTGGTCGAGGAAATCGCGCGCACAGCACCTGTGATCGCCGCGGTCACAGCGCAATCCGACGTGCCAATTAGCATCGACACCCGCAAAGCGCCCGTCGCACGCGAAGCTCTGTCGGCAGGTGCCACGCTGATCAACGACGTTTCGGGCTTTACCTGGGACGGAGACCTCGCGCCCTTCGCCGCAGAGGCGGGCGCTCCGGTCTGTGTCATGCATGCGCAGGGGGATCCGGCCACGATGCAGGATGATCCGACCTATGACGACGTGCTGCTCGACGTTTATGATTTTCTAGAGGCGCAGGTCGGCTATCTGACCAGCCTCGGCATTCCAAGACATCAAATTCTGGTCGATCCGGGCATCGGCTTTGGCAAGACTCTGGCGCATAACCTCGCGCTTTTGGCGCGGCTCAGCCTGTTTCACAGCCTGGGCTGCCCGATTTTGCTCGGTGCGTCACGCAAACGATTTATTGGGACATTAAGCAAAACCGAAGACGCCCACGACCGGATGCCCGGCTCCGTGGCCGTCGCTTTGGCAGGCGTGGCGCAGGGCGTGCAGGTTCTTCGCGTGCATGACGTGGCCGAGACCACGCAGGCGCTCACGCTTTGGCAAGCGGTGACGAAAGGGACGAATTAAATGACACGAAAGCTCTTTGGCACCGACGGGGTGCGTGGGACCGCGAATACTTATCCGATGACCGCCGAAATGGCGCTTAAGATTGGCGCGGCCGTGGGGCGGTACTTCCGCAAAGACAAATCCGACGCGCACCGTGTAGTGATCGGCAAGGACACGCGGCTGTCAGGCTATATGTTTGAGCATGCTTTGACGGCGGGTCTGACTTCTACGGGCATGAACGTCTTTTTGCTGGGTCCAGTGCCGACTCCGGCGGTTGGTCTGCTGACCACCTCGATGCGCGCTGACCTTGGTGTGATGATTTCCGCCAGCCACAACCCGGCCTGTGACAATGGCATCAAGTTCTTTGGGCCTGATGGGTTCAAACTCTCCGACGAAGCCGAAGCCGAAATCGAAAGGCTGGTATTTGAGGGCGTTGAGCCCGCGCAGGCCCAACATATCGGCCGCGCGAAACGGATCGATGACGGCCGCTTCCGCTATATCGAGCGTGTAAAGAGCTCGCTGCCTTCTTCGCTGCCCTTGAGCGGTCTGAAGGTGGTTGTTGATTGCGCAAACGGTGCGGCGCACCGTGCAGCGCCAGAAGCCTTGTGGGAAATGGGCGCCGAAGTCGTTTCGATCGGCGTCTCGCCGAACGGTTATAACATCAACGACAAATGCGGTTCGACCTATCCGGCCACCATCAGCGAAGCCGTGGTGCGCCACAATGCCCATGTCGGCATTTCGCTGGATGGCGACGCGGACCGCGTGATGATCGTGGACGAAGACGGCATGGTCGCGGATGGCGACCAGATCATGGCGCTATTGGCGGACCGCTGGGCTGGTGCTGGGAAACTGGCCAGTGACACGCTGGTTGCAACGGTCATGTCCAACCTTGGGCTAGAGCGGTTCTTACAGGCACGCGGCCTGAAACTGGAACGCACTAAGGTGGGAGACCGTTATGTGGTTGAACGCATGCGTCAAGGTGGGTTCAACCTTGGGGGCGAACAATCGGGCCATATCGTGATGACCGACTATGCAACAACGGGCGATGGCCTTCTGGCGGGGCTTCAGTTCCTTGCGGCCATGGTGGAAACTGGTCGCCCTGCGAGTGAACTCACACAGAACTTCGACAAAGTTCCTCAGCTTCTGAAGAATGTGCGCTACGGCGCTGGGCAGGATCCGCTTGAGGTGGCTCAGGTCCAAAAAGCCATTGCGGATGCGGAAACCAAGCTGAACGGCTATGGCCGCCTTTTGATCCGCAAGTCCGGCACCGAGCCTCTGATCCGCGTCATGGCGGAATGCGAAGATCCGGTGCTGCTCGAGCACGTGGTGGACGGCATCGTTTCAGAAGTGGCCGCGAGCGTCTAGCTGCGCGTGAACATCCGTTTGAGGGCGCCGTATTGTGACACTGCGACGCCCGAGAGGATCAGCAAGAGCGCCAGGAGCATGGTAGCGGGCAGAGGCTCGCCAAGAATGAGCGCGCCCATGACCACGGACCAGACGGGCACCTGATAGTTCACGAGACTCATGAACGTGGACCCCGCCTCGCGGATCACGCGCACGCGCAAAAGGTTTGCGGCTGCCGTCGGGATCAGTCCAAGCACGGCGATCACGATCAACGTGTCTTGCGGAATCGCAGGAGGCAGGCCCTCGACGATCAGAGCAATCGGAAGAATGACCGCCGCACCAATGAGCAAAAGCACAGCGGACAGGCCAACCGGATCCGCTGCAGGCATTTTGCGCAGCACGATGGAACACACTGCATAGCACGCAGTCGCACCGAGCAGGGAGAACCGCCCCCACGTTTCCATCGAGCTGCCGGATGAGGCCAGCACATCGCCGCCCATCAAAAAGGCCACGCCAATAAAGCCCACGACGAAACCAAAGACCTTTCGCAGGTTCATCTTTTCATCTGGCAAGAACACATGCGCGAGGGGCAGAATCATCAGCGCGATTGCCGCCATGCTGATCCCTGCAAAGCCCGAGGTCACATATTGTTGCCCCCAGCCGATCAGAAAGAAGGGCACGACCGAGCTGAAAATCGCAACGAAAGTCATGCGCCCCCAAGCGCTTTCTTCGGGGAAGAGTTTGAAGCCGCGCAATCCCCAAAAGAGCGTCAAGAGGACAGACCCAAGACAGATACGGCTGGTCGCCAACCATAGCGGCGAAAGGTCTTCGATCGCCAGTTCTGTCAGGAGAAAAGTCGATCCCCAGACAAACCCAAGCGTGGCCACCATGATCCAATATTTGACGGGAATGTCCGGCATCGTACCCTCATAAATTCCCGCGCACGTTCTGCCTGTTTCAGAGTGGCGTCAAGCAAGTTTCCTGTGTGAAACCGCTCTCTTGAAGTCAGTTGGCAATCAACTCGATTCAACCAATTGTTACACCGTCGCCCAAAAATTAAGCTTTAGGTTGATTTTAAAAATGGATTGCGTACCATAGTTGAAAACAAAATTGAGCGCAGCGCAGATTTGAACGTGTATCACCGAAAGACGCGGGCGATGGCCTAAGTGTAGGGATTGCATGTGAAAATTAGAAGGAGACCATTATGCCTTCACCGATACAGAAGAGAGTCCTCGTCGAGTGCGACGCAGCGACGGCCTTTGATATTTTCGTCCTTCATTTAGATCGCTGGTGGCCCGTTAGGGAACATTCGGTCTCGGGTGCGCAGGGTCAGGTCCCTCTAGCGGTCCATGTTGATGCGCAGCCCGGAGGGGCCATCACTGAAACCAAATTCGACGGTTCAGCCACAGTCTGGGGGCATGTGATGGAAATCACGCCGGGCGCACGCTTTGTGGCGTCTTGGCATCCGGGACACGGATCCAAAATGGCGACCAAGCTGGACGTCAGCTTTCAAAACGCACCGCTTGGCAAATGCAAAGTCACACTGGTGCATGGCGGCTGGCGCGTCTGGGGTCCAGAGGCCTTTAAGCGTCGTGATATGTATCTAGGTGGTTGGGACTATGTTCTTGGCAAATGCTATACCGAGAGCGTGGCCGAGCTTTTGGCCTGACGCGGCAAAAGAAAAGGCCCCGCCAAAAGGCGAGGCCTGAGCAATCGGAAGAACTCCGACTTAGTTCTTGGATTTGTCGACCATTTTGCCAGCCGCGATCCATGGCATCATGCCACGCAGTTTCGCGCCGGTTTCTTCGATCATATGCTCGTCGTTTGCACGGCGGGACGCTTTCAGGGTTGGCTGACCAACCTGGTTTTCCAGCATGAAGTCGCGGACAAAACGGCCAGACTGGATGTCTTCCAGAACTTCTTTCATGCGCGCTTTGGTTTCGTCGTACTTCAGGATGCGTGGGCCGGTGACGTACTGACCGTACTCTGCAGTGTTAGAGATAGAGTAGTCCATGTTCGCGATGCCGCCTTCATAGATCAGGTCCACGATCAGCTTCACTTCGTGCAGACATTCGAAATAGGCCATCTCAGGCGCATAACCTGCTTCGACCAGAGTTTCGAAACCGCAGCGGATCAGTTCGACCAGACCACCGCAGAGAACAGCTTGTTCACCAAACAGGTCGGTTTCGCATTCTTCGCGGAAGTTGGTTTCGATAATGCCGGAACGACCGCCACCGATTGCGGAGCAATAGGACAGGCCGATTTCCAGCGCTTTGCCGGTTGCGTCGGTGTTGACTGCCACCAGGCAAGGCACGCCGCCACCTTTGGTGTATTCGCCACGCACGGTGTGACCTGGGCCTTTTGGCGCCATCATGATCACGTCGACGCCTTCTTTTGGCTCGATCAGGCCAAAGTGCACGTTCAGGCCGTGGGCGAACGCGATGGCTGCGCCTGGCTTGATGTTGTCGTGGACGTATTTCTTATAGGTTTCTGCCTGAAGTTCGTCGGGCATGGTGAACATGATGACGTCGCACCATGCAGCCGCTTCGGCGATGCCCATAACTTGCAGGCCTTCTGCTTCGGCTTTCGCTGCAGACGCAGAGCCTTCGCGCAGAGCAACAACAACGTTCTTCGCGCCAGAGTCGCGCAGGTTCAGTGCATGTGCGTGGCCCTGAGAGCCATAGCCCAGGATAGCAACCTTGGCTTCTTTGATCAGGTTCACATCGCAATCGCGGTCATAATATACGCGCATGATTTTCTCCTCATTGTCCCATCGGGGGTTGAATTGACGCCAGCATAGGGGGGATTGAGAGGGTTTCGAGTGCGTTTTACACGTAATTGCACTTCATTATGCGCTGTTCATTCGCAGAAATTTAAAATAATGACGTATTCATGCTTGACGATCTCGATCGCCGCATTCTACGGCGCATGCAATTCAATCCGGATCAGTCGATTCCTGATCTCGCTGACGCTTTGGGCGTCACCGCCTCGCGGCTTACGCGGCGGCTGGAACGTCTGCGCGAGGCAGGTATCCTGCGCGGCATCCGCGCGGTCATCGACTGGCGCGCATTGGGCTTTGAGGTCGAGGTGTCTTTGCGCGTGACACTCGACAAAACCCAGACCCGCGCCTTTGACGATTTCATCGAAGCAGCCCGCGAGATCGCCGAAGTCATCGAGATTCAGACCTTCCTCGGTCGTGTCGATGTGCGTCTGTCCGTGATTGCGCGGGACATGCCGCACTATCAACAGATCTACCGCGACGAGATCCTCGCCTTACCCCATATCGCTGACATTGAAGCCTTGATGCATGTCGCCCGCATCAAAGCCGAAGAAAGTCTGCCGCTATGATCGATCTGGACGACATCGACCGCGCGCTGATCAAATCTCTCAGCGAAGACGCCACCCAATCTGCGGGTGCCTTGGGGCGGAAGCTTGACCTCAGCCAGCCAGCTACTTGGCGTCGCATCAAACGGTTAGAGTCCGAGGGCATCCTAGCTGGGCGCACCCTCGATCTGGATCGCGAGAAACTGGGCTTTGGCGTGACCGTCTTTCTTGGCGTCAAGCTCGCTACCAAAGGCCGCGTGAGCCTTGATGATTTCGAGCGCGCCGTAACCGCTATCCCCGAAGTGCAGCGGGTCGAACACGTCCTGGGCATGTATGACTATCGCCTGCGCGTCACCGCCCGCGATATCGCTGATTTCGAACGTGTGCTGCGTCGCCGGATTATGACACTGCCTGGGGTGGGGGATGTCGAAGCCAATGTGCTGCTTAGCGAAGAGCGCAGGCCCGGACCGCTTTAGGTCTGATCCAAACCAAGAATGCGTCGATTTAGCCCTAGGCAGCTTGGAGTTTGGCCGCCACTATATCTAAGAAGATGATTTCGGAGGAACCTATGGCATTGCTGAACACGATTGATCCCGACGGCTTGGACGAATTTTCCGTGGTCTTCACTGACCGCTCACTTAACCACATGTCCGCGAGTTTTCAGCAAGTCATGCGCGACATCTCGGGAATGCTAAAAGAGGTCTACAATGCCGACGCGGTGGCCCTGATCCCCGGCGGTGGCACCTACGGGATGGAAGCCGTCGCCCGTCAGTTCGCCCGCGATGCCAAAACGCTTGTGGTGCGCAACGGCTGGTTCTCCTACCGCTGGAGCCAGATTTTTGAAGCCGGAGGCTTCGCCGCCGAAAGCACCGTGATGAAGGCACGCCAAACCGGCAATGGCATCACCGAACCCTTCGCACCTGCTCCAATCGAAGAGGTGGTGGCCAAGATCCACGAGCAGCAGCCGGATGTGGTCTTTGCACCGCATGTGGAGACCTCAGCAGGTGTGATCCTGCCTGATGACTATGTGACGGCCATGGCAGCCGCGGCTCATGAGGTCGGTGCCCTGATGGTACTGGATTGTATCGCATCGGGTTGCGCCTGGGTCGACATGAAGGCGACCGGCGTTGATGTGCTGATCTCGGCGCCGCAAAAAGGGTGGTCTGCGTCTCCGTCGGCTGGTCTTGTGATGATGGGCGAACGCGCCTTGGCGCGGCTGGATCAGACCGAAAGCGACAGTTTCGCCATCGATCTCAAAAAATGGCATGGCATCATGCAGGCCTATGAGGGCGGCGGCCATGCCTATCACGCCACCATGCCGACCGATGCGCTGAAAGCCTTCCGCGATACGATGCTAGAGACGCGGGACTACGGCTTTGAAAAATTGCGCGAGGCTCAATGGGAACTTGGCAATCAGGTGCGCGCGATGCTCAAGGGCAAGGGCGTGACCTCTGTCGCCGCCGAAGGGTTCGGAGCACCGGGAGTCGTGGTCAGCTACACAGACGACCCGGCCATCCAAAACGGGAGCAAATTCAGCGCTTTAGGTATGCAGATCGCGGCAGGCGTGCCATTGGCATGTGATGAGCCAGAGGGCTTCATGACCTTCCGGCTTGGGCTCTTTGGTCTGGACAAGCTCTATGATGTGCACGCCACCGTAGCGCGCCTAAAGGCGGCCTTGGATCAGGTGCTCTAGGGCTTTCATCTTGCTCTAAATACTCAACAGGCGGTTTGCCACGCAAACCGTCTTACCGCACACCAAGACCCATTTGCATGAGTGTTTTGCGCACCGGGGCCAGCCCGTAAAGCGCATTAAGCCCCATAGCACGCGCGTCGCGTAAAAGCGGAGCTTCAACCATCGAGGCGCGGTTCAGCATATCGATGCCGCGCACCCGAAGACTGATGTCGCCATGGCGTTTCTGATGATAGGCGTCCAGCATGTCGCGGCTTCCGAGTGAATCCGGCGAGGTCTGTGCCAGATCCAACAGAGCGCCAAGGTCAGCCAAGGACATATTGAGCCCCTGCGCCCCGATCGGCGGCACGACGTGTGCAGCCTCTGCGATCAGAGCGATGCGTTCACCAGACATACGTGCAGCAACTTGGCTGATGATCGGCCAAATAGTGCGTTGCGAGGCCAGCTTGAGAGGTCCGTAGAGACCCGCGCTGCGCGTTGTCATCGCCTCTTCAAATTCTTGATCGTTCAGAGCAAAGAGGGCCTGCGCCTTGGCGCTGCGCTCCATCCATACCAGCGCAGAGCAGGGCAGGCCTTCGCGGTCTGGAAGCGGTACCAGCGTGAAGGGACCACCTGTTCGGTGGATCTCGGTTGAGACGTTTTCATGGGGAATAGGGTGGGTCACCGCGAGGGCCAGGGCTTTCTGGCCATAGCGCGTGGTGCGCACTGGAATACCGGCCGCCTCGCGCATCGGAGAGCCTCGCCCATCGGCGGCGATCACGAGTTTGCAGGTGCTGACGCCGTCATCGCTGAGGGTGACGCGGGCTTCGGCGGCTCGTGTGAACAGTGCTTTGGTGCCTGTGCCCAGACGCAGATCCACATTAGGCAGGGTTTGAAGATGCGCCACAATTTCGCGGCGCAAGAGCCAATTGGGCAGGTTCCAGCCAAACGGCTTCTCCGAAATTTCGGATGCATTGAATTCTTTGACGATCCGCGCTTTGGGCGTTTCTCCCCCCGCGTCCACAATCCGCATGACCTGAAGCGCTGCGGCGTGGTTCTCGAGCCGCGACCAGAGCCCGGCGCGCTCGAGCAATGCCTGTGCAGGCTGCAGGAATGCCGTGGTGCGCATATCCGCGCCTTTGGTCTCGCGGTCCGTGATTGGAGGCGCGGGATCAAGGCATTGCACGGTGAAACCCGCTTGCGCCAAAGCGGCTGCTGCGGTCAGGCCAGCGATGCCCCCGCCCGAAATCACGATATCGAAATGCTGCGCGCTCATGGGCACTCCTCTTTGCCTGATATCTAGGCTTGTTGCGCGGGGCGGGAAAGAGGCAACTTGCCGCTGCGCGTGCAGCCCATGTTGGATTTGAGTATTTCGGGCAAGATGAATGCTGGTCAGAGAAGCTGGCTTAGGAACGCACCAAGGTCGTTTGTGTGGTGCTGGAGGTGTCGTTCGTCTTTGGCGTCTGGTGCGACGTAAACGGTTTTTAGACCCATTTCGTGTGGAACCTTCAGGTTGCGGTGATCGTCTTCGAACATGGCGGCTTTCGTTGGGTCCAGCCCGTCTTTGGAGAATACAGTTTCAAAGGCGATGCGTTCCGGTTTCGGAAAGTATCCAGCGTGTTCAATGCCATAGATCTTTTCAAAAGGGGCGCTGAGCCCGCGAGCTGCGAGAACGTTGCGCGCATAGGGGGCTGAGCCATTGGTGTAGACGATCTTGCGCCCCGGTAAACTTGTGATCATGTCGGCCAGTTGCGGATCGGGATCGAGCACGGAGAAATCGATATCGTGGACTTCGTGCAGATAGGGATCAGGATCAATATCGTGAACACGCATGAGGCCAGCAAGCGTGGTGCCGTAGTCGCGCCAATAGGTGGCGCGAAGGCGGTCGGCTTCGGCTTGGTCTACGCCGACTTCGCGCATGACATAGCGGGTCATGCGGTCTTCGATCTGATCAAAAAGCCTCATTTCGGGCGGATAAAGCGTGTGGTCCAGATCAAAGACCCAGGTGGTCACATGAGAGAAAGCGTGTTTTGGCATGTGCGAGACCCTAGGAGGCTTGGGCGCGGTGTCAATCTGTCCCTTGCAAGTTAATCAAGGGGATGCATAGTCTGTCGCATTCTGAGGAGAGACACCATGAGCCAAAACCGCGGGCAAACCCGGGACGCCTATTCGCTGATTTTGGAGGCGATTGATCATGGCGAATATAAGCCAGGGGATCGTTTGGTTGAAAGCGATCTGGCAGAGCGCTTTGGGGTGTCGCGCACGCCAATCCGCGAGGCCTTGCAGCGGTTGGAAACACAATCGTTGCTGGCGCGCGATGGGCGGAGCTTGATTGTCGCATCCCTAGATCACAACCAACTTTCGGAGCTTTATCTGGTGCGTACCGAACTCGAAGGTCTTGCGGCACGGCTGGCTGCGCGCCATGCGGCGGTCGAAGAGGTTAAAGTGCTGCGCGACATGGTCGAAGAAGACAAAGCAATTGTCGACGATCCCACGGCTCTGTCCCGCGCGAACCGGCGGTTTCACAAAATGATCCATCTGGCGTCCCACAACCGGTATCTGGTGCAGCAATTGGATCTGGTTCACCGCACGATGGCCTTGATGGCGACCACGTCTTTGGCGGTGGAAGGGCGGGGCGTTGTGGCGTTGCAAGAGCATGCGGCTATAGTTGAGGCTATCGCCAACCGCGACGAGGATGGCGCCTATCGGGCGCTCAAAAGTCATATTTCCGAGGCTTTTGAAACACGCATCAAACTAAGTGCTGACAGCTGAATACCCCGCAGTCTGGCCTTCGGCGGTTTGCCCGTGGGTGGTTTTGTCCCAGAAAAATGGCCGAAAGATCAGCTCAAATAGAGCCTTATAGGCCGCAATCGTCGCCATTGGGAAATAGATCACAAAGCAGATGACCCAAGGGATCAGGCCTCGCCTGTTTTGACCCCGCATCGAGAGGCCTGCGATCGTGAAATCAATGAGGGTTGCGGCCCCAAGGGTCACCATTGAGGCCCCTAAAAGATGCGGCGACAAATCTGCGAGACCCAGCGGTTCTGACAGACCAAAGGCCAAAAGCCAGAAACACCACAGAACTGGCGCAAGCAGGAACTGCATAAGGGCCGCGAGAAGGATGACATTGAGCCCGATGAACCGTCCGAGCCCAAGAGATTGCAGCAGACGGCCCGGACGTTTCATATGCACCAAATAGGTGATCATATAGCCCTTAAGCCAACGCGACCTTTGTCGAACCCAGGACCGAAAGCGGCAGGTAGCTTCTTCTTGGGTGACAGTGAGGGACAGTTCGGTGCGATACCCAAATCGCGCCAGACGGATGCCGAGGTCCGCGTCTTCGGTGACGTTATGCGCGTCCCACCGGCCAATACGTTCCAGGACATCTCGGCGCATGAAAAGCGTTGTACCACCGAGTGGGATCGGCACACCAATGCGGGCCATGCCGCGCAGTATAATGCGGAACCACATTGAATACTCGAGCGTAAAGCAGCGTGAGATCCAGTTGGTTTCGGGATTATAATAGTCCAGAATCCCCTGCACACAGGCCACATCCGGTGCGGCATTGGCAAAATGCGCGGCGATAGTTTCAAGCTGGCGCGGGTCCGGCGCATCTTCGGCGTCCCAGATACCTATGATGTCGCCTCGGCAGAAATCCAGGGCATAGTTCATGGCGCGGGGTTTGGTGGTAAGCCTGCTACCCTGAGGCACTTTCACAACGCGCATCCACTGCGGCAAAGTCGTGCGTGCAAGCGTGTCCTGTGTAAGCAGGTCTTTTTCTTCGAGCACCAGCACGACATCCAAAAGTGCCCGCGGATAGGTGAGCGCGCGGAGCCTGTGGATCAGGGCGTCCGCGATCTCGGTTTCTTTGAAAAGCGGCACCAGAACAGAGATTCTAGGCAGACGACCTGAGCGCTTTTGTGCCTTTTTCTCAAGCGCGGGAGTGGCCTGTCTGCTGGCGGCCAAGGCCACGCATTTCATCGCAATACCAATCAAGAGAAAACCCATGGTCAACAGAACCAACAAGCTGATACTGAACTCTGGGGCAATGTAGAACAAAGCAGTCATCGCCAAGCAAAGCGTCGCGACACAGGCCAAACGAAGCCAGAGTGTCTGCGCCCAGCCTCGGCAGCTTAGCGCTTTTGCCAAACGCGTCTCACAGGCCCGCGTCAGAGAGGCTCCGTGCATCTGGGCCACCACATTCTGGATGTCTCGCTCCTTGGCCAAAACCATTTTGGGCAGACGGATATTGGCGGGCAAATGGGGGCGAAGGCGCTCAAACTTTTCAGGCCGACTTGTGGCCAGGATCAGCTGCCCCGGCGTCTCAATCCATGGCACGACTGCGTGTTTCAGGCACATCTCGGGTCGTAGAAATTGTTTGAGACGCTGGTCAGGTGGTGCTTGTCCAAGGTCGATCACCTCGGTCTGAAGCTCTGCCGCCAAGGCCACAAGAGCCTGGGTTTCTGTGATCCACCCATTGGAGATCAGAACGTCCGTTAAGCTGGTGTCCCAGACCTTGAGGCGTTGTTTCGCGTAGAAGAACTGTAGAGAGCTTATGTGCCCCGCCTCGAGCAATCGCCGACCAGCGCCAAGATGCGGATCGTTATGCGCGCGTTGCGCCAGGTCTGAGAGGGCTGCGTTTTGATAGCCCATAAAACTTCGCCTCCAGAGTGCTGTCGCTAGTCTGGAGGCGAAAAATTACCGAATGCTTAAAGTTTTACGAGAATTCGCGCGGGTCAGGCCGCTTTTGCCTCGTCCATATAGGCTGCGAAACGCTCAAACAGATAAAAGCTGTCCTGCGGGCCCGGGCTGGCCTCTGGGTGGTGCTGCACGGAATAGACCGGCTTGTCTTTGATGCGGATGCCGCAGTTAGAGCCGTCAAAGAGCGATGTATGCGTTTCCATGACGTGATCAGGCAGGGTGGCGCTGTCGACCGCGAAACCGTGGTTCATCGAGGTGATCTCGACCTTGCCGGTTTCGTGATCCTTGACCGGATGGTTCGCGCCATGGTGGCCGTGGTTCATTTTGATGGTCTGACCGCCAAGCGCCAGGGCCAGCATCTGGTGGCCCAAGCAAATGCCAAAGACCGGCAGGTCTGCTTTCAGGATTTCTTGGATCATGGGCACGGCATATTCGCCAGTCGCTGCTGGGTCGCCGGGACCATTGGACAGGAAAACACCGTCTGGGCTGTGCGCGAGGATTTCTTCGGCGGTCGCGGTTGCGGGCAGAACGGTCACATCGCAGCCCGCTGACGCCAGAGACCGCAGAATATTGCGTTTTGCACCAAAATCGATCGCGACGACCTTGTGGCGTGCGTTTTCCTGACGCGTGTAGCCCTCAGGCCAAGCCCACCGCATTTCGTCCCATTTGTAGCTCTGCGCGCAGGTCACCTCTTTGGCCAAATCCAGTCCTTCTAGCCCCACGAATTCGCGCGCCTTTGCGACCAGAGCGTCGGTGTCAAACTTGCCCTCAGGATCATGCGCAATCGCCACATGCGGCGCACCCGCTTGACGGATCGCGCGGGTCAGGCGGCGGGTGTCGACGCCTCCGATGGCGATGCGGCCGCGAGACGCGAGCCAGTCCGACAGATGTCCGGTGGAACGCCAGTTGGATGGCTCGGTTGGGTCCCATTTTACAACCATGCCCGCCGCGACCGGATCAGCGGTCTCGTCATCCTCTGGGGTGACGCCCGTGTTGCCGATGTGTGGGAAGGTGAACGTCACGATCTGGCCCGCATAGGATGGGTCGGTCATGATCTCTTGGTAGCCGGTCATTGCTGTGTTGAAACAGAGTTCCGCGACCGTTTCGCCGGTTGCGCCAAATCCGCGTCCGTAAAACAGGGTTCCATCGGCCATAGCAAGGCAGGCAGTCGGTGCTGAAGTGGACGCAAGGGTCATGGGCGAGTCTCCGGGCTGACAAATTGTCGGGAAACTAAGGTTGAACCCACCGGGCGTCAAGGTCTGGGGTGAAAGTAGAAAGTGTTGAAATACAATAACTTAGCTTTTTTCTTCACAAGTTGCACAGACCTTTGCTTTCTTCTATGGTTCAAGCTTCGTATCTGAGACGCATCAAAAGGTGGGCAAACATGCGTGACACGATCAATGAGGCTTTGAAGCAAGCCATGCGCGACAAGGCCAAAGAGCGCTTGTCGACCCTGCGACTGATCAATGCAGCGATTAAAGACATGGACATCTCTTTGCGTGGCGAAGGCCGCGAGGAGGGGGCCAGCGACGATGATATCCTGAAAATCCTCGCCAAGATGGTGAAACAGCGCCAGGAAAGCGCGCGCACCTATGAAGAGGGCGGTCGTCTGGATCTGGCAGAGCGTGAATTCGAAGAAATCAAAGTGATCGAAGAATTCCTGCCGCGTCAGCTGGAGGAAACCGAAGTCGTTTCCGCCATCGACACAGCGATCTCGGCCGTCGGCGCGAGCTCGATCCGCGACATGGGCAAGATCATGGGCGCGTTGAAATCCAAATACACTGGCCAGATCGATTTCGCCAAAGCGGGACCGATGGTGAAAGAGCGTCTGAACCAGCTTTGAGCAGACTGAATTTCGAGCCGTAGAAAAAAATCTCTGTCGGCTCCAAATTTTCACGATTCAGGTCTTGCGCCTAGGCAGATCACATCGTATTCAGCCGCTCACCGTTGGGGTGTAGCCAAGTGGTAAGGCAACTGTTTTTGGTACAGTGTACCGTAGGTTCGAATCCTACCACCCCAGCCATCTTCCTTTCTTGAGTGTTTGCTAGGTGCAGTCAGGCCGTAGTGGCCCAGAATGCCCCCGAAAATGCCCCTAGGCGGGTGCTCTCTCCAGAACACCCAGCGCGCCTCACTCTCGGGACCTAGGAAGCTACCCACTTAGGGAAGGGTGCATACTGCAGGGAAATAGGTACCAGTAATGGGAGATACCTAATAGATACCTTCCTTCCAGCTATCCCTATTTAGGAAGATCTCATACCTATCATGGTATCCTTGGGTCCTCTCTCGCTGTCCAGGAAGGACCTCATCGTAAAGGGGATCGGGGAAGACCTCACCTCTTTCGATGGTCGTGGGGAAAGGGGTGCCTGTGAGGTACGTCGTGGTGTCGTCCATGAAGCCTAGGAGGCGGTGCTTAATCCTTGAATTTGTAAATGATTGCGTGAGAACCGTTTTTTATGGGTGTATTATCTTCTGTGAATCCAACGAACTCTATGGGAAACAGGTCGTTTTCCGGGTCACTCACACACTCTGCTATTTTTTCGCCCAGTTCTCGCGCCCTGTTGGCACAGTAGCGTCTGTCTTCATAATACTTTGCGAAAATTGATGTAATGTCACGGAAGTTGAAGCTAGCTTTACCTCTGCGTGCCTCGATCCTCTCCCAGGCGACATCCAGATCGTGTTTCTTAAATTCTGGCAAGATTTTCCTCCAAGTGGAAGTTAGCGGCGCTTCTTTGATTTGAATATACAATATTTTCTTGGTCAATACCGATGCAAAGATTACTAAATTTAAGGAGTTGGAGAATTCCAGGAACGATGACATTGGCCCTCAACCCCAAACACTCGCGACCGCTGGACGTGCATAGATGGTCGGAGCATCCCCGAGTTCGCGAAGTTACAGAAAAGATTTGGGAGTTGGGGGCCTTTCAGCCCTATCGCAATCCGGCAGGCAGAGGTCCGAAGCCCAAGCGCCGATTTAAAGACCAACTCCACGTTCTCGTACTGGATCTGTATGTTGCTTGGAAAACAGACCCAACCCTCTCTATCGGCGTGAGAATGCGAAGGGGTGGCTGGAAGACCAACTCTCGATACAATGCCCTCCACCTTTCCAACGTCATCCCTGAGCTCGTTCATGCTCTGGAACAAGAAGGCCTCATCGTCCTTTCGAAGGGAAGTTACTCAGGTCCCAACTCACGTGGAAACCGGACCTCTCGCATCATCTCAGCACGCCCGCTGCAGGAGATGTTCGAAGGGGTCCAAGTACCTGTGCAGTATCTGGAAGCCCCGGCTGAGCAAGAGCTTGTCGTCCTTAGAGACGCTGAGGGCAAGGACATCGAGTACGAAGACACACCTGAGATCGTCAGGACGCGTGATCATCTGCGTAGTTACAACGAGCTTCTCTGGTCTACTTTCATTGACTGTCCCGGTCTCGAAGACCCAAGAGTGGAGATCGACATCACCGATGGACCGCTGGCAGGAACGACGAAGCTACTGCCTGTCGGAGGAAGGGACTTCTGTGTTCGACGCGTGTTCTCTCGCAGTAGCTGGCGACTGAACGGACGCCTCTACGGTGGGTGGTGGCAACAACTGCCGAAAGCGTATCGAAGACAGATCCACATAGACGACAGCCCAACCGTCGAAGTGGACTTTCGCGGACTGCACGTTGCTATCCTCTCGAAGGAGAAAGGGGTTCTGCTCGAAGGTGATCCCTACGACGTCGGAGCATTGGCTTTCCCTGAGGAGTGCGAGGATCAACGTTCTCTGCTGAAGTTGCTTGTCCTAACAGCAATCAATGCGAGCAATGAGAACGCTGCTTTCAGCTCGTTCCGGTCCACTCATCCTACTGGACACCCAGCCAAGAAGCTGACCAACGACCAACTACGTTACGCTCTCGGCCTGTTCGTTCGAAAGCACCCACAACTCGAGGACTGCCTCTGCAGTGATCAGGGGATCCGACTGATGTTCGAGGATAGCGAGATTGCGTTCAACCTCGTCTGCCACCTGTATCAGGACGGGATTGTCGTTCTCCCCATCCACGACAGCTTCATCGTCCAGTCCCAACACCTCGACCGCCTCCTAGGCTTCATGGACGACACCACAACGTACCTCACAGGCACCCCTTTCCCCACGACTATCGAAAGAGGTGAGATCTTTCCCGATCCTCTTTACGACGAGGTCCTTCCAGGACAGCGAGAGAGGACCCAGGGATACCATGATAGGTATGAGACCTTCCTAAATAGGGATAGCTGGAAGGAAGGTATCTATTAGGTATCTCCCATTACTGGTACCTATTTCCCTGCAGTATGCACCCTTCCCTAAGTGGGTAGCTTCCTAGGTCCCGAGAGTGAGGCGCGCTGGGTGTTCTGGAGAGAGCACCCGCCTAGGGGCATTTTCGGGGGCATTCCGGGCCACTACGGCCAGACCGGACCTAGCAAACACTCAAGAAAGGAAGATGGCTGGGGTGGTAGGATACCTTGCTTCTCGATACCGTTCTTCGGCTTTCCTCCAGCACCTAGCAAACTGGGGCACTTTCGGGGGCATTTCCTAGGGAGCTAGCGACAGGGGCGCAGCGACATCCCAGCCATACCTTAGGAAGCCTCTCTGGCCCTCTCTGTGGGCCTTCTCGTAGGGCTCTCCTGGCCTACTCTTGGAGGCGCTGTCTGTAGCTCCCTCCGTACGTGGGTGAGTGCTCTCTCCTAATAGGTACCAGTAATGGGAGATAGGAGAGGAAGAAGGAAGAAGGAGTAGTGGGGGGGTAGTGAAACAGCCGAAGGAACTAAGCTACTTCTGGAGAAAATGCGTGCAAAGTTTGGGCGATTGAGAACGAAAAGCGCTATCTGCAAGAGCGTGGTGAAGGAAGTGAAACTGAATGATATTCTTTTGCTTGCAGCAGATGATCACGAACCTTGAGTTTTTTGCCAGGCCAAGACGCGGGTTGCGGCAGAAATCTCTGTCACCAAACTCACTACTACTCAGTGTTTTTCGCGGCTACTTTCGCAATCCTTCGAGGTAGTTCTTTTTCAATGAGTTTCGCTTCGTAAGGCTTCATTTTTTTCCATCTTGCGCACTCCGTTCGTGTTCTGCCGCACCCAAGACACCAGCCACTTTGGCCAGAAAAGTCACAAACATCGATACACGGGCTCTTACGTTTTTTCATTTGTGCACACGATTGCCAAAGGAACTGAAAAACAGCTAAGCAGACGCGCCCAGTATTCCAGGCGCGCCTTGTTCTCTCTATTTTTCTTCACTTAATATTGCGCTGTAGTCGCCACGTAAAAGTAGAGTTACAGTCACCGCCTCTTCGTCTCGGTTGCGCCAGAACCAGCCGTGATTACCGGCGAATGGTGTCTCGAAGCTACCTGTTCCTTCTGTCTGGCCACGGCCCTTTTCGTATGTGACAGCATCGCTACCCGCATGGGCATGCAAATCGAAATTCACCCGCCCGCCGGTCGAGCTCCACTCATAGAAGAGGGTTGCACCTTCCTCCATAATGGCCTTGGTCTCGGTGTATTCGCCGGGCTCCAAGGTGAACGTGATCGAATCTTGCCAGGCCTCCTGCGCGTAGGCGCTGGAGACGAAAAGCCCTAAGATGTCGTCGAGCAGCGAAGGCTCGAGTTCGCTGTGCGTTTCCGCATCGGCTGCAGCTTCTGCCTTCAGTTGCTGTTTGATCTCGCCCATTTCGGTGAGGCCCAGAAGGGAGCCGACACCCGTCGGATCCTGACCCAGTTCAGCGGGCATATAGACGGCCACGCCGATAAAGACCGCGCCGATACCGGCAATGATGGACGACCTGCGAAGCTGCCTCTTGCTGGGAAGATCTTCGAGTTTGGGTTGTGGTGCATTGTACATGGGTGATCTCCACGATTAGGCTTGTTGCGGAAAGGTGATATAACCGGCGATCTGAATATAGGTCAGCCAGGCCCCGAGCGCGACCATGATCCAGTTGGCATAAGCGGCTTGTTTCAGGAAGTTCGGGTTGCGCCTCCAGTATCCCATCACGATTAGAATGACGAAGAGCGCCAGAAGCTGGCCGACCTCGACGCCCACGTTGAACGACAGAAGGTTGGCAAGCAGCCCGTCCGGGGCAATTTCGTATTCAAGGATTTTCGATGCAAGACCCGTGCCGTGGAACAGCCCGAAGATCAGCGTCGCTGCCTTGGTGTTGGGCTGAAAACCCAGCCACTTCTGGAACATGCCAAGGTTGTCGAGCGCCTTGTAGATCACCGACAAGCCAATGATGGCGTCGATGATATAGGCATTGATGCCCCAGCCGAACCAGACGCCAAGAAGCATCGTGACCGAATGCCCGATGGCGAACAGGCTGACGTAAATCGCCACGTCCTTCATGTGGTAGAGGAAGAACACGACGCCCAGCAGGAACAGGATATGGTCATACCCGGTGATCATGTGCTTTGCGCCGAGGTAAATGAACGGGATGATATGCACCCCCCAGATTTCCTGGATATAGCCCGCGTCACCGGGGGTGACGTCATGGGCGAGGGCAGCGCTGGTAGAAAACAGCAGGGTTGTGAGAATGAACAGGGCAAGACGCGTTGACATGCGACTGAGGCCCCGAGTGAGGGTCTTCATGGAGTTACTCCGCTTTGAATTGAATGTGATCGAGTGCTTCGTGGCAAAGCCACGCCGATCATGCGCGCGGAGGTCGGTCTATTCGGAACTGACGAGACGGCCCGCTGAACGCAGACAGACTCAACCATATTTCACTGATTGCTGCGGTCGGATCCGTACGTGGTCCTTTTGAGAGAAATGCCTGATTGTGATCATGGTCTGCCACATCGTGACTGTGGCCGTGCATGGCCCAGTAGAGGTCCTCTTCAAACCCGTGCGAATGGCCATGATCCTCGATCATTTCCAGATGGTCCTGGATTGTCTCATACACTTCAGGTGTGTGCGTTGTAGTCGGCAACACGGACCAGACGGTCAGCGACAGGCACAGGAGCGTCGCAAACGCCGTCCGTCCATATGCCACAATTGCTTTCATTAAATCTGCCCGCTCAGCCACGCGGCCTCTCCTGAGACCGTCTTGCTCTATCCCCCTAGGGGGGATATCATTGTTCTATGACAAAACCCCATGTCCATGCAAGCCATCCTGCTCTGATTGCCCGGCTGAAACGCGCTGACGGTCATTTGCGGTCGGTGATCGCGATGATCGAAGACGGCAAACCCTGTCTCGATATCGCTCAGCAGCTGCAAGCGGTTGAAAAGGCTGTCGTCAATGCCAAGCGGGCCCTGATCCACGACCATATGGATCACTGCCTGGACGAAGACCAATCCTCTGCGGACCGCGATGAGCTGAAGGTCATCGCCCGCTACCTTTGAGATCCTCGATGCTGGAAATCCTCGCCGACCGCACCTACCGTCACTTATTCCTCGCACAGGTCGTGGCTCTGCTGGGCACCGGGCTCGCGACGGTGGCACTCGGGCTGCTGGCCTACGACCTCGCGGGCGACGGAGCGGCAATGGTGCTGGGCACGGTCTTCACCATCAAGATGGTGGCCTATGTCGGAATCGCGCCAATCGCGGGGGCCTTCGCCGATCGGGTGAACCGCCGGGCGCTGCTTGTTGGTCTCGATTTGGTACGCGTGTGCGCTGCGCTTTGTTTGCCCTTCGTCACTGAGGTCTGGCAGGTCTACGTGCTAATCTTCCTGCTGCAATCGGCCTCGGCAGGATTCACGCCGACCTTCCAGGCGACTATCCCGGACGTGCTGCCGGAAGAAGGCCGCTACACCCGCGCGCTGTCACTCTCGCGCCTGGCTTACGACTTCGAAAACATCGTCAGTCCGACACTGGCTGCGCTGCTGCTGGCGGTGATGAGCTACAATTCACTTTTTCTAGGCACGGTTGTCGGATTTGCAGCCTCGGCACTGCTGGTGGTTTCGGTGATGCTGCCAAGCCCGAAGTCATCCGAGCCTCGTGGCATCTACGACCGCACGACACGCGGCATCCGTATCTATTTGGCTACACCTAGGCTGCGCGGGCTGCTTGCTCTGAATCTCGCTGCTGCAGCAGTTGGAGCCATGGTACTGGTGAATTCTGTGGTGCTGGTTCGAGGTTCGCTCGAGCTTTCCGAGAGCGCCTTGGCCTGGACAATGTTCGCCTTCGGTACCGGATCGATTATTTCAGCATTCTCGCTCCCTCGCCTTCTTGACCGCTTCTCCGATAGGGCAGTTATGATCGGTGGGGCAACGGTGATGGTTTTAACTCTCCTTTGTCTCGCATTGGAGGTTTCGCTTTTCGGACTAACTTGGGTGGCCTTGTTGGTTGCATGGGCTTCAGCAGGTATTGGTTACTCAGCGGTACTCACGCCATCTGGGCGCTTGCTCAAGAGATCCGCGCACTCTACTGATCGACCCGCAATTTTCGCAGCACAATTCGCTCTGAGCCATGCATGTTGGCTACTGACTTATCCACTATCAGGCTGGCTAGTTACTCAACATGGCAGCGTTGTCGCATTGGTGGGTCTCGCGATTATTGCGATCTGCGGCATAACTGTTGCTCTATTAGTTTGGCCATCAGGAGATCCATCGGTTTTCCAACATACGCACAAAAATCTGCCAATCGACCATCCACACCTTAAAGGACAACGCACACATAGCCATGCTCTGATCATCGATGAGAAGCATCCACGTTGGGACACTCACTTTTAATCTGGTAGCCACGTTATCGACAAAAAAACAGAGAAGGTCCCCGCCCGAGCTTTCGCCCGGACGGAGATGTGATCACGGTGGTAGCCTCTCGTTGAGCACATACTCTGCCAGCCAAGCCCAGTAGTCCTGCCGTGTTGGAAAGCCCTGTCCCTGAGCCGCGACATCCTCAGCGCGCTTTCTGGTAAGCCCGCCATCGTACTCAGCAATGGCAGCGCGTTCCTCGAAGGCTTCGATATCAGGGATCATGGTGCAGCGACCCTGTCCACTAAGTCGCGCTTCTGCTGATCCGAGATGCCTGCTGAGTAGAGCGAGTAGGTGATCCCGTTCTCAGAACGAGCCGCTGAGTGTCCTACAATACTGGCAGTGAAGTGCTCTGGAGCTCCAGTTCTTTCGCACTGAGTTATGAACCACTTGCGGGCGCTGTGGAACACCAGACCAGGTCTCTCGATCTTCAGCCTTTTCCGAAGTAAAGCAAAGCGCTTGGTGATGTCGTTCACCGTGAGGTCCGGAAAGAGCGGTCCTTGTGTATTTTTCAACAATGCCAGTAGCTCAGGATGCACCGGAACCCACCGTTCTGCCGCCTCGGTCTTTAGAAGACGCAGGTGGTTGGGACGAAGATGGAAGAAGAGCCCTGCTGGGCCCTTGTCCACGATGTCCTCCGCTAGGAGCCCTGCTGCTTCACCCGCTCGCATCCCAGAGAAGAGACAGAGCTTCATCACATCAGCAATGATATGCTCTCTCGCACCAAGGAGCTTCTTCACCTCGTCATCCGTTGGCACAGCATAGGGCTGAGGACGGATCTTGGCTTCGAAGCGAACATGCGCAAAGGGATTGGCCTCCAGTAAGTCCTCATAGACACACCACGTGAGCCACTGGTTCACCTGTGCCCAGATACGTCTCTGGGTGCGCCCGTGATGTGATCTCTTCGACCCATCGACCACGTGACTGCTGCATCGAGCGAGAGGCCCCGCGTTGTCTGGGACTTCCCGATGTTGGCACTGAGCTTCGAGATGAGGGACAGGAACTCCTTCCCGTCCTCCTTCATCAGTTCCGAGAGCTTCTTCTCTCCGTGGTTGGAGGCAAAGAGCTCCACGGAGTAACGAACACTCTTAAAGCCACCGGGCCGGAGTTCGCGGATACGTCGGTGCAAATAACGGCGAGAGGCACTCTCCACAGTCGTGTCCTTTGCGATCTTCTTCACGAAGCCGGCTTGCTCAGAGTGCTGCAGACTGTCACGTAGACGAGCGAGAGCCTCTTCCGAGTGGCGGGACCATCCAGAGGAGGAAGGCAGCAAGAGAGCGCCAGAGAGGGCCTCCTCGACAGTCTTCTCGTACTGGGTGTTGACCTCTGCCGCCCTTTTCCGAGCAAGCTTGAGGTCTCCGGTCTTCAGGGATTGTTTGAGGGCCTTCTGGCCCAGGAGGGCAGCAACATCCTTTGGGTAGTTGCGGCGATAGAGCCAAGTCTGACCTTTCAGATAGGCATAGCGGATCTGTGCTGACATCTGTCAGGTTCCTTTCGGTTTAAAAATGCGGGAAGTGATCTTTCGCAAGATCATGTCGAAGTCTGGCTCGCCGTACTCACCTTCGAGCGGGCCAGTTAAAGAGTAGCCACCAACGCAATCGTCATAGACCTCATCCACGAGGAAGAGGTGTTCTGGGATGTCGTCGAAGGCCCTGATGACCACATGGTCTCCGGGATGGAGGTCCATGTCATGATCTCGCCAGCAAGAGGTCCGGGAGGACGAAGCCGAGTGCCAGAGACATCGGTAGCGGGAGAGGCACTGGCTGCATCCACGAAGGCATCACGGCCAGCAGGACAATGCAGTAGGACAGGCCGTTGGGTATTATCGGCCTCACGTCCCACTTCCATCGTAGGAAAAGAAAAAGGGCCAGCCGCAAGCTGACCCCCAACACGCACCACAGCGTGAAAGAGCTGAACATCTGAATATCTCCTCTAAGAGTTCTCTTTATTCAGATGCTTGAAGTTGCTCGGTTTTTTACAGAGCGGGTGAAAGCTCGGGAAGGGGATCTTCTCGGTTTTTTTGTTGATGTCTGCTTTGCGGACGAAGCCTTCTGTGCTAACGATTTTAGCTTTCCGTCAACTTGCTCTTAGTGCGTCCAGCATTGGACAGTCATTATTGCCATTAGCACAGTTTGAAACCAGTTCAGACAAAGCTTTCTCAAGTTGCCGTAGCTCCCTCAATTTCGACCGAACCTCCGTAAGGTGTGCTCGCCCAAGCCTCTCTACGGTCTCGCACGAGTTGTTCGGCGCATCGGCCAAATCGCGGAGCGCAACTGCGTCTGGCAATGAGAAGCCCAAATCGCGACAACGTTTTATGAACCGAAGCTCGAATATTTCAGTGTCTGAATAGGCTCGTCGTCCGGACGCGGAACGCTCGGCTCTCGCTATGATACCCTCGCGCTCGTAGTAGCGGATGGTCTCAATCGAAACGCCGCTAAGGCGGGATGCTTCGCCAATCGCAATCATGTGATCAGACTCCACTTGCTTCTGTAGTTACTACAGGATGCATATTCTCTGGCATGATGTCTAACACCGAAACACATAAAAATGATGCCAACGGGCCGAACCGATTGTTGATCGGTGGCGCCGGCCTGCTTGCTTTGCTTAGCGCATCGTGCTGCGTATTGCCTATTGGTCTATCAATTATTGGATTAGGAGGCTCTTGGCTTTTATTGCTGGGCCCCTTTGTCGCTTATCGCATCGAAATTATCGTGGTCGTAGGCCTTGTCATCACCTGGGGATGGATACGGCTATGGAAGCGTTGGTCATGTGTAAGCCGCATCCGTTCAACAGTCGCAATTCTCTGCTTTGCGACAATTACTTTCCTTCTAACAGCGAGCTCTCCTTTGTGGGAGGAAGACGCGGCACGCACCATGTTTGCTTTGTTCAGGCGTCACGGATGAATAGCTGGCTGCTTCCCATAAGTCTTGGCGGCACAGGATTGGCAGCTGTCTGTTGCCTAACACCTTTCTTGCCGTGGTTATTCTCTCTGCTAGGGATCAGTGGAATGCTTGATTACGTGTATCGTGACGGCGTGTTGCTACCTTTTCTCGCAGGTTTTCTCATTCTTACAGGATACGCGCTATGGCGACCCAAACGAACGAAGTAGTTCTTCAATCTGTTCTCACCTGTCCCGAATGCGGGCATGTGGCCGAAGAAATGATGCCAACAGATTCGTGTCAGTGGTTCTACGAGTGCACGTCCTGCAACACAGTGCTGAAACCACTCGACGGGGATTGCTGTGTTTATTGCTCCTACGCCACCGTTCCATGCCCGCCGATACAGGAAGGTAAGTCCTGCTGTTCATAGCTGTCATTCGCCTCACGGCAGAAATGTGCAGTTGTGGACTCATTGCTCACAACCGCTACCATTCGCCATACCCCCCCATCTCGCATTACGGGTACTTATTTATAGCGCAGCCCCAACAGAGCAGGCGACTGTCCCAGAACGCCATTGACTGCTTGCTCTTTTCCTCCCCACTTCTTCTTTCTTCTCCCCTATCTCCCATTACTGGTACCTATTAGGAGAGGGCGGATACCCACGTACGAAGGGAGCCACAGATAGCGCCTCTGTGAGAGGCCTTCGGAGAGCCCCCCAGAGAGAGCCCTAGCGGCCACAGAGAGGGCCAGAGAGGCCTCCTAGGGCAGTGCAGATACCCGGTGAGGCAGCTCTCCTACCTGAGCCAGAGAGGCCTCCTAAGGTATGGCTGGGATGTCGCTGCGCCCCTGTCGCTAGCTCCCTAGGAAATGCCCCCGAAAGTGCCCCAGTTTGCTAGGTGCTGGAGGAAAGCCGAAGAACGGTATCGAGAAGCAAGGTATCCTACCACCCCAGCCAAACACTTCCTTATTTTGATACGCTGTATAGTTGCCGCGCGAATGTCTCGTGATTTCGGGCGATTGTCAGACAGGGTTTTCTGCAGAGACGCGGGCCGGAGCATGAAAAGGGCATATTTCAGGCCCAAGTCTCTGTATGCGACTCCTGCGGTGCGAGTTTGCAGATTTCGGGTGTGTTTTCAGAGGCTCGCGACTTGATCGCGCTGTTCTGACCAGACCGCAGAGAAGCGAGTCTTGATCAGATAGTCTGTGGTGAGGCCATCAGGTTGTTCACCGGTGGAGATGCGGTCAAGAACGTCAGGCGCCAGCAGCGCCAGATTGGTCACATCCTGAACACGGCGCTTAGAGACACCTTCGGAATTGGCAATCTCTGAGAAGGTTTTGCCCGCAATTATCATTGCCAACCAGCTACGCCCCTTCACTATGTTCTGCACCAGCGTTTTGTCGATCGCTGCCGGCGCGTCGCCCAGATGCAGTTTCAGCTCAACGCCACGCCTGCGCATCTGGAAGGGAGCTTCGATGGTCAGCTCAACCAGATTGATCTGCTCCGGTTTGCTACCAAGACGTTCAGCAAGCATTGACTCGTCCAGCCGTACCGTCAGGGAACCCGGTCGCAAATCAACGCGCTCAATTAAAGCCAGCCGTTCCTTTCCTCCAAACTGAACCTGAAGCTTTTCCGTTACGACTGATAGTTCGGCTGCCGTCAAATCCGCAGTCAGCATTGCTGCGGCACCGGGTCTGGTCAGATGTTGCTTAATAAGCTCAGCCAGCAAGCTCTCCACCTGATCTGCGGGCAGCCGCCAGGCGTCCGGATGTTTCCGGCTGCGTTCTTTGACTAACCTTCGAGAGATGTAATAGCGAAGTCTCTTTCCGTTCTTTCGGCTGTGGCTGGGTGTCAGACGATCGCCGGTTTCATCAAAGAGCTTACCTGCCAGAAAGGATCTGATTGCCTTTTGTCTGGAGCCGCGAGCCACCGCTGCCCTACTCTGCATCATATCCTGAACTTTGTCCCAAATCGCCGGATCAATGATGGCTGGGTGCTGTCCCTCATAGACCAGTTTCTTGTGCCGGATGCGGCCGGCATAGATCGGGTTGCTCAAAATATGCTGGAGTTGACCGCGGTCGAAATGCGTTCCACCCGACATTTGACCGCCTGCTCGTTGCCGGCTCCGGGACTTGAGATCGAGTTCCTCCGCCCGTTCTTTTACATCCCGCAGGGTGCCAAGTTTCAGATAGAGGCCAAATAGCGTCCTGATCGTTTCAGCTTCAGTCTCATCTATCTTCAACGTTCGGCCATCCGGCTGATAGCCCATTGGCACACTACCACCCATCCACATACCCTTCTTCTTGGACGCGGCGATTTTGTCCCGGATACGTTCTGCCGTGACCTCGCGTTCGAACTGAGCAAAGCTGAGCAGCATGTTCAATGTCAGGCGCCCCATGCTGGTGGCGGTGTTAAAGCTCTGGGTGACCGATACGAAGGAAGTTTCTGCCGCGTCTAGCCGGTCAACCAGCTTGGCAAAGTCGGCCAGCGAACGTGTCAGTCTGTCGATCTTGTAGACCACAATCTGTTCGATGCGTTTCTCGTCCACAGCCTGCATTAGGCGCTGAAGCGCCGGACGCTCCAGATGGCCGCCCGATATGCCGCCATCGTCATAGCGATTTGGCAGCAGTTCCCAGCCCTCGTGTTTCTGGCTTAAGATATAGGCCTCACAGGCCTCACGCTGGGCATCCAGCGAGTTAAAGTCCTGCTCCAGACCATCTTCCGAACTCTTGCGGGTATATATTGCACAGCGGATCCGTCGCATCATTGAACTCCAAAGAAGCGTGGCCCGGACCAGCGAGTGCCCGTGATGTATCGCGCAATGGCGGATAAAGAACGCCATGTTCTGCCATCCATGACATAGCCGCCGTTGATCACCTCAACCAGATAGGTGCGCCCGTTCCATTCTCGAACCAGGTGCGAACCCGGCTTAGCCTGTGTAGATGGCGTCGTGCCTGACGCGATTTGTTTCAATCGGCGACTAGTCGTCACCGATAAGCCTCCCAGCTCCCTGTTTTGCAGTTCCCAGATCAGCACCCGCTTCATGAATTGAAGGGATAGATGTTTTGGCGGTGATCGCTCGAATATCTCCCTCCAGCGTTCAATGCAGCCTAGTCGATCCAGTCGCTCAATGTCATTGACCGCTCGTTCGAGCTGGAAAGTGCATGCACTCATCATTGCCTTACACCAGCGCAACGATGTGATAGACAGCACCTCTTTTGGCGTCGGTGCGTTCTACTGAAACTCCCGCCTTGCGCAGTGTCGATATCGCGGCCCGAGCCGTATGCGGCTGCCAGCCAAAAGCCTCCTGCATCTGCTTAGTCGTAGCGCCAGCCTTGCGGCTCAGCAGATTGATCAGCTGTTCCTGCCGCTCGGGCCCCGACTTTACGGCCTTAGCTTTCGCGACTTTGCTTTCTTGTGCGGATTCCGTCATCATCTCTCTCCACTCATTTGCGAAGGCCAATCCTCCGCCAGTACTGAGTGGAGCCCGGCGATCCCGGGCGATGTGTCGTGACGACAGTACCGCTCTCATTGGTCAGGAAGTCCAGTGATAATTAACAAGAAAGGCGTGAGGCCGACATTCGCTGCAGGTTGCGCCAACGTCTGAGATGCGGAACAAAGCCGCCGTCCAGGTGTGCCTCACCAAAGTCTGGTCCTTAGCCATAAGCGGATATGCAAGAAATATACGTCGGACAGGAATCGAATTCTTTCTGTTCCAATTGGACAAGGTTTTGAGCTGCCTAATGGTGATGATGTGGATCATTCCCTGATGCAATTTCTAAGTGATGTGCTTGATGATGGGCTCCAATGGTCATGATGCCAAAGAAACCAAGGCCTAGGACGCGAGCTCGATCCTCGTCTGATTTGACTGCAATTCGCATGATAGCACCATCTTTTGATGGCTCTGCGGTTACCAACCAGCCGGATGAGGCTTGCAACATTGGCGCATGGGCTAAAGTCATGCGCTGAACGGCCTGTGCGACGTCCCCAGCTCCGAAAACAGTGAACTCAGCTGAATTGCCATCAACCCGAATGTCTACAGATGCCTCAGTCGTGACGAGTTCCATGTCACGCAGATGATCTCGGAGCGCCTGAATGTTCACCTTTTCCCAGTCTGTCTTAGGATCCTTTGAAAGGATTTGAACGATTTCAGAAATCGCTGCGAATGCCGACTGGCCTGCCTCAACAGGATGGTTTGGCATGCCATGGACATGTTGAGCAAAGACAGGGTTAGCAAACAGAGTCACGATGATAGGGATGGAATATTTGATCATGAGGTATCCGCTCTTGCAGTGTAATCAGCGCAGTTGATACAAGCTTTCCACCAAATCGCTTATGATCGAAATCATATGTTACCTACGCCGTTCAACTCTTTAGATGAGCAAGAGCTCTCAGTTTCACACCTTTCAAAGGGCGATTATGTGTTTAGGCAAGGCGATCCAACAAAGGGATTGTTCTTCGTCATTTCCGGTGAAGTCTGTTTGATGCGTGTAACAGAGGCAGGAAACCATGTGACCATCTACAATGCTCGTGCAAATGATACCTTTGCCGAAGCGTCAATCTACTCTGAGACGTACCACTGCGATGCGGTTTGCCTGTCATCTTCGGAGATCGTTCAGATTTCAAAGAAAGCCGTTCGAGTTAGACAGCGGAAAGATGCTGCGTTCTCTGAGGCCCTTACAAAACGAATGGCATTGCAAGTACAGAGCTACCGCCAACTCCTGACGTTTAATGCGGTAAAGTCTGCGAGTGATCGGGTTTATCTGGCAGTCACATCGGGAATGCTAAGTGGCCCAGTTACCCAATTTGCCAGTCAAATCGGACTAACGAAAGAGGCTTGCTATCGCGCCCTGAGAGATTTGACCGGAAACGGTATGCTGATCAAAACGGGTCGAGGCAGATACATCCCTTCGCGTCGGAACGATGATCGTAAAAATTAGGAAATCAGCCGAGAATTCCTGGCCAATTTTTCAAGCCAGCAGCGTTGTTTATTGGAATGTCTTGCCGAACTTCACAGTTTCGGCGTTCCGGACTCGACAACTGGTTTAGTGACGCTTTACGGCAAGACAAGCATCTAAGGCTCCGCTAAGAGCTCTCTTTATTCAGATGCTTGGTTTTGCTCGGTTCTTTTTTAGAACGCCTAACTTTTCAGACATTCAAATTTACTTCAATCACCCGTGCTTAGACTAACGGTGAAGACACGACCAAGAGATTGGGATACGACAATAGAATGAAAGTTGTGCTGCTTGCGAAAACACTTGGTTTATTGCTGCCTATTGCATTGATCTCGCTTGCCCTTGCCACCAGAGCGTCTACCGAACCAGAGGATGTAGGGCACGTTGTAGAAGATGCAGGCGGTCAGATTGAAAACGTGGCAGTCATCGTTCAACGCCAATCAGATGGACAGGTGTGGTCGAGCAACCTTGAACGTGCTCATCAGCGCTTCTCGCCTGCCTCCACGTCGAAGATCCCACACACGTTGATCGCGCTGGAACAAGGATATGCGAAGCCAGAGACGAACTTTTCTTGGGACGGAGTGCCCAGGAGTGTCAGAGCTTGGAACCAAGACCACTCTTTAGCAACGGCGTTCAAGGACTCTGTGGTGTGGGTTTACCAAGAAATTGCTCGAACTGCCGGTCGCAGCGCGTTGGCCGAAGCGCTAGAAGATTTCAGGTACGGAAACAGCAGTGTAGGGTCAATAAATCAGCTCACAACTTATTGGCTCGACAATACACTTCAAATCTCTGCCGTCGAACAAGTGGGGTTCCTATCGAGACTTGCTCAAGAAAAGCTTGAGCTTTCGGGCGACACATACACGGCGATAAAAGGTATGATGGTAAGTGAGGCCAGAGAGAATTGGGTTTTGCGATCCAAAACAGGGTGGTGGCATAGCAAAAGCGCAATGGACATTGGATGGTTCGTCGGATGGTTAGAATGCTCTGGCGAGACATACGTATTCGCTCTGAACATGGACATGCCAGATACCAGGTTTCTCTTAATGAGAAAAACCATCGTCTATGCAATCTTGGAGCACATTGACGCTTTCAACTGTGATTGAGTGGCGAAAGTTCGGTAAGCTAGTGCAACATCCTAGACTAGCGACACCTTAAGCTATGGCTTCTTGTGAACGCAAAGGTTCGGTCACGTTTGCCTTGTTGGTCAACCATGCCAAGGCATCATTGCGACTGTTAAAACACTTCGAGTTGCTCTCTTCTCTCAAACCGCACCTGTCAGCGAACATAGATGCAAACCTGATTTTAAGCGTCGTCTCAAAGTTTTCAGCTACAAATGCTATCCGCTCGTTCCGTTGAAAAGGGAGTAAAGAACCTCGTCGAATAATGAGCTGTCGGATTTCTGACACTTCAAAGTACTTCAGGTCAGAAAGCAAAAAGTTAAACAGTACTTTGGGACGGGATACGGCAACATCCGAGCTTTTCGCTTTTGAGATTAGTTCGGTAACATCATTTGGAGTAAATGGATCTAGCGCTGTTAGTTCAACGATGCCGGTTGTTGGTGAGTAGTTGCTTAGGATTGGCATTTTTTCTGCTCGAGTCTCTTATGGCTGCTCTAAGCCTCAAGCCTCAAGCCTCAAGCCTTAGGCCGTCCACTAGGTGGAGGGTAAATACCCAAATTTCAACAGTTACATTTTGCGACAAAACTAGCTGTAGTTGCACGGGTTGGAATGGAGCTAATCTTAGCACGGTTTGAGACTTAAAGGTATGTGGTTATGGAATTCAGAAGAAACCAGCGACATTGGCAAATGAGCTCTCTTAGTAGACGATCTGTTTTCGGGGTCTTGCTTGCAGTCGCTGCTGCACCGCAATTTGCATTTGCACACAAGAATCAATTTCCCGACCGTTTTCTTCCTCAGTTGGTCAACTCGGGTCGACGGGATTGGGAGGCTGGTTCAGTTCACGTGGTACCAGATGATTACTTCCTCTACTTTATGTTAAATGACGGTTTGGCAATCCGCTACGGTGTCGGGGTCGGGCGCAAAGGGTTGTACAAATCGGGGACGTTTACGGTCGCACGGAAAGCAAAATGGCCTTGGTGGAGGCCCACAAATGCCATGATACGAAGAGAGCCACACAAGTACGCGCGATACAAAAATGGCCTGAAAGGCGGACCAAATAATCCGTTGGGTGCGAGGGCGATCTACCTATACGATGAGGCCGGTCGCGACACGTATCTACGTATTCATGGTACTAATGAGCCTCGAACCATTGGCTCCGCTGTCTCCAATGGTTGCGCGAGACTTACGAATGAACACGTGAAAGACCTTTACGAAAGGGTAGAAATTAGTGCCAAAGTTCACCTCCACCCTAAGGGCTAGGCGCACCAGCTAACCCTTGAACGACCGACAGATTGTATTGAACTGCAGCTGCTCCAAGCTATTGCAGTAAAGCTTCAGATGGAGAATGGTGCATCAGAGAAATTGGTTCAAATTGGCAGGCTCAATTGAATTCGTTGGTCAATGCACATCAAAGAGGAATGAAGCAACGACTTGTTCTGAATTTCCTGAAAATTTAAACGTTCTAAGGTTGGGGCAAAGGCTGCAGTTCTTAGCGGTGGTTTGAGAGTGTCTATTTTCTCTGACTTGGATATGTTAAGTACTCTTTTGATTGCTTCAAAGGGAAGATTTGGTCAAAACCAGTAATTTAATTCTACGGCCAATCGTAAAAACAACCAAACTGGGCGACAAAGTGCGGAGTATTTGTTTAATCGCCTAGCGCAATTTAGCCTAACACGCATGTTTGTGGCCAATTCGATTTGCATACAACAGCAGGACGCTAATCCTTTTCCTACAACTCGATTGGATGTCGATGGAAACATTGAAAAAAAACGCCTGAAGGGCACCAAAACCTGCACATCATGTCAAGCTTTTTCGGTGAGGTTTGGCTACAGGTAACTGATCGTAGCTTTCAGAGATAGAATTGGCAGGTTGGTTCGCGACACCGAAGGGGCCGTATGGACTAGTCCAACAAAAATAAACACCGGTTAGCTAGAACCCAGGGAGACCAGAGCGTGGCACGTCTATCGTGAGAAAGATCACCAAGTCGTCCTTTCGTTTTGGTGTGGCATTGAAAGCTTGGGATGCGTCGCTCCTCAATTTCTGCTTCGCAACTTCGTCAACACTTTCATAAACTCAACTAGATGGACCAAAGTTGGTTTTCTAGCTTACTCAGTGCGACGTCAATTAACGAACGCCAGATCTTTGTCAGGGCTTAGGCAGGTTGGTAACTAGGTTTGGAATGGGACGCCTTGACTGTTACATTCTGCGACAAAGTCTTAGCGGCGTCAGACGTATCGCTAATGTATTGGCAAATGATGGAACCTAAATCGTACATAATAGTCGTAGACGATCATCCCGAGATCCGTGACTCCGTCGCGCGGTACCTAAAACGCAATGGAATGGAGGTGGCAACCGCACAAAACGCTGCTGAGATGAATTTTCAAATAAGGGCTAGAACGCCTGATTTGATCGTTCTGGATGTGATGATGCCGGGCGAGAGTGGGCTAACTGCCTGTGCACGTTTGCGAGAAACGACGTCAATTCCGGTGCTGCTTTTGACGGCCTTGGACAGTGATGCCGACTTACTGAAAGGTTTTGAAAACGGTGCGGATGACTACATTGCAAAACCGTTCAATCCGCCTGAGCTATTGGCTCGCATAAAAGCGATATTACGGCGTACAAACACAGCGGCTAACAAAAACGATCTGGCAGGTCAAAAGGTGCTCCTAGGCGGAGCCACATATGATGTTGACGCACGCGTGATTGAGCGAGAGGACGGTCGCATGGAAGTATTGACCTCTGGTGAAGCGATGCTGCTTCTCGCATTGATCGAAAATGCGAGAGTTACCTTGAGCCGTGACGACTTGTTGCTCAAAACGACAGGCAGATTACCGGGCCCTTTCGATCGCACCATTGACAATCAGGTCAGTCGATTGCGCAAGAAGATCGAACCTGACGTTCTACGTCCGCGGTTGATCGCAACAGTCCGAAACGGAGGCTACGTATTGTCCTGTGATGTCGAGATACTTCCATGAAGCAGTTCAGTCTCTCTTTGCGCGTTCAACTTGTGCTTCTAGTTGGGGCAGCTTTTCTGGTTGGCCAAGCACTAAGCCTTGTGTTCTTCGCAGACGAACGATCTTCAGCGGTGCAAGCTGCGTTGGGAGCAGAGGCAGCGAGTCGTGCCGCAAATGTTGCTCTCCTGATAGAGAGCGCGCCATCTGAATTACATCAGCAAATTGTCATGGCCGCGAGTTCCCCGTTGGTGCGTTTCGAAATTGGGCCAGTTGCACAGGTGATGGATGGAGAACATCATGAGGATGCGGCGGTTGAGGCCCGTATTCGCGCATTATTGAACGACAGTTTCAGCCGAGCCATAAGGGTGGAAGTTCATGAAATTGATGGGATCGTCCTGCCAGTTCCAAATCTAACTCCGGAATTGGCGGAGATGCACGCCGATATGATGCGCGGTACACTTGCGGCGCTTGAGCTCGAAATCTCCATCGCCCTTTCCGGTGGAAATTGGTTGAATGTGGCAACGCGTTTTGAAAGGCCGCCATGGCAGCTATCGTCTGCCACGTTTTTATCGGTTCTGCTGTCTGCCGGGCTGGGCGCACTTGCTGTATTTTGGTTTGTCATCGCTCGGTTGACACGACCACTGACGGCCTTGAAGCAGGCGACGGAAGCGTTAGGACGTGGAGGCCAGGTTGTGCCGCTCACCCCTGCCGGGCCACCAGAGGTGAAGGCGCTGACGCAAGCTTTCAATGTGATGCAGGATCGGTTGCATAAGTTTGTTGCGGATCGAACCATGATGCTGGCGGCCCTGGCGCATGATTTGCGATCTCCGCTTACGGCGATGCGGGTCCAATCTGCTATGGTCGATGACGTCGAGACTCAGGCAAGTATTGTGCGTTCGACAGAAGAAATGTCCGAAATGGTCGAGTCGACACTTGCTTACGCGCGTGGGGTTGGAACCGAAGAGGCCGTGGAGGACGTATTGCTTTCTGAAATAATGGAACGCGCAGGCGCGCGACCAGAAGACTGGCCCAACGGATTAGTGGTCGCAGCACGCAAAACGGCTGTTATTCGCGCGCTGCGCAATCTGATTGAGAATGCTCAGCGATACGGCAGTGTCGCCGAAGTACACTGGTCTGTCACGGGCAGCGACCTCGCAATCTGTGTGAAGGACAATGGTCCGGGAATTCCAGAAGAGCAGATCGAACAGGTGCTTGAGCCCTATGTGCGACTAGAGCAAAGCCGTTCTCGTGAAACAGGTGGGGCGGGGCTCGGTCTTTCCATCGCACGAAGCGTTTTCCTAGCGCACGGTGGCACACTTGCTTTGTCAAATCGGCAGGCTGGTGGACTCTGTGCGTGTGCAACGCTTCCGGGCGCTGTGGTGTCGCAACAAACTAGCGAGCTATCGCTGTCGTTACAAAATGATACGCAACACCACGAAGCCGAAGTGTTAAGCCATCCTCGATGAATACGGAGGCAGGCAATGACCGAACCGCCCAAATCTATCAGCCGACGAAGTCTACTCGTTGCGACGGCAACGGCGCTCGCTGCGCCTTCGGTGGTTCTGGCACAGTCTAGTGGAAATGGTGGGGTGCGGCGCAACGTGTCGTCTTTTGTTTTGCACGATTGGCAGGACCATTTTGAAAGCATCGGCAAGGGAATCTTGCTCTCAGATACAAATACGAGAGTTTTGCAGCACTGGACTGCGGATGGCAAAATGAGAGTATACCCAACGTCGGTGCCATTGACAGATGAACTGACCAAACGGGGCTATACAACTGTCGTCGAGAAGCGGAAAAATCCCAGTTGGCGTCCTACACCATCGATGCGCGAACGAAACCCGGAGTGGCCCTTGGTAATAGAGGGCGGAGCGCCCGAAAACCCCTTGGGCACGCGAGCGCTTTACTTGTCCTGGACCTATTACCGTATCCACGGAACACAGGACACCCGCAAGATCGGGCGCCGGTCGTCAAACGGGTGTATTGGGCTCTTTAACGAACAGATTGAGGAAGTATATGAACGGACTCCTATTGGCACGCAGGTGAAATTGATTTGATGAGCAAAGCAGGATTGTTCGTGGGCTCCGTCTTGGTGGCGGGTATCGCGGTGTTTGGCTACCAACTGATGAACCCGTCGCAGCCGGCGGGGCATTCGATGACGCCTCCGGATCTAAGTGGAATAGAAGATGGTGCGCCTATTGCCACGGTCGCCATTCCAGTGAGCTTTTCGGAGAATGCTGTTATTGGACAACGTATTTTTGAGGCAAAATGCGCCGACTGCCATGGTGCCAACGCCGCAGGTCAAAAGGGTGTCGCACCTCCCTTGGTTCACAAGATTTACGAGCCTTCGCATCATTCCGACATGGCATTCATAATGGCGGCGAAGAACGGAGTACGAGCGCATCATTGGGATTTTGGAAACATGCCTCAGATCGAGGGCATCACAGATGGTGAAGTGAAGCTTGTGGCCATATACGTTCGCGAATTGCAGCGCGAGAATGGGATCAATTGAAGGTGAACCGAAGCGCCTCGTATATTCGTTTCCTGCTGCTAACGGCCATTGCGGCGCTGATTTTTGTTCTTTCGCCGACCGATGCAGCGGCACATTCATCGCTCTCTCCTGACCTGGTCGCAGACGTTTATTTGGATGGTCCAGATGGCGACGCGCATTGCCATCGTGCAATTGAATGCGTCGTAACCTTTTACTTACAAGAGACGTTTGAACATACACCAGCCGACACGCCTTTATCTAAACCAAACACTCCAGCGGGCACAAATTTGGTTGGGGTCAAGCTGGGACGCGATCCGCCGATACCGATCGGATTTTGATGACTGAATAGATCTGAACATCAAAAACGGAGAAAAAGATGAAAACGACAAACGTAACTCTGGTCCTGTTGGCCAGTATAACTGCCGGTGTAGCACTGGCACACAGCGGTGCGACTGGCGTCGTAAAGGAGAGAATGGACGGTATGGCGGCCATGCAGAAAGCTGTGAAAGCCGTGACACCGATCATGCGCGGGCAAGTCGAATATGATGCGGATGCGGTGCGCTCTTTTGCTGCTGCGGTAGAAATGCACTCAGGCGAAGCCATGACCAAGCTGTTTCCGGAGGGAACCGGGGGCAAACCCTCGGAGGCCAAAGATCAAGTCTGGTCCGATTGGGAAGAATTTGAGTCTCTGGCAATGAACCTCGAAACCCTCGGCAAAACTCTGTCGGAGGCTGCGAACAACGGATTGGCCGTACAGGCGTCCGGCGGAACCAGCGGGTCCATGATGGGAACGGGAAACATGATGGGTTCGGGAACCATGATGGGAGGGAACTCGGCAATGGGCGGCATGATGGGTCAATCAAGTGACGGCATGATGGATGCCGACATGTTGGCCTCCATGCCCGCTGATATGCTTTTCACCCGGATTAGCCAGACCTGTTCAGCCTGCCATTCCAAGTACCGGCTGGAGTCGAACTGACATGCGTCGCCTGTTTTTGGGCACCGGAGCGATTGCCGTCTCGGCGGCAATCGGTTTCGTGGTGCTGACCGTCTGGCCTATAGGAGCCACACCGTCACCTGAGCTCGCCAATCTGACAGGCGATGTGAACAGGGGAGCCTACCTCGCCCGGGCCTCCGGTTGCATCGCCTGCCATACAAATCCGGAGGGTGGCGCGCCGCTGGCTGGTGGTGTTGAACTCGATACACCATTTGGCACGGTCTATTCGCCAAACCTGACCACCGATCCTGAGCAAGGCATCGGCAACTGGACGATTGAGCAGTTCGCCGTTGCGGTGCGGCAAGGTATTTCGCCCGCGGGAGAGCCTTATTATCCCGCATTTACTTATTCCTTTTACGCGGATTTCACTGATCAAGAGGTTGCCGATCTCTGGGCTGCGTTTCAGACACTTCCTGCTGTTGAAACCCCATCGCGCGCGCCGGAGATGGCGTTTCCGTTCAATCAACGTGCGGGTTTGAAGTTGTGGCGTGCGCTGTTTCAATTCGACCCGCTAACAGAACCAGTTGAAGGCAAAAGCGACAGCTGGAATCGGGGCAAATGGTTGGTCGAGGGAGCGACGCACTGTGCTGCGTGCCACACCACCCGCAATCTGCTGGGCGGACGAAAGGTCGCAACAGCAAAGTTTGCAGGGTCTGATATGCTGCCCGGTGGGGGAAAGGCACCTCCGATTGACACCACGTCGCTTGTACAAGAGGGCTGGGACGCCGGAAGTCTGGCATACGCTCTGAAGACCGGTATTACACCGTCTGGCGACGCATTCGGCAACGCGATGGGGGAGGTTGTTCTTTTTGGAACTCAATTCCTGTCAACCGAAGATCTGGACGCTATGGCCGAATATCTAATGGACCAACCGTGATGATAGGAGACTTTGGATGAACCCGACACGGAGACAGGTGCTTGGCGGATTGGCCGCGAGCAGCGCCGTTCTCGCGTTGCCTGCTCGGGCAGTGGGCACAACCGCTCTGACAGCGCAGGTTGCGGATATGCAGCTTTTGCCCCAAGAGTACGGGCGGACGACGATTTGGGGATTTGGCGGCACCATGCCCGGCCCTGAAATCCGTGTCGCGCAAGGCAGCCGGGTACAGCGACATTTGATCAATGACTTGCCGCAGGCAACGTCGATCCACTGGCACGGAATTCGCATCGACAACGCGATGGACGGGGCCAGCGGATTGACACAGGACGCCGTTGAACCGGGTGCCGCCTTTGATTACGACTTCATCGCGCCAGATGCTGGCACCTACTGGTATCACGCGCACAATCGGTCATTTGAGCAAGTGGCGCGTGGCCTGTACGGCGCTTTGATCGTAGAAGAACCTTCCCCGCCCGATGTAGATGCAGAAGACGTGCTTGTGCTGGACGACTGGCTGGTCGATCCGGCCACTGGCCAGATTGATAGCGCCTTTGAATCGCCGCATGACCGCAGCCATGCAGGTCGAAACGGAAACTTCATTGCAACCAACGGGGTGTCAGGTCTCGCGAAGACTGCACGCAAAAACGAGCGTCGGCGTCTGAGGATTATCAATGCGGCAAATGCCCGGCTCTTTCAATTGCGGTTGGAAGGACTTGATGGTTGGGTCGTCGCGCTAGACGGGATGCCCCTGTCCCAACCCAAGAAAATTGGAAAGTCCTTTATTCTGGGCCCTGCACAACGCGCAGATGTTTTTGTGGATGTGACCGCTGATGTGGGATCATCTGCATACCTTCTTGCAATTCTGGATGGGGAAGCATGGCCGCAAGTTCGCTATGATGTGACCGGTCAATCGGCCAAGGCCAAACGAAATATGCCCAAACCGCTCCCGGAAAATTCGCATCAGAGGGTGAAACTTGAAGGGGCCACGTCGCTTTCCTTGAACATGGAAGGCGGCGCAATGGGAAGTCTTAGAGCCGCAACGTTTAACGGCGAGCGACTGAATTTCCGCCAGTTGGTTCGGGAAGGCCAGTTTTGGGCATTCAACGGTGCCATTGGGACAATGAACAATCCGCCGCTTGCCAAGCTCAGTCAGGGAGAAAACGTTCGACTGCGGATTCACAACGACACAGCTTTTCCTCATGCAATGCATCTGCACGGCATGCATTTCCATGAGGTCACCGAGGACGGTCGTTTGGGCCCGTTGCGAGACACGACCTTGTTGTTTGGAGACCAGACGCGGGAGATCGCCTTTGTCGCAGACAATCCGGGCCAGTGGCTTTTGCATTGTCATATGTTGTCGCATGCAGCGTCCGGCATGATGACCCGTATCGAGGTTGCCTGATGCGCTACTCGGTGGTCATTTTCATAATGGCCGTCGCAGCGGGCGGTGCTTGGTTCTGGTCCGGACCAGAACAACTTTCAGCACGTGCGGCAGGTAGCGGTGCAGGGGATATCGTTGCGGGTGAACAGATTTATGCTGAGTATTGCGCTGCCTGTCATGGCGCAAACCTTGAAGGACAGGAGAATTGGCGTAGCTCCGGCGCGGATGGACGATTGCCTGCGCCACCGCATGATGAGACCGGTCACACTTGGCACCATCCGGACAGTCTGCTCTTTGACTATACTAAACTCGGCGGCAAAGCTTTGATGGCGACGAAGGGCATTGAGTTCGATAGCGGAATGCCCGGCTTTGCCGACCAGCTGACAGACGCCGAAATTCACAACGTTCTGGCCTACATCAAATCGACGTGGCCGGAGCGCATTCAGAAAATTCAGGCCGAACGCTCAGAGGCCGAAGAACAACAGGATTGACAATGAAGCTTGCCAAACTCGCCCCTTTCGCAATCTACGCAGCCGCGCTGATTCCTCTATCAGCATATGCTGATGACAAGTCAGACGAACGGATCAAGGAACTGGTCTATGAAGCCATCCTCGAAAATCCGCAGATCATCATGGAGGCAGTGCGCTTACTGGAAGAGCGCCAGCAACAGGATCAGGCCGCCGCCGCTGCCACTGTTCTGAAGGCTGAACGAGATAGGTTGGAACAAGACCCCAATGCCATCGTGCTGGCCAACCCTGACGGCGATGTCACGGTGGTAGAATTCTTTGACTATAACTGTCCCTATTGCCGCCGCGTCATGCCGCAGGTCGATGCGCTTGTTGAACAGGACGCAAACGTGCGTCTGGTCTATCGTGAATGGCCCATTCTGGGGGAGGGTAGCGTATTTGCTGCGCGCGCGGCTTTGGCCGCCCGTGAACAGGGAAAATATGAAGAATTTCACGTCGCAATGATGAGAATGCAGGGCCGGGCCGAAGAGGCCAGCGTGCTGCGGATCGCGCGCGACGTCGGGCTCGATATTGACCAGTTACGCCGTGACATGGACGCCCCTGAGGTGGATGAACATATCCAGACCTCGATGGAGTTGACTCGCGCGTTGGGCTTTAACGGAACGCCCTCCTTTGTCATCGGAGATGCCCTGATCCCGGGGTTTGTTGAGGCAGACGTTTTGATCGAGCAGGTTGCAGCGGTCCGGGAGGCCAAGAACCAGTAGATGAAATGGACCCGGCGAGAAACGCTAGGTGGCGGTCTGGCGGCGCTGTCGGCCGCAGGCATGCCCACGTTTGCGGCGACACGTAGTTACACTCTGCGCCCGGAACCGATCATGGCTTCTGTGGGTGGGATGCGGCAGGAACTGCTGGGATTCAACGGGTCTTGGCCAGGTCCGGAGCTGCGTGCGGGGCAGGGCGACCACATGCGCGTCCGCGTTGAGAACGGCCTGCAGGATGGTGTTCTGGTGCATTGGCATGGGCTCCGGTTACCAAACCGAATGGATGGCGTAAGCGTGCTGACGCAAGATGTGATCCCGCCGGATGCGAGCCACGACTATCGTTTCCCCGTGCCGGATGCGGGCACGTTTTGGTACCATTCGCACTACGTGTCGTACGATCAGGTCAGCCGCGGCCTTTTTGGTCCGCTCATCATTGATGAACAGCAGCCACCGGATGTCGATCATGACATAACGGTCCAGTTATTTGATATGTTGACCGACGACAGCGGAGTGTACGACGAGGATACAGGTGCCGAACAGTTTGCGGCAACTGGCAGAATCGGAAATGTGATGACGGCAATTGTCAGCCGGGAAACGGTCCAGCGTGGTGATCGGGTGCGGTTGCGGCTGATAAATCCGTCAATTGACCGCGTCTATAGCCTGCGCATCAATGGTATCGAAGGCAAGATTGTTGCCCTTGATGGTATGCCTCTCGAACAGCCGCAACCGTTCGAGGATATCATTCTGGCGCCGGGGCAGCGCTGCGACGTGATTGGTGACGTTTCAGACGCGATTGCGTTTGCCGATGACGACATCGGACAAACCTTGGGGCAGATCGCAGCGCAAGGCCAACGGCAGCGCAGGACAACTGCCATTCCTGCACTTCCTCCAAACCCGATGCCCCAGCCAAAGGGCCGCGAAGTCAAAGCGCGGCTTGTCATGCAAGGTGGTGCCGGAGGTGGAAAGCATGACGGTTTCGGGACTTGGGCGCTGAATGATGTGTCCGGGCTGCCGCGTGAGCCGCTACTCAATGTGCGGCGGGGAACAACCGCCCGGATTTCGTTATACAACGCCACGGCCTTCGACCATGTCATGCATTTGCACGGCCATCACTTCTGGGAAAATTCGGAGACAGGCCAACCGGGGGATTACAGAGACGGAACCTTCGTGCGTGCAGGCGAGGCGCGCGACATTCTGTGTGTCCTGGACAACCCGGGCAACTGGATGCTTCACTGTCACATGCTCAGCCATCAAGCGGATGGGATGGCGACATGGATCCGCGTTGCATGACACCCTTTGTCAGGCCAGTTCCGTTGGAAGTCCACTTAACGCGGCCTCGGCGCTCACCGTGGGAAAGGCTGAAGCGATCCAACCCGGTCCACGCGGGGAACCCATCATCCCTTCCGACACATCGATGAAGCCGCTGTATCCAGCCTCGCGCAAACTGCGCATGACGTATCCTGACCGTCCTCCGGTTGCGCAGATCAACGCCACTGGCCGACCATCCGCAAGTGTCTTGGCGGCGAACAGGCGCTCTGGAAAGCGGTCTTCGTGCAGGCTGATTGGCCATGCTCCGAGTGCCACGCCTGTTTCAGCCCATTCTTGACGCGAGCGGACGTCGACAAGCCGGATCAGGTCGTCTTTCAAGGCATCATGTGCATCCTTGGCAGACCATATTTCAGCTTGCTGCGCCCATACGCCTTGGCCGGGCAAGGTTCCCATCGCAGTCGCACCGACGATGAAAACGCGCCTTCCGATAGCGTCACGCAAATTAGTTTTTTTCGTCATCTGTCATTCCGCTGTTCATCATGGCACCTGCCTTGTGCGCAGCCATGCTTACGCCATTCCGAGCCGCGGCAAGTTCGTCCATCGAAATCGCATCGGCCCCATCCGAGTCGATAGCTTGAAAACGATCCACCAACACGGCGTGTTGCACGTGTGTATTCCAGCTTTGGAATTCGGAAAGATCAAGCGCTCCATTGCCGTTTGCATCGAAGCGGAGCATGATGTCTTCGTTGGTTAAACCACCCGCAAACAAGCCAGCTAGCGCGTCTGATGCGCGACCGTGCATCTGACCCATCATTGACATATGCATTTGCATCATCATCTGCACCACTTGCATATGATAGCCATCCATTTCCCCGATACCGGACATGCCTAGCATCCCCTTACCCGACATTCCCTGCATGCCGGATTGATCAACAAAAGGAGTATCGCCCTTCTGTGTTTGGTCTTCACCGTCATGATGATCCGGATTTGCCGTTGCAGGAGACGTCAAAATCGAAATGAGTGTGAGAACGGCGATCTTGTTTGAGCGGGCCATAATTTCTTCCTTTGGCAATCATACGTGATGAGAACTATATATTTACGCCACCAAGATTTTACGCGCCCGAAGACGTAATGATTTGTCCGCGCAAGTGATTACAAAAACATACAAATTCCAGATCATAGACCACCTTGTCATCTGCTAAACCACAAGGGTGAAACGGTGAAGGAAAATCCGAATGATTCCAGAGATTGGACATTTTGCGCTGGTGTTGACGCTTGCGCTGGCTCTGGTTCAATCAGTCCTGCCGATCTGGGGGGCCGCACGGAGTGATCTGATCTGGATGAAAAGCGCGACTTGGTCGTCGCTTGGACAGGTCTTCTTCACCGCGATCGCTTTTGCCGCTCTTATGACCAGCTTCGTGCAAAGCGACTTCACAGTGGTTAACGTCGTAGAGAACTCTCACTCGCTCAAACCGCTGCTTTACAAGGTTTCGGGCACCTGGGGCAGTCATGAAGGGTCTTTGCTGTTGTGGGTACTCATCCTGACTGTGTTTGGGGCCATGGTGGCCGTGACCGCCAATAACGTGGCAATGCGCACGAAAGCGCGGACACTTTCGGTTCAGGCATGGATCAGCGTTGGTTTTCTGACATTCATGCTGTTTACGTCGAACCCGTTCGACAGGATCTATCCCGCGCCACTGGACGGGCAGGACCTTAATCCGCTTTTGCAGGATGTGGGGCTAGCGATGCATCCGCCGCTTCTCTATCTCGGGTACGTCGGCTTTTCGATTGTGTTCTCATTTGCCGTTGCTGCGCTAATCGAAGGCCGGGTTGACGCTGCCTGGGCCCGGTGGGTGCGGCCTTGGACGCTGGCGGCCTGGGTATTCCTGACCGCAGGTATCGCCCTGGGATCCTGGTGGGCCTATTATGAGCTGGGTTGGGGCGGCTGGTGGTTCTGGGACCCGGTCGAAAACGTCAGCTTCATGCCGTGGCTCATGGGGACAGCCCTGCTGCATTCCGCCATCGTGACTGAGAAGCGTGGGGCGTTTAAAAGCTGGACGATCCTGCTGGCGATCCTGACATTCTCTCTCTCGTTGTTGGGCACGTTCATTGTGCGCTCCGGTCTGCTAACATCCGTGCACGCGTTCGCCGTCGATCCGGAACGTGGGCTGTATATTCTGGGGCTTCTCGCTGTATCAATTGGCGGGTCTTTCGCGCTTTACGCGTGGCGGGCACCTTCCATGGAAGGCGGCGGCCTGTTCAAACCGGTCAGCCGTGAAGGCGGTTTGTTGGTCAACAACCTGATCCTTGCGGCCTCAACTGGCACCGTTTTGTTCGGAACCCTGTACCCGCTGTTCTACGAGGCCCTGACTGGCGGAGAGAAACTCTCGGTCGGACCTCCGTTTTTTAATGCATCATTCATTCCGATGATGGTGCCGCTGGTGTTCGTAATGGGGTTGGGACCGTTTCTTTCATGGAAGCGCGCAACAGTTGGCGACGTTGTTGCGCTAGTCAAGATTGTGGGCCTGCTTGCGATCGGGTTTGGCCTTGTGGCCTGGTATGCTTTCCAGGGCGGGCCCGTGCTTGGCTATCTGTCACTGGGACTCGCAGCCTGGCTTTTGCTGGCGACGCTGCGCGAGTGGGCATTTCGCATCCGGCTTTTCGATGTACCCATGGATGAGGCCGTGCGGCGTGCCCGCGGGCTGCCCCGGGCGGCCCACGGCATGACTTTGGCACATGCCGGGTTGGCCGTTGCGATTTTCGGTTTTGTCGGGTCGAGCGTCTGGAAATCCGAAGAAATCCTGTTTGTCACACCGGGCAAGGTAATCCAGATCGCTGGTTTTGATGTGACCTTTGCGGGGGCTGAAAAGGTCAGAGGGCCAAATTACATCGCTGACCGTGGCACGTTACTGGTCAGCCGGGATGGCGCGCGCATCACGACGCTCTATCCTGAGCGACGGTTCTATCCTGTGGCACAAAGCACCACGACTGAAAGCGCAATTCGCTCGACGATGGCGGGCGATCTCTATGCATCGCTTGCCGAACCTGCCTCAGATCAGGCCGGGGCTCAGGGGGCCTGGACGCTGCGCATCCTCTATGAGCCACTGGTGAATTTCATCTGGGTCGGTTCGGCCATGCTGGTCCTGGGCGGGTTGGTTTCCCTCAGCGACCGGCGGTTGCGGGTGGGGGCACCGAGACGGCGCGCGGCTGCCGCGCCGGCCTTGCCTGCGGAGTAAGCCATGGTTCGTATTCTGGCATTCTCGCCGCTTCTGATCGCGGTCGTGTTCGGAGCCTTCTTTCTGTGGGGGTTGGACCCTGACAGAGACCCAAATGCAATCCCGTCAGTTCTGATCACTCAGCCAGCGCCCGAATTCGCGCTGGAGCCGGTCGAGGGGCTGGAGGTGCCCGGTCTTGCACGTGCAGACTTGATAGTTGCTGATCGCCCGGTGATCGTAAATGTCTTTGCGTCCTGGTGCGTGCCGTGCCGCGCTGAACATGCGGTCCTGACTGCACTCGCCGAGGACGAAGGCCAGACGCTCTACGGGATCAACTACAAGGACAAACCCAAGGACGCGGTGCGCTGGCTGAGTGATCTTGGCAATCCATACACGCGCATCGGATCAGACTTGACGGGCCGCGCCGGGATCGAGTGGGGGATCTCCGGTGTGCCGGAAACCTTTATCGTTGGGGCAGGTGGCATTGTGCTCTACCGCTATGTCGGTCCGGTCGTGGGCGATGAGGCGGTCGCCACATTTCGGGCCGCCCTCAAGGCCGCAGGCGCGCTGTCAGCGGGGGCCGGATCATGAGGCGCTTTTTGTCCTACATCGCGCTTAGCGTTGTTCTGGCCGCGCCGGTGCATGCGGTTGAACCCGATGAAATTCTTGCGGACCCGGTGCTTGAAGACCGCGCGCGGGACATCTCAAAGGGATTGCGCTGCGTCGTTTGTCAGAACCAGGACATCGACAGCTCCAACGCCGGAGTGGCACGTGACCTGAGGCTTCTTGTGCGCGAGCGCCTTGTTGCGGGTGACACTAATGAAGAAGTCATGGCCTACGTGCGGGCCCGCTATGGTGACTACGTTCTGATGTCCCCACCGCTGACACCTGCCACCTATGCGCTTTGGTTCACACCGGTTGTTCTGGCGGGGTTTTCCCTAATTGCATTCGTGGTGGTCACGCGCCGACGGCGAAACGCGCCGCTGGAAAAGACGTTAACGCCGGTTGAGGAAGAGCGGATCGCGTCGTATCTCAAGAAGACGGATCAAGGTGTAGCGAAATGATCTGGTCTGTAATCGCCGTACTAGCACTCGGGTCAATGGGCATTTTGGCGCTGTCGCTACGCGCCAAGACTGAGCTGAACAATCAAGCGGACAGCTCTCCGGCCATTTTTGCGGACCAGTTGGCAGAGCTTGACCGGGATGTCGCGCGCGGCGTTGTTTCGGCTACCGATGCCGACGCCGCGCGGATCGAGATCAAGAAAAATATTCTGCGACAGGCCCAAAAAGATCAAAGTGGGCCGCTTGTGTCGACACGCGGCAGCCGGATCGCGCTCTGGATTGCTATAACTTTCGTTCCCGTTGCCGCAGTCGGATATTATTCGCAATTTGGCAATCCTGCTTTGTCCCGCGTCGCCGTTGCCGAGCAACGACAGGCCCGAGAAGAGAACGCACGTATTGTCGCGCTGACCGAGCAGCTGAAAACCCGTCTAGAGACCGACGCTGAAGGCGGGCCGAGTGACGGCTGGATGCTTCTGGGCCAGACCTATATGCGCTTGGGGCGTTTCGGTGATGCCGCCGCCGCCTTCCAAATCGTGTCAAAGCGCGAAGAGGCGACCTCAGCGGTCTTTTCCATGCTGACAGAAGCTCTGGTCGCGCAAGAGAATGGCATCATGACGTCGGCAGCGGAGGCCGCGATCAACGAGGCTGCTGCCCGGGACCCGTCGAATCCTGCGGTGACCTATTATCGGGCTTTGGCGTTGCAGCAAGCGGGCCGGTCGGCTGCGGCACACGATCTGGTCATGGCACGCCTTGATGCGGCGGATGGATACTACCCCTGGATGGATACCCTGGTCGCGCAGGCCAACCGGATCGGGGATGGCATTGGCCGTGATCCGATCTCTCTGGCGCGGTTTGCGCCGATGCTGGCAGGTCGCGGGCCAAGTGCTGAGGATGTTACAGCCGCTCAGGAAATGAGCCAGGAAGATCGGGCGGCCTTTATTCAATCCATGGTTCAGGGGTTGGCCGACCGCTTGAAAGACGAACCTGACGATCTGGACGGGTGGCTCCAGTTGGGACGCGCGTATTCTGTTCTCGGCAACGCGGAAGGGGCAAAGGACGCATACAAGAATGCGGCAGCTTTGTCGGCTGATCTACCGCAGACCGACCCGAGAAAAGCAATCGCCGCCCAAGCGCTTGAATCGTTGTCGCAGTAATTCTCAGAGTTCCGCCAGATCCTTGAGACGTGCTCTTAAGTCGATAGGTTTGGCCGCCTCAATTGCGTCAAGCACCGATTGCGTGCTCAGAACTTCTGGGAGAATAATTCCCTCCGGCGCGCCCGGACCATAAATGGCATTGAAAGGAATTCCAAAGCGATTGTTCGCCTTCAAATAGCGGGCAATGACGTCACTGGGCCGTGTCCAATCCGCCTGCATCGCAATGATCCCATCCGCCCGTAGCGCAGAGACCACCGGCTCTCGATTTAACACGAGAGCCTTGTTGGCTTTGCAGGTCACGCACCAATCTGCAGTCACATCCACAACGACAACATGGCCGCGCGAAACGTGGCGGGCGATGGCGGAACGCTCGAACGGTGCCCAGATTGAGGTTGTGACATCTTGGTCAATCGGAGTTGGTTCAGACGGCGCAAGGCTGGGCGCCCAGAATAGACCAAAGGCAAGAACCGGGATTGTCAGCAAAACCGGAATGCGCCCGTAGCTTCCTGCGCTGGACAAAAGACCAACAATCACTGCTGCGATGACCAGGGTTGCAACAGTGGCCATCTGGCCGGCAACGCCGATCATGACCCAGGCAAGCCAGGCAACGGTTCCCAAGAGCAGAACGCCCATCGCGATGCGTACCCAGACCATCCAGGGACCGGGCTTGGGCAGCTCAGACGCAAGGCCGGGCTTCAGCGCAAGCGCAAGGTAGGGCAGGGCTAGGCCGAACCCCAGTGCTGTGAAGATAACCCCGATGTCGGCGTTGCTTCCTGCCAGCGCAAATGCAACTGCAGTTCCCAGAAACGGCGCGGAACACGGTGTCGCCAGCATTGCCGCAAAAAAACCCGTGAACACATCACCAAGATGCGACTGCCCGCCCGCGCGGCTCATGGAGGTTTGCAGTGTCGCCGGCAACGATATCTCGAATAAACCGAAGAGATTGCCCACGAAGGCTATCAAAAGCGTAATGAGTAGGATCAAAAAAAGCGGGTTCTGAAACTGGATGCCCCAGCCAACCGATATGCCGAAAACTTTCAAAGCCATCAGCACTCCTGCGAGCAGCCACATGAAGAGCATGATCCCGAACGTCGTGGCAATCAAACCGGTTCGGATCTGCGCGCGATCTTTGCCGCCGCTGGACACCAGGGAAGATACCTTTATCGCCAGCACAGGCAGCACGCAGGGCATCACGTTGAGGATGAGGCCGCCAAGGACAGCCACAAGTGCAAACCAGACAACCTTGCTCAAACCATTGGCTTCGCCCGCTGGATTGAACGGTGGCTCAGGAGCGGCCGCAAGCGTCGAAGGACGCAAGGTAAAAGCGCCATGGTTCTCGTCGGTCACCGTCAACGACAATGGTGCTGCGATTTCGCCAACCGTGTTGATCGGGAATCGTGCCCAGAGCGCTGTTCCGTCTTGGTTCAATCTGAGGTCAGGCTTTCCAAACGCAGTCCCTTCTCCGAACTCCGGAAACAAACCAACTTTACCGAACGGCTGCGTTCCAGTCAGGGAAACGATCAATTCGGTCTGATCCACGTCAACAAAAGCCTGCACTGAGGAGACTGTTGACGGCATCTCTTCTAATGGAATTGTGGCGAGCGCTGCCGATATGACCTCGGCAGAGGCTGGGTCCAACTCACTTCCCAAAGGAAGTTCGTGATCTAGCGACAGCTTCTCGGGAACACAGACATCGGAGCAAATAAGCAGATTGAGGTTCAGTGCGATCCGAACGGGTTCCCCCGGCGTGTCCAGAGAGAACTCGATTGGAAAGACAACACGGGTCTCATAGCCAAAATTCTCTATCCCAAATGCGGTGAACCGATCTGGCGCAGGCCAAAGATGGCGTGCTTCTTTCAGGTTCTCCGATCCGTCCCAGTCGAATTGAGGGGGAATGCCGACTTCGCCGGGCGACCGCCAATAGGTTTTCCACCCTGGCTCGAGCTCCAATACCAGAGCACCAGAAACGGTTTTTGCGCCAGGTGCGATGCCGTCTTGCGCAAATACAAGCGTTGCTTTGGTCGCCGGTGTCTCAACAGTGGTGCTTTGCGCCGCGGAAGCAGGTGACGCAACAAGCCCAAATGCTACGTTGAGAAACGCGAGGATGCCAATTGCCCAAAGGATGTATCGTGGTGCTTTCATCTCACTTGCCCGAGACACGGAAACCGGTACGCCCGTCGTCGCAAACAACCGTCTGAACAGACGCGCTTTGCTCATCCGCAATGCGACATCCAGCTATTTCCTTCAATTCTTTTGGCGCAGACCTGCTGGACAGCGTCGGTTGTCGATCCTCCGGTATGCAGGCGCAGCCCCCGAGGAACAGAAACAGCATCATGCGGCTCGCAAGCAAACCTACCTGCTGCGCACAAACGCCGGCATCCGGGACGGCTCAATCGGTGCATCCTGCACGGCGGGTTTCTTGGTTTTCTTTTCTCCGTGGCAGGACTTTCCCATCAAGGCAAACATTGCCACGTGAACGCCGACGCACAGAGCGATGGGGGCGAAGACGGCAAGATTGCTTGTCAGGCCTGCCAGCGTGCCACCCGCGATGAAAAACCCGGCGACGGGTATCAGCATGACCGTGCAGCAGACCGCCATGCCTGCGTGCATTAAGCCAAAGCCTTTTTTGCCGTTGTTTTCGTTGGTATCCGACATGAGCTTCTCCGTTGGTTTGCAGGTTTATGGCCCCTTCCCGCACTGTCAGGTCAAGGATACATTTCGAGACATTTGACGCGTTTGTCTTTCAATCCTGCGCGCAGATTGATTAAGACGGTCTGGATCTGAAGGAGACCTTTGAATGGCAGGGTTAACACGTCGACACTTTGTTGCAGGTGGTGCAGCGCTGTTTTCAGCACCATTGGCAGGGCTAGGCATTGCGGCTCCGTCATCGCCGCGAGAGATGTGGGATGTCTGGGACCAGCAAGTCACACCTGCTGACTACGATCCGGCGTCTTCAAATCCATGGGGCGTTCATCCACGATTTCTGCCGGTTCGTGTCGAGGCCAAGTCAGGCCTCGTGCCCGGTGACATCCATGTCGATGCCGTTGCACGGTACCTTTATCATATCGAACCGGATGGCCGCACCGCGATGCGGTACGGGGTAGCTATCGCAAGAGGGTCACTCTACGAGCCGGGCGTCTACTCGATGCGCTTCAAGAGAAAATGGCCGACCTGGACCCCGACGCCGGCGATGATCGAACGTGATCCCGGGCTATATGCGCAGCATGCGGATGGTATGGATGCAGGTCCAAAGAACCCCCTTGGCTCACGCGCCCTTTATCTATTTGTCGGGAATCGCGACACCTATCTCAGGATTCACGGATCGCCCGAACCGCGCTCAATCGGCGGTCGTGCAAGCTCAGGGTGCGTGCGGATGATCATGGCACACATTAATGATCTCTATCCCAATGTGGAGCCCGGCAAGACTGCGCACCTCTACCCGCCGGAGGACGTGATCGGGGGCTGATCCTAGCTTTGTGCCTGACAAATCGGGTTGCCGTTGGCAGTCCTCAGCGGCAGCCAGGTTTGCTCAACCGCGCCATCATGCAGATACCAGAAACAATTGTCGATCTGATCCAGTCGCACCTTACTGAGATTTTGGTAGGGCGCCGCCAAGGCCAGAAGCGGCTCTGGTAGCTCCCTATAAGCGCCATCAGCATCGAGAGGTGGCGTTGTTGCGCATCCTGTGAGGGCCAGAGCTCCAGCAATTAGAATGACGATCTTTGGACTCATGGAACTATGCACGCGTTTCCCTTCATTCAAACTGCAGTTGACGGATAGCCTGCGCCTTCCAAAACCTCAATGACGGCGACAGTAGAGATCGAAGTCTCGATCTCCGCGGTATGCGAGGCCAGGTCTGGCCTTAGAATTGCCGAAGGGTCACTCGCCTTCACCGCCTTTTCGATGGTCGCAACGCAATGGCCACAGCTCATGTCGGGGATATGCAATTTCATTCAGGGAATCTCCTTTAGCTCAGGGAAATCTACAGATTCCACATGGTGGAAGGTCAACCCAGAGAGTTCAAAAGATTGCGGCTCTGACGAAGTCGCAATAGTCGGCCATTGGTTACAATTTATGACATTTCGGTGGATTTACGCATGCTGCAGAATGCTCCTATACGGTCGACATGAAAATGTCGATCAGCGTGCAAGTGCGAAAGAAGTCTTTATTTCGTTCTTTTTTAGCGGCAGCAACGATACTAGCAGGCTCTTATACGGTGCGAGCCCACCCGCATGTATTCGTTGATGGTGGCTTCGATTTCGTTGTTTCGGAAGCCAAACAGTTCACAGCAATCCGCGTTACCTGGCGGTATGACGCTTTTGAAACGCTCTATATGTTGTCCGAGATGAATGTGTCCCTGGCTCCAAGCTTAGAACTTAGTGATTCGGAGCGCGAGTTAGTGGAAGCAACTCTCAGCAGCTTTCCTCCCGATTTTGATGGCTCAGTCCACATCAGCTTGGACGGCTCTCCCGTTGCGTTACAAGACCCGCGGAATTTAACAGCGCGGATGATAGGCGACCGTTTGGAGATTACTTTTCTGCGTGACTTGAAAGTCCCCGTGGGTTTGCGTGGGCAAAAATTTAACATTGGATTCTACGAACGTACCTATTTCTTTGCGTTCAGCCTATCCGATATCCCGGATTTTGGTCGCGCCGCAGATCATTGTTCGTATCAGGTGACGCCGTACGATACTTCGGCGCAATCCGATGAAGTGTTGCAAGAACTGCAAAAGCTAGGACGTGAGGAAACTCCAGAAGACAGCAATATCGGGGCTACGCTTGCCGACCGGATGGTTGTGTCATGTTTCTGAGACCGACAGTCATACTAGCAGTTTTCTTGGCATTGGCTTGGGGTCTTTATAATCAATGGCCGTCCATACTTGCCTGGACATCAGACAATCAACGCGGGTTTCAAAACGCGATGGCGTCAAGTTTGCGCGCGGTCCAAAGTGGTGACTCCTTTGCTGTACTTACATTGTGTGCGGCTACATTCCTTTATGGTTTGGTTCATGCAGCTGGGCCAGGACATGGAAAAATTGTTCTAGGGGCAAGTGCTGTGGCATCGAGAGCAGGGATGCTGCGGATGGTCTTCCTGTGTTTTTTTACAGCGATAGCGCAGGCGATTTCCGCAATCCTTTTGATCGGTTTGATTGTAGTTGCCCTGCGTTGGATGGGTGGCAGCGATGCTGTCCAAATAACGGAGGATTGGCTGAGCCCGATTAGCTTTGTCCTGTTTGCAGCCTTCGGCGGAGTCCTTTTAGCGCGTGGCACAAAAATAGTAAGTCAATACCGCAAAACGGCGCTTTCACTTGGAGTGCATTGCAACCACAAACACGGCCCGAATCTGGCAGAAATCGATGCCTTAACGTCTTTGCGCGACTCATTGTTGTTGACCGCTAGCATTGCTGTCCGGCCCTGCACTGGAGCGTTGTTTCTTTTGGTGATAGCAGGTCAGCTCGATGTGTTCTGGCAGGGCGCTATTGCCACGTTGGCGATGGGTGTAGGTACAGCTGTTTTCAATTCCGGAATTGCGGTCTCGGGTGTATTCGCGCGGACTCTGATACATTTGGGTAATAGCGACAAGATGTCGATTTCGACAGGCGTACTTTATCTATGTGCGGGCGTGTCCGTTTTGACCATTAGCCTGTCTCGACTGATCATTGGTTAATTATTTTTTGTATTGCCTCTTGAGCTTCCAGTGACTGGAAGCCCTATATCATCCAGGAAATCGCAAAAGGAAAACCGTTATGCCGCATACCATGCAAAAGACTTTGAAAATCGAAGGTATGTCCTGTGCGTCTTGCGTCGGTCGTGTGGAAAAGACTTTGGCAGCGCTGGATGGAGTTAGTGGCGTCTCGGTCAACCTCGCATCCGAGTCGGCTCATATATCTGTTAATGAACCTGTTCGCTTACAGGACGCAGCTCAGGCGCTCGAAGAATTGGGGTACCCAGCGCGAAAAGCGCGGATCACCCTGAGCATTGCGTCAATGTCTTGTGCGTCCTGTGTTGGAAGGGTCGACAAGGCGCTTGCAGATGTTCCGGGAGTTTTTTTTGTCACCGTGAACCTCGCGGCTGAAACCGCGGTGGTTGAATATCTTGAAGGTGCAGCGACGCCTGCGGACCTGATGGCAGCAAGTGCAGCGATCGGCTATCCGGCCGAAGTCTCTGAGGAAAATACCAGTCAGTCGCGCGCAGAGCGCAAGGCAGAGGAATCCGAGGCGCTGCGTCGCAACGTCATCGTAGCAGCTGTCATGACCCTGCCGGTTTTTGTGCTCGAAATGGGATCGCATCTCATCCCGGCCTTTCATATGGCAGTGGAAAACAGCATCGGAACACAGGCGTCCTGGATCATCCAGTTTGTTCTTGCGTCCTTCGTACTGTTTGCCCCGGGGCGGCACTTCTTCACGAAAGGCATCTCGGCGCTGCTGCGCGGCGCACCCGACATGAACAGCCTCGTGGCAGTTGGAACGGGGGCAGCGTGGAGTTACTCTGTGGTCGCTACGTTTATGCCGGGCCTCCTGCCAGATGGCGTGCGCGCGGTCTATTTTGAGGCTGCAGCGGTCATTGTTGTTCTGATCTTGATAGGTCGCTGGCTTGAGGCACGCGCCAAGGGGCGCACCGGCGCGGCGATTCAGGCATTGCTTGGGCTTCAGGTGAGAACTGCGAACGTATTGAAGGATGGTGTGACTGTCGAGGTAGACGTTGATGCTCTTGCGGTCGGAGATACCATTCTAGTGCGCCCGGGCGAACGGATCCCGGTCGACGGCGACGTGATCGATGGCAGCAGCAATGTTGACGAAAGCATGATCACCGGAGAACCCGTGCCGGTCTCAAAAGCCGCCGGCGCGGTCGTGACCGGTGGCACGGTCAATGGCACCGGCAGCCTGACCTTCAAAGCTGGACGTGTGGGATCTGACACGACACTGGCCCAAATCATCCGCATGGTTGAAGAGGCGCAGGGTGCTAAGCTGCCGATCCAGGGCCTGGTGGACCGCGTGACGCTTTGGTTTGTGCCCGCAGTCATGTTTCTTGCCGCACTTACTGTTGCTGTCTGGCTCATCGTTGGTCCGGATCCCGCTTTGACCTTCGCGTTGGTGGCAGGGGTATCTGTACTGATCATTGCATGCCCCTGCGCTATGGGGCTGGCGACGCCCACCTCGATCATGGTCGGAACGGGCCGTGCCGCCGAGATGGGGGTGCTCTTTCGCAAAGGGGATGCGCTGCAGGAGCTATCTAACGTCGATGTTGTGGCACTCGACAAAACCGGCACGGTTACAGAAGGAAAGCCGACCTTAACCGATGTCGTGATGGCCGAAGGCTTCGACCGTGCAACCGTTCTTGCGTTGATTGCAGCGGTGGAAGATCAATCCGAGCACCCAATTGCAGAAGCAATTGTCCGTGGCGCTCGGAGCGAGGGCATCGCAGTCCCGCCCGCCTCCGGGTTTCGATCTGTGACGGGCTATGGCGTTGCGGCCATGGTGGAAGAGCAGGAAGTGATGGTCGGCGCGGATCGTTACATGACCCGCGAGAATGTTGATATCGGGGCTCTCATTGAGATGGAAAAAGACCTTGCCAATCGCGGTCGCACCGCGCTCTACGCCGCGGTTGACGGCAAACTTGCCGCCCTAATTGCCGTCGCCGACCCGGTGAAATCCGCCAGCCGCGCGGCAGTCTCTGCCTTGCATGATCGCGGTTTCAAGGTCGCGATGATCACCGGGGACAAGCAGGAGACCGCGGAGGCCATCGCGCGCGAGACCGGGATCGACCATGTGATCGCCGGTGTGTTGCCGGACGGCAAAGTCGCTGCCTTGGATGAATTGAGGGCAGGGGGGCAAAGGGTTGCGTTTGTCGGGGACGGGATCAACGACGCACCGGCGCTGGCGCATGCTGATGTGGGCATCGCCATCGGGACCGGGACGGATGTGGCCATTGAGTCCGCTGATGTGGTTCTGATGTCAGGCGACCTGCGCGGCGTCGTGAATGCGGTCGAGGTGTCCAGGCGGACGATGGAGAACATCCGGCAGAACCTCGTTTGGGCTTTCGGGTATAACGTCGCCTTGATTCCGGTAGCCGCTGGTGTGCTCTACCCGGTGTTTGGCCTGCTTCTGTCACCGGTTCTTGCGGCAGGGGCGATGGCGCTTTCATCAGTATCCGTCTTGACCAACGCGCTGCGTTTGCGCGGCATCAAACCTGCCATGAACGAGAAGCGACCGATCGAACCGGCAGTCACAACCGCCCGATCACAGCCGGCGGAGTAGGGGGATTCACGTCATGAACATCGGAGAAGTTGCGGAACGTTCCGGCATACCACCAAAGACTATCCGCTATTACGAGGATATCGGGCTGGTGCGCCCGCAACGCAGCGGCAACGGCTATCGGGCCTTTCGGGAAACCGATCTGCATAAGCTTGCCTTTCTTGGCCGCGCGCGGGCGCTCGGGTTCTCGATTGAGGATTGCCGCAATCTTCTCGGACTCTATGAAGACGAGAACCGAGAAAGCGCGCAGGTCAAGGCGGTCGCCGAGGAACACCTGACCGCCATTGATGAAAAGATCGCGCAGCTTCAAACAATGCGAGAGACGCTTTCGCATCTGGTCAAATCCTGTCATGGCGACGCCCGCCCGAACTGTCCGATCCTCAGCGATCTGGCGGGCGACAAATCATGATACAGGCAGCTGTCGGGCACTGATGCTAGCACGACTTCTTGCTGCCATGATTGCTCAAAGATTCAGTTGTTATGATGAATATTACTAGGGAACGTTTTAGATGACAAACTTAGCTTTTGCCGCGCTAATCGCCGCCCTACCTTCACTTGGGGCGGCCGCTGAAATTGTTCCCTTTGATGGGAGTTGGAAAGAGCAAGGGTTTTTACGTCTTTTTTCAAATGACTACTTCCAGCGCGGAGGGCAATTGGATGTGGTCTCTGATGGCACGGTCTCTTTGCTTTGGCGCCCATTAGATCGGTCTCAACGGTCTGCACAGGCGGCGAGTTGGGCGTGGCGTGTGCAGGAAGGTGTTACCCCGACTGACCTTACGTTCAAAGGCGGCGACGATCGGAATCTGGCGGTCTATTTCGTCTTTGTAGATCCGGATCGCGCCGAAGCGCTGGCAGGTGGCAGTGCGCGTCGCATACTGCGAGAAGGGTCTGCGCGGGCTTTGATCTATGTTTGGGGTGGCCAACACAATCGCGGGGCAATCTTGCTTAGCCCGTATTCCAGCCAATTGCGCACAAAGGTTCTACGGGGAAGCGGCGCTGGCGCGCATCAGGAGACAGTTGATCTGGTTGCGGATTATCGAGCAGCGTTTGGAGGCTCTCCGGGTACCTTGGTCGGGCTTGCGGTTTCGGCCGACAGCGACGATACGGAAGGCAAGATCGTGGCGTCGATTTCCAACCTTATTCTGACGAACTAGCCCAATCAGCCCTGAATACGAAGTATCGCCTCCGCGAGGATGGTGATCAAAAATGCTGTTGCAACGAAAATGGCAGCAGCGAGGAAAAACGGGCCCACAACAAAAGGTAGGGGTTCAACCGCCTTTCGAAGCACATTCGACTGTCTGATTGCTGTCACGTACAGTGGCATCGCACTGACGAAGGTTGCATAGAAATAGACCCCAGAAACATTCTCGAAATAAGCAGACCGAGCCAAGGTTGGTGCCACGACTGAAATCGCGATCAGTCTGTCGCCACCAAAAGAATCGTACCAGTCCGCGGACAAAACATAGACCAAAGTATGCAGACCGAAAAACAGGGCAAGCCTAGCAACAACGTCTGTTGCGGCAAACACAATAAGGTCACGCCCCCGCATCTGATTTATGGATAGTGCGTATAAAAAAAGACTGACGTAGTTGATCACGAACACAACCGGGAGGCCATTGGTCAGAACTTGACGCAAGAACCTCAGCAGAGCCGGCCCACCCTGGCCCAATGCGGTCGATAGGCCTGGTGATAAGACAACGAAGAGCGCCAGCGGAGGAATCAGTCCTGCGATACTTACCAGCAAGACGTTTCGAAGAAACCGAAACCCAGACATGTGAAGTGAGAAGTAAGCTTTCAATCTACCAACCCGGATGTCTCTGACTTGTATCAGGGATTGGTCATGCTTTGAATACCGCTGCTTGGGCGTATGATTCTCGACCGAGGCATGTTGTACACTTGAGACCAAAGCCTAACTGATTGCGACAGTTAGTATTATTCCTTATCATGAATATTTTTGTTGCTGCGAAACTGTTACAAAAAACTACATTTTCCGACATGGCAGTCACTCAGAAACTAGACTAAGCCCTGGCTCTAACGTTGGAAGGAACCTCCTATGTCTTTTTTTGACAACCCTCGGAACATGGCTCTGACTGCCGCATTTGGCTCGGCTCTCCTGCTCGGAGGAGCGTTCATTTTTCAAGCGCTCGACTATTCCCCTTGCACGATGTGTATCTGGCAGCGTTATCCGCACGTGATAGCGATCGTAGCAGGGTTGGCTCTTTTGGCTGGGGCACCTCTAGTAATATCTGTTCCTGTTGGCGTAGCTTCTACTGCGACTACGTCAGCAATTGGCGTTTTTCATACGGGCGTTGAAAATGGCTGGTGGGAAGGCCCAAGTTCTTGCACAGGGTCGGGCGTGGATCTTTCGAGCATGGCTATCGCAGACCTCCTACCAGGGGCGTCCAACGAACCAAGCAATCTTGTCATGTGTGATGAAGTCGTGTGGCAGTTTTTGACTCTTTCCATGGCTAGTTGGAATGCACTGTTAAGCGCTCTCTTGGCTGCTCTGTGGTTCCACGCATGGATTACAAATGCTCGCGCAATGAGGCCGGGTCGCGCGCAAATCACCGCTGCGGACGGTTCATAAAGCGCCATGGTTCTCAACTTACGTTCACTCTTCTGGCTGGCTTTCTTCGGCATTGTGCTTTGGGCATGGTGGGTCATGTTCTCTATGGCAACTAGCCCGATGATGATGCCTTCAAAATTTGTGAGCTTGTTTCTTATGTGGTCGATAATGATGGCTGCGATGATGGGGCCAACCTTTGTTCCGACGATGAGAGCTTACGAGGATCTTATCACTTCGGCAGATGGGTCCCGTTCGGGATCACTGGGTGTCGTGCTTGGTTTTTTTGCAGTTTGGGTTGGGTTTGCGGCGATCATCGCTTTTGCACAGAACACATTGGCTGAAATTGGACTGCTAAACGCGATGGGCGCTTCTGTTTCTACAGCTCTGTCATCTGGTCTATTGATTGCCGCTGGACTCTATCAGTTCACGGCATTGAAACAAAGTTGCCTCAAGCATTGTCGTTCGCCAATAGTACAATTCATAGCCCACTGGCGGCCGGGATTCAGCGGTGGTCTACAAATGGGGCTTCATCACGGCGCGTATTGCGTCGCGTGCTGTTGGGGATTGATGGTTATTGGTTTTGTCGGCGGAACAATGGACCTACTGTGGATGGGAGGCGCAACGCTCATGATGACTCTCGAGAAACTCGAGAGTATTGGACGATGGCTTACTAAGCCAATGGGCGTTTCACTAGTTTTATGGGGTTTGACGGTCGCAGCTTTTTAGGGGTCGGTTAAGCAGTCAAATTTCAAATTCTTGCGTCGCATTTCGCAGTGCAAATATCTTAAAACTGCACCTTCAGCTCAATAGTGGATTGAAGTGCTTGAACATACTCTGCAAGTCCACACCAGAAGTTGTAATTCAGGAATTAGCCTCTTGTGGCGGAGGTTGGAGGGACACTCCTCTCGCCTCGTAGAATGGTGCGTTTTTCAAGTGAAAAAGACCACCGTTAGCATTGAGACCTAGAATGCTGAGACATCCGGGTTATTGATGTGCGCTTTTGGCTGCTTCCGTGTTCTTCAAGTAACCTTCGTTTATTGTTCCTCTATGTTGCGCAAGTACGCACCAATACGGACCTAGTTTAGTTTGGCGACCGCCGGTATTGGGGCAACTGAGTAAATGGACGATAACAATCGCAACCGTCAGCGTTGCCTAGGAGACCATTGACGAGTGGTATTGCACTGAAGTCTGGTTCCTTCTCCAATGCGTCTTGCCTCTTCTTCGGATGTTCGATTGTTGGCAGCAGAACAAACTTTGGGAAATTTGAACAGGTTCAGCATTTGAATTTGTAGATTTCATAAGTTCCCAATTTCTGCAAATGGACAGTGTTTAAACGAACTGGCGAACAAAGTGGAGTGCCTCAATACCAGCGGCCATACGACCACGGGTCCCTCCAATCACGGTTCGGCCGATTTATGTTAATGTAGGTAACGGTGCCCTTTTCGACGCCATCGTAGGCAAGCGCTTGCACGATTGAGTCCACTTGATCGTCGTGCCGGCCAGCAGGAAATGCAAGAAGCTCAGTCTCTAACTCTGACAACCAAGGTGCCTTTTCAGGAAGCCAAACACGCCCTGACTCAAACTTAGGAGTTTGAATGTTGGCCCGGGCTTCTTTGGCTTGGGTCGCTGAGATGTCAATGACGTCAAAACCTTGTGAACGCAGGTCCTCAATCAGGCCTGTTCCAACGCCTGTATCTTCGATTAGAATAAGCCACGGTTTGTGCTTTTCTACAGCGGCTATCATGCGAGCTTTTAGGTCAGGGTAGTTCAGCTTGTCACGAACGACATCCATTAAATAGTAGTGTCCATTTTTATACAGCCATGTTGTACCAACTGACCAATCGTTCTGAAGTCCGGTTTTGGAAGCAGTGTCCCAGCTTTGGAAAACGGTGTCGTCGTCGGTGATTTCTGGCAGAAACGGATAGTACTTGAGCCATTCTCGTTTGAACAAATGGCCGCCCGGTGGAACGGGCGATTGCTGATACTGAGCTTCAAATGCGGCGGAGCCAATATTGAGCTTGAGTTCGTCTAAGACAGACTGTGTTTCACGGGCGGGATGTAAGAGCGTACCTTTGCTGCGTTTATGATACTTCTTTGGTCCCACCGAGATCTGCTGATCTTCTTGTGCGATGGCTGGTAGATTCAAAACTGTCCAGCTGTCATCAAACTCAGTAACGTGCCCAACGAGGTCATCTACATGCAAGCGCTGAGTGACAATCACAATTGCCCCGGTGGTCTTGTGATTGATGCGAGACACTAAGGCGGAACTATACCATTCGTTGACCTTGTTCCTCAGTGCCTCCGAATGAGCATCGTCCGCCTTCAAAGGGTCATCGATGATAATTATGTCTGCACCACGCCCTGTGAGCACGCCGCCTACAGACGTTGCCAAGCGCACTCCTCGTCGTGTTAGTCGTACTTCCTGCTCAGTTTCTTTCTTTGGATCTATCCGCGCATCTGGGAACAATTCCTTGAACCATTCCGATGTTAAGATTGTTCGGTAATCGTTGTGGAGCTTTGACGCGAGGCTTTGCGCGTAGGAGACTGTGATGATCTCCTTAGACGGATCATGTCCATGTATGTAGGCTGGAAAAGCCACGGACGCTGATATCGACTTTGCTGACCTCGGTGGCATTGTGATGATGAGGCGCTTAATATGGCCTAACCTGACTTGCTCCAGCTTCCAGGCTATTGCCTCTATGTGCCAGTTGGGAAGATAATCGCTACCAGGATTGAGCGTGCCAAAGCACTTTGCGATGAACCACTTTAGTTGTGTGCGAAGTTTCAGTTTCAAAAGCAGCTCAGGGTGCTTGCGGATCATGTCCTGCATTTCAACGCTCAAAGTCGGCTTATGCGTCATTGGGGTTTTCCTTTTGCTCGTTCAAGTCAGCGCTCAAGGTTTCGATCGGATGTTCAATACCTTCGTTTGGTGCTGGCAAATCTAAAGGTGGGCTCAACTCAGCCATCATTTGCTCAAACAACGCCAAGTCTTCGTTTGAGAGTTTGTTCTGGTCGATTGTGTCGCTTTCTGAAGCTGCGTCGGAGTTTAGCAGCCCCAGCACAAAATTTGCGGCTCTGAGGTCGCCTTTGGCGGCCTTGTTTGCAATGTTGCGTAGCATGACCTCTTGAAGGGTAAGGCGCTTTGTTTTCCCGCCTTCCGAGATTTCAACTTTCTTGGAAAGCACCATGCGCATTTGTTCTTGAACGCTTTTGTGTTTTGCTTTCCGCCCATTTGGATTGCCGCTCTGCCCAGGTTTGAACTGTGTCGCTTTCGGCGGCCGACCATAGCCTACCTTGTAATCTTGTGGCTCAGAGTGTTCATTTTCTGGAATGTCCTCGCTCATGGGTTTTGTCCAACGGTAGTTGGCGCTCGACTGGACACCTCATCGAAGGTCAGTTCTTCGGCGGCATAAAGATCGCAAGCCTCTTCCAAACGACGGCGTAGAATTGCGTCTTTGCCTGTTAAAAGCTGCCACCGCCTGATTGCTGTATCGATATATTCTGGTTCATATTCAACGCCGTAACATCGACGGCCTACCTTGTCTGCTGCCAGTAAGGTCGTTCCCGAACCGAGAAAGGGATCAAATACGACAGCCCCTCTGGGTGATGCATCCTTGATGGCTTCGGCAATCATTGCGACGGGCTTAACCGTTGGATGTAGCGCAAGATCGTCACCTTCCGCGGTTTGGAACGTGTTTACTCCAGGATAGGTCCAAACATTGCTTCGGTTACGACCGTACCGCCCAAGCTGCACGTTGTTGGTGCATGCATTTCCTGATTTTGCAAACACTGCAACGAGTTCATGTGCTGAACGATAGAATGATCCTTGTCCTGGAGTGGTTTTGTTCCAGATGCAGATATTTTTGAGACTTAGGCCTAGATCTCGGCCGACTGAAAGCAAAGTCTCGATGTGGCGCCAGTCCATGAATACGTAAAGCAGTGTACCGTCATCCACTTGGAGCAGCATGGCAGAAAGGCTCTTGCTCAAAAACTCTGTGAATTCATGATCTGACATCTCTCCAGATGCAAAAGCGAACTCTTCGTGTTTGGTTTTGCCCCTTCCACCAACGTGCCCTTGGATCCGAACGTTGTATGGCGGGTCCGTGATGACCAAGCTCGCGCTTCGCCCGGCAAAAAACTCAGAAATTGCTTCTGCGTCGCGAGCATCCCCACATAGAACTTGGTGCTCGCCAAGTTGCCATATGTCTCCGGGTTTAGAGACCAATACCGAGGCAGGCTCGGGCAATTTGTCTTCTTCGGTCTGAGATGGGGTAGGGGCCTCGTGGTCGGACAACAGAATGTCGATCTCGCCGGTGGCAAAGCCGGTGATCTCTAGATCGATGTCTATCGCTGGTAACAAGTCGGCCAGATCGCCGAGCTCGATTGAGAGAAGTTCGCTATCCCAACCAGCGTTGAGAGCAATCTTGTTGTCTGCAAGGACGTAAGCACGCCTTTCAGCATCACTCAAATGGCTGAGACGCATCACGGGAACACGAGTAAGTTCTAATTTCTTTGCAGCCTGCAAACGGCCATGCCCGGCGATGACAACACAATCATCATCGATCAGAATTGGATTGGTAAACCCAAACGCCCGAATGCTTTCTGCGATTTGATTGATCTGTTTTTTTGAATGGGTGCGCGCGTTGCGAGGATTGGGACTTAGCTTATCTGTCTCGACAAGCTCGAGCTTCTCCGGTGCCGGTAACCGAGTGCTTAGGTTGCGAGGTATGCCTTTTGGCGTCTTGTTTTGCGAGGTTTTCGAAGTCACGATCCAAGTCCTAAATGGTTATGAATCAAGACTTAGCTGCTTACGGGTCTACAAAGGAGAGTCCCGAAATGCCGGATTCGATCACGTTTTTTATTGAGGCTTCTCAATATGTGACAAATTCGTGCTCTGAGAAAAACGGTGATCCTATGGCTCGACGTGGTCGCGAAGAGTTCTCTTGAAGTTCGAGTTTACTTCCATCTCTACAAAACCACTTTCCCAACAGGCCACTACAAACCTGCCAAAATTGGTATTTGGGCCTTTGGCCGCGGGTTGCCCTGTCAGCCTTTGCCAAAGTTTTGCTATTTCGTTCGCAAAGGCGATCTTCTGCTGGTTCTTTGATCGACCTTTGGAACTGAGGTGGCTACTCGAAAGATCTTCATCAATCCAAGCATCGAGTTGGTTCAAGTCAGTCAGTTTTGTTGGCGCTCTCTCTCTTATTTTCCAAAGCAAAGACAAGCGCTCAGAACGTCGATCTTTTAAGATGCCGGGAGCAAATAAACGCACTGTGTTCTCCACGAAGTGGTTCGGAACCTTTCGATCAGGGTTTTTCTTTTGGCGCTGCACCCATCTTTTCAGTTTCTGTAACTCAGCCTTGTGACCTGCTCGTTTCCCACCGGGAAGAAGGCCGGCTTTGACGAAAGCTCTTTCAATGCAGGCGTAAACATATGCAGGGAGGCTTTCGGTCCAAAGTAAATCATTCAGACGTTTTGGTTGAAAGATAATGCGAGGTGCGTTCACTCGCTTGACCATTGCGTCCAAAAAGACGTCGACTGGTAATGGATTGTTGGGGCCAACTGTAGCGTCTTGCTCTCTTTCTACCTTCCTCTTGATCGCCATGAGCTTTCGTTGAATCTGTTCAGCGGCGATCAAACAATCCTCGCCCTCGGCATCTTTTCTGCTCATTCTGATAACCACCATTTCTATTGCTCAATCTTGCCGAAAGGCACTTCAGAAGCGTTTGGGAGTTCAGCCCTTTCATTGATTTACGGGCATCGTCGGCCGCATACCTGATCAATTGCCCAAATAAGGCGCGAAAGCAAAATCAAAGTCAACTTAACTAAAGCTAACTTCCTTCAATTGCATTCTGCCAAAAGAAGCTTGGTCTTCCCTGTAAATACATCTGATTTCCCTACTAGGGTGAATAGGGAATTTAATTTCTAAATGTCTGAATTTGTTCTTGGAAATGACGCCTAATGTGAGAATTAAGCGCACATTTTATAGAAATCCCTGCTGAATTCCCAGAAAGCAGGGAATTTCTGCCGAGACTAGTTAGCTCAAGACTGTATGCACAGCCATCTTCCTTTCTTGAGTGTTTGCTAGGTGCGGTCAGGCCGTAGAGACCCAGAATGCCCCCGAAAATGCCCCTGTTCGGGTGTGGCGGGTATCCCCACCAGAACACCCAGCGCGCCTCACTCACGAGGTAGCAAGGCGTGATCCACTCCGTAGGCCGCTCTGATCCAATCGTCGTGCTTGTTGTCCCGGCGATCCCCCCGCGTGAGGTGGTGTGGGTTGATGCAGGTGCGGTTATGGCACCGATGGCGCACCACGATACTCCACGGTAACGCCACGCCTTCCGCGACACAGTAAATGAACCGATAGGCCTCCAGCTGCACCCCTCGGAACCGTGCTTTGCGCGGCTCCTGAGTGGGTGTGGGGAGACATCCTGTTATTGGATCCTGTTCCACCTCGGCAAGGAGTGAGTTGGCCCTCGCAAGGGCCTCCTCGTAGTGGTTATCAAGCACGTCCTGCATCCAGGCTTCGTTCTTTTCTCGATACATCAGTAAATGTCCTCCTCCGAGATGGTGTCTTCGAAGACTTGGTTGCGACCCGTAATCTGATCTTGGATCCGTTCACCGTCGTCGATAAGAAGCTCACTCTTACCATCGGGATGGATCAACCTCCCACCAGCAGCGGTGAACCCTGGACGCACCCAGACAGATCGGCGGTAGTCTCGACCACCGAACTTCACTTCAGCTTTCTTCCAGCCCAACTCAGTCATTGGGTACCGGAGCGCATTCACGTTCCCGCGCAACTCGCCGGTGATATACTCACTCAGCTGCGTCTGAAGGATCCAGTTCAGTCCCTTCTCGTCCAGATACTCCTGAAGGATCTCGTTGGAGGTGCGAGCGCCATTGCCGAAGATCAACTCCATGGCCGGGGTCATCAACTCAGCAACATTGAACGCCTTCCCTGAGAAGCCCACTGGGAGCTCTCGCTGCATCAGATAGGCGTAGGCCTCTGCAAGATGGGCATCGTGCCCCAGGTAGGCGTAGAGGTTTCCTACGAGCTCTCCGAACTCTGCCGCCCTCGCGCCACCCGCACGCCCGTCATGTTCGATCCCAACAACCCAATACCGACGGTCGTTTTCTTCGATCCAGAGCGGCAAGTGGTTGGAGGTGAAAATAGCAGCGAAGCACTGCTCGATCCGTTGCAGTTCGCGTCCCTTAGCCTCGGCACTCGCATCGGTCTCGGTCATGAAGGTCTTCAGCGCGTTTGCTGCCTTAGTGCCGGGTCGGATGTCGAGCTCTTCCGAGATCACCAACTTCGACAGCAAGACCTGAAGGTTGAATTGCCCGGTCAGCTTATCGACGTTGTTCTGGCGGATGGAGTTGCCCTTGCCGAACAGCGCTCGAGCGATGTCGCACAGTGTACTTTTGCCGGTACCTTTGCTTTTCGAGTAAAGCAACGGACCCCACGTTGGCTTCTGATCCTCATTCTGAAGGCACCATGCAAGCCAGTTCAGGAAGATATCCTTTTCTCGCTCGGTGTCGAAGATGAAGTCGAGGAAGTCACCGATCGTCCCGAGGGAACCCTCAGCAACTTCAACGCTCCGGTAGGCTGGCTCGGTCCAGGTGTTGATGGTCACCATACCGTGCTTCCAGCTGAACCGATCCTGTTGTCCTGGAAGGCACTGGACCTTTCCATTCCAAGTAGGGACTGCGAGCGATCGGTCGAAGGTCTTCTTCGTCAGCGCAGTCTCGAAGACCTCTCGAAGGAGTTCGTCCGAAAGTGGGATCTCTGGAAAGTCTTCCTGGAAGCGGAAGGTCGATGCTGCCTGCACATCGTCCCGAGAATACTTGTTCTTGGGATCACTGGCGTCGTAGTACTTGCCATCCATCCGAACGTACCAGCCCGACATTGCTCGGGCGAGCCTGTGGACGTCTTCTTCGTTAATGGCGGCATTGGCCCGTCGATCATTGATCTGAATGTTATGATTTTGCATTAAATGTCTTTCTTATAATAGCTCGCTAACCCACATGCGGAGTGCATGCAGGCCGTGCAGTTTTTTGATTGAGTGGACTTGAAGAATGGAGCTGCTCCGAACCGAAAAATGGTTCGAAATTCACAGGTGGCAGACCCTTTTTAGAGAGCACCTAAAGGGTCGCCTGTAAAAGATATTCAAAAACAGTAACTTATGAGGCGAAAAAAGCAGCGATTATTGGCCGCTCGCCACACCCACTCAGGAGCCGCGCAAAGCACGGTTCCGAGGGGTGCAGCTGGAGGCCTATCGGTTCATTTACTGTGTCGCGGAAGGCGTGGCGTTACCGTGGAGTATCGTGGTGCGCCATCGGTGCCATAACCGCACCTGCATCAACCCACACCACCTCACGCGGGGGGATCGCCGGGACAACAAGCACGACGATTGGATCAGAGCGGCCTACGGAGTGGATCACGCCTTGCTACCTCGTGAGTGAGGCGCGCTGGGTGTTCTGGTGGGGATACCCGCCACACCCGAACAGGGGCATTTTCGGGGGCATTCTGGGTCTCTACGGCCTGACCGCACCTAGCAAACACTCAAGAAAGGAAGATGGCTGGGGTGGTAGGATACCTTGCTTCTCGATAGCATTCTTCGGCTTTACCCAAGCACCTAGCAAACTGGGGCACTTTCGGGGGCATTTCTCAGGCTGGTTACAGGCTGTTCTAGGGAGCTCGCGATAGGGGCACTCAGACATCCCAGCCATACCTTAGGAGGCCTCCCTGGAGCTCTCTGTGACCATCTCTGGGGGCTCTCCGAAGGCCTCTCTCTGAGGCGCTGTCTATGGGTCCCTTCGTACGTGGGTATCCTAATAGGTACCAGTAATGGGAGATAGGGGAAGAAGGAAGAAGCTCTATCCGTAATCCCGTAGCTTAGAACGTATTAGAGAAGGATGTTCATGAGTTCATCTTGTTCTTTCAACATGGTTAGACTCCTTAGTGTGGTGTTGGAGCGTAGGAAAGAAGTGCTAACGAAGTGATTCTGGCAGCGAATGACCGGAATGAGCCCAATGTGACGGATTCTGTACTACGCTTGAACGGGAGCGAACCGCGCATTGCTGCCATTTAGCGGCGAAGAGCGGCCCAAACCTGCCGTCAGCCGAGGGCTCTGATCGCTGCGGTGCGGCCCGTCGAACCTGCCATTCGCTGCGTTTGTGAAATCGGTGGGCGGCCAAACTCACAGTCTGCGGGACTTTTCTGACCTTTGCGCGGCTGGCGGGAACTGGCCATTTTCGCCCAATCACGTTTCCTTTCGTTCCCGCCCGCCTGCGTCCGCTTTCTGATCCAGGTTGCCGGGGTCGTCACCAGCGAACGCTCCTAACCTGCGGATAACCCTGCATTCGTGTTCAGCAGGAACTGTCGAAAGATCGGATTGCTTGCCGCGCCCACGGCCCGTGAATTTTCGCCAACTGAACCGGCCTCTATCTCGGGCGCGATGAGCCCGCGTTTGTCCTGGTTGACGATGTAGCGCTCGACGCGGGCCACCAACTCGTCCCGAATTTCTTTTGGCATGGCGCCATCGATCAGAACCGCTTCGAAGTCGATCACCGAACATATAGAGAGCGACGCCTTTGCCAATTCTTGTGCGGTTTCGCCGATCCAGGGCTCGACGTACCGTTCGATCCCGGTCCAGTCTTGGGGCTTGTTCCAAAGGATTGAAGGATCAACACCGGCCTCAACTAGCCGCGCCTCCAAAAGGTGCAGCGACGCGGTGTCGATAAGTTGCTGGCTTTCACCCAAGGGCCCAGTCGTCCGCATCGATCCCAGTGCCCCTGCGTTCCCCTGATTGCCTTCGAACACGGTGCCGTTCAGGGCGACACCACCCCCGATGAACGATCCAATGAAGAAGTAGGCATAATCCCTGAATTCCTTACCGCGTCCGTAGAGGTGTTCGGCATGGCAAGCGGCGGTTGCATCGTTGACGACAAACACTGGCAGCTTGGAGAACGCAGCGACAGTCTTGGAAAAGTCTACATCTTTCCACGAGCGAAACCGTTCTGCGGCAATTCCTTCGAGGTCATGCCACTTCCAAAGCTCAAAAGGTGTCCCGATGCCGATTCCGCAAAGGCGTGTTTTTTGGGCGGCGGTCAAGCCCGATTTGATTTCCTCTAACCCCGCTTCGAGGAACCCGAAGACGGCATCCGGTAGCGCGTAATCGTATGTCGTGTGAAGCTGGTTGCGGACTTCGCCGCAGAAATCCATCAGCACCAGGTCTGCGCTCCTGCGCCCGATTTTCAGCCCAACCGAAAAGACCCCATCCGGGTTCAGCTCCATCGGGATCGACGGTTTGCCAACCTTTCCCCGCACCGGATCGCCGCGGCGGAGAATGCCGTCCTTTTCCAGCTTCCTCAGAATGATCGAAACCGTCTGGGGTGACAGTCCGGATTGCCGGGCAACATCGCTTCCTGGCATCGGGCCATGGCGCTGAAGCATAGAGAGGATGAGGCGTTCGTTATGGTCCCGAACACCACTTTGATTCACGCCTCCCGTGATCTCTCTTACTTTGCTTCCATCCATTGCCCGAACCATAGACGTCCTCCCTGGAAAAGAAAATAAGGGATCTCGAATTAATAAATCAACTTTATTTATTTATTGACGGCTGCCTCGAATCGCGTTTATGCCTAGTGTCGATCACAGCGATCACTTGGAGGATTGGCCCCACTTGGGCCTTGTTGAATTGTCTGGGAGGACATCATGAAAAAACTCGTAACTGCATCCGCACTGGCCCTGACCGCCTCGGCATTCGCGTCGGCAGCATCGGCTGACATCAGCGCCTGCCTGATCACCAAAACCGACACCAACCCGTTCTTCGTTAAAATGAAGGAAGGTGCGTTGGCAGGGGCCGAAGCGAACGGTGTAAGCCTTTCGACTTATGCTGGTAAAATCGACGGCGACGTTGAAAGCCAGATCGCCGCGGTTGAAAGCTGCATCGCATCGGGCGCACAGGGCATCCTGATCACACCAACCGACAGCCGCGCACTGACCCCTGTTATCACGCAAGCACGTGAAGCTGGCGCTCTGGTCATCGCACTCGACACTCCGTTTGAGCCTGCAAATGTGGCTGATGCGACCTTCGCAACTGACAACTTCAAAGCGGGCGTTCTGATCGGTGAGTGGGCGAAAGCCAAAATGGGCGATGACGCAGCGAATGCGAAAATCGCGCTGCTCGACCTGAATCCATCGGAAATCTCGGTTGACTACCTGCGTAACAACGGCTTCCTGCAGGGCTTTGGCATCGACATCAAAGACCCAACCGACATCGGTGACGAAGACGATGCGCGTATTGTCGGCAACGACGTTACCAACGGCAATGAAGAAGGCGGCCGCACCGCGATGGAGAACCTTCTCCAGATCGACCCAGGAGTGAACCTTGTTTACACCATCAACGAACCTGCCGCTGCCGGTGCATATGAAGCGTTGAAAGCCTTTGGTCGTCAGGACGACGTTCTGATCGTATCGGTCGATGGTGGCTGCCCGGGTGTCCAGAATATCGCGGAAGGCGTGATCGGCGCGACCTCGATGCAGTTCCCATTGCTGATGGCATCCAAAGGCATCGATGCGATTGTCGACTGGGCCAACAACGGCACCAAGCCTGAGAACACCCCAGGTCTCGACTTCTTCAACACTGGTGTTGAGCTGATCACCGACCAGCCTGTTGCCGGCATCGACTCGCTGACCTCGGCCGAAGGTCTGGCGAAGTGCTGGGGCTAATCGCCTAACTTCTCTCCCCTCGGAGGGGGCGCGTGTCGCCCCCTTCAACTCTCTCCCCACCTAATCTTTGACACAGTCGAACGCCTTGGCCATGCTGAAGGCGGAGGATACCGACATGACGAACACATCCCAACCCTCGCAAGAGTTTGAGCGTGTTCTGGATGGTAGCGACAGTAAAGTCGCCGAGTTCAAGAAAAGCCACACGCTTTTGGAACGCATTCAGCACGTCTTGCACAATAACCCGACACTGGTTCCGGTTATTGTTCTTCTCATCAGCCTTCTGGCCTTTGGCATCATTGCCGGCGAACGCTTTTTCTCAGCCTTTAACCTGTCTTTGATCATGCAGCAAGTTTCGATCATCGGCATTCTGGCAGCCGCCCAGAGCATGATTATCATCACAGCGGGCATCGATTTGTCAGTCGCTGCAATTATGGTCCTGATGTCCGTCATCATGGGCAACCTGGCAGTTACCATGGGCGTTCCCGCCCCGCTTGCCATACTGGTCGGTTTCCTCGGCGGCACAGGGGCGGGCATGATGAACGGCCTATTAATCACCAAGATCAAGCTGCCGCCCTTCATCACCACTCTGGGCACTTGGTCGATATTCTTTGCTCTGAACCTCTGGCTCTCTGGTGCGCAGTCGATCCGTTCGCAGGATATCGACGCAAACGCGCCGTTCCTGAAGTTCTTCGGCAATGCCATCAATCTTGGCGGCGCACGGATCACATTTGGCGTAATCCTGATGATCGTCGTCTTTGTCGTGCTTTGGTACATGCTGAACAAGACCGCATGGGGCCGCCACGTCTATGCCATCGGCGACGACATGGAAGCTGCCGAATTAGCTGGTATCCGCACCGAACGCACGCTGGTCTCTGTCTATTTGCTGGCAGGTTTTGTCTGTGCGCTGGCTGGTTGGGCATCCATCGGTCGTGTCGGTTCAATCTCGCCACAGTCATTCTATGAGGGCAATCTTCAGTCGATCACGGCCGTAGTTATCGGAGGCATCTCACTCTTTGGTGGACGTGGCTCGATCATGGGAGCGCTCTTCGGAGCCCTGATTGTGGGCGTCTTCCAATCGGGTCTTCGCATGGCCGGTGTCGACGTGCTGTGGCAGGTCTTCGCTATCGGTTGGCTCATCATCATCGCGGTCGCAATCGACCAATGGATCAGAAGGGTATCGGCATAATGTCTACTCCAGTCGTACAAGCCCGCGGAATCGTGAAGCGCTATGGCCACGTGACCGCAATCGACCACTCGGACTTCGAACTACGCCAAGGCGAAATCCTGGCCGTGATCGGAGACAACGGCGCCGGTAAGTCGTCAATTGTGAAAGCGATCTGCGGCGCAACCGTCCCTGATGAGGGTGAAATTCTCATCGACGGAAAACCGGTTCACTTCACCTCGCCTATCGAGGCACGTGAAATGGGGATCGAAATCGTCTACCAAAACCTGGCTTTGTCTCCGGCCCTGTCCATCGCGGACAACATGTTCACCGGACGTGAGATCCGTAAGAAAGGCCCTCTCGGTGATTGGCTTCGGATGCTGGACAAACCAGCTATGGAGACTTTCGCCCGTGAGAAACTGACTGAACTCGGGCTTATGACCGTGCAGTCGATTAAGCAACCGGTCGAGACTCTTTCCGGCGGACAACGCCAAGGTGTCGCTGTCGCGCGCGCCGCAGCCTTCGCCTCGAAGTTCATCATTATGGACGAGCCGACAGCCGCGCTCGGTGTCAAGGAAAGCCGCCGGGTGTTGGAACTGATAAAGGACGTGCGAGCCCGTGGAATCTCGATCATCCTGATCAGCCACAACATGCCTCACGTCTTCGAGGTTGCAGATCGCATTCACGTCCATCGCCTGGGTAAACGTCTTTGCACGATTGACCCGAAAGACTACACCATGTCGGACGCTGTGGCCTTTATGACCGGTGCCAAGGAACCTCCCGCTCAGGACGCGGCGTGAATACGCCTCATAACATCGCCGAGGCGCTGCTGGCTCCCGCACTGGCAGCGCCGCGCAAAGGAAGGCGAAGGCTTGTTGCCATCGCCGGTCCGCCTGCTTCCGGCAAATCAACGATCTCCGAAGCCCTTGCTCGCGCGATGTGCGAAGCCGGTTGTCCAACCCAGGTCGTCCCGATGGACGGCTTTCACCTCGATAACAGCGTATTGTCAGAGCTTGGACTGTTGGAACGGAAAGGCGCACCAGAGACGTTTGATGCCAACGGGTTCCTGCGAATGGTTGCTGCGTTGACCAACGAAGAACAGGTCTACTTTCCGACCTTTGACCGTGATCGGGATATCGCGATTGGCGGAACGGGGTCTGTCGGGCCGGACTGTGATACTGTGCTTGTCGAAGGTAACTACTTGTTGTTTGACGCACCCGCTTGGCGCGAGTTGAAACCCCATTGGGACTTCTCTGTTTGGCTAAACGTGGGGAATGAAGCCTTGAAACGACGCCTCGTCGAACGCTGGCTGGAACAAGGTCTTTCCCAGGAAGAGGCAGAAGTAAGGGCGATAGGGAATGATTTATATAACGCGGACACTATAGCCCGCCGGAGGCTCAGCTCCGACGTTGCAGTTTCGGGCAACGCTGAGCTCCAATAGCGATCGGACAAGCGTTGCTGCCGAGATTATTGAGTGCTTGTGCAGTTAGCCGACATCTTTGCGCCCCTCAGCTGAGGAGCACTAGCCGGTCTTGAAAACCGAATCTGTGGGCTTCACCAAGGCTCAGTCGGGGCTCAGAGCTGCCTTGCGATCGTGCGGCGATATGCTCGTTTCCAGCCGTTCAGAACGTCTGCTCTTGCCTTCCCGGCACGATCCCATCGCACACGTACCGAAAGTTAGGAACCCCGCCATGGTGCTTTTCGCTGCAGACGCAATGCGCAGAAAGCTGCCGTTGGCGCAGTCGCTGCGAATGGCGGCTTCGTCCGCTAAGCCGCCTTCCGCAAAAAAACAAAGAAGCTCGCCGCCCGAGCTTTCGCCCGGACGGAGATGTGATCACGGTGGTAGCCTCTCGTTGAGCACATACTCTGCCAGCCAAGCCCAGTAGTCCTGCCGTGTTGGAAAGCCCTGTCCCTGAGCCGCGACATCCTCAGCGCGCTTTCTGGTAAGCCCGCCATCGTACTCAGCAATGGCAGCGCGTTCCTCGAAGGCTTCGATATCAGGGATCATGGTGCAGCGACCCTGTCCACTAAGTCGCGCTTCTGCTGATCCGAGATGCCTGCTGAGTAGAGCGAGTAGGTGATCCCGTTCTCAGAACGAGCCGCTGAGTGTCCTACAATACTGGCAGTGAAGTGCTCTGGAGCTCCAGTTCTTTCGCACTGAGTTATGAACCACTTGCGGGCGCTGTGGAACACCAGACCAGGTCTCTCGATCTTCAGCCTTTTCCGAAGTAAAGCAAAGCGCTTGGTGATGTCGTTCACCGTGAGGTCCGGAAAGAGCGGTCCTTGTGTATTTTTCAACAATGCCAGTAGCTCAGGATGCACCGGAACCCACCGTTCTGCCGCCTCGGTCTTTAGAAGACGCAGGTGGTTGGGACGAAGATGGAAGAAGAGCCCTGCTGGGCCCTTGTCCACGATGTCCTCCGCTAGGAGCCCTGCTGCTTCACCCGCTCGCATCCCAGAGAAGAGACAGAGCTTCATCACATCAGCAATGATATGCTCTCTCGCACCAAGGAGCTTCTTCACCTCGTCATCCGTTGGCACAGCATAGGGCTGAGGACGGATCTTGGCTTCGAAGCGAACATGCGCAAAGGGATTGGCCTCCAGTAAGTCCTCATAGACACACCACGTGAGCCACTGGTTCACCTGTGCCCAGATACGTCTCTGGGTGCGCCCCGTGATGTGATCTCTTCGACCCATCGACCACGTGACTGCTGCATCGAGCGAGAGGCCCCGCGTTGTCTGGGACTTCCCGATGTTGGCACTGAGCTTCGAGATGAGGGACAGGAACTCCTTCCCGTCCTCCTTCATCAGTTCCGAGAGCTTCTTCTCTCCGTGGTTGGAGGCAAAGAGCTCCACGGAGTAACGAACACTCTTAAAGCCACCGGGCCGGAGTTCGCGGATACGTCGGTGCAAATAACGGCGAGAGGCACTCTCCACAGTCGTGTCCTTTGCGATCTTCTTCACGAAGCCGGCTTGCTCAGAGTGCTGCAGACTGTCACGTAGACGAGCGAGAGCCTCTTCCGAGTGGCGGGACCATCCAGAGGAGGAAGGCAGCAAGAGAGCGCCAGAGAGGGCCTCCTCGACAGTCTTCTCGTACTGGGTGTTGACCTCTGCCGCCCTTTTCCGAGCAAGCTTGAGGTCTCCGGTCTTCAGGGATTGTTTGAGGGCCTTCTGGCCCAGGAGGGCAGCAACATCCTTTGGGTAGTTGCGGCGATAGAGCCAAGTCTGACCTTTCAGATAGGCATAGCGGATCTGTGCTGACATCTGTCAGGTTCCTTTCGGTTTAAAAATGCGGGAAGTGATCTTTCGCAAGATCATGTCGAAGTCTGGCTCGCCGTACTCACCTTCGAGCGGGCCAGTTAAAGAGTAGCCACCAACGCAATCGTCATAGACCTCATCCACGAGGAAGAGGTGTTCTGGGATGTCGTCGAAGGCCCTGATGACCACATGGTCTCCGGGATGGAGGTCCATGTCATGATCTCGCCAGCAAGAGGTCCGGGAGGACGAAGCCGAGTGCCAGAGACATCGGTAGCGGGAGAGGCACTGGCTGCATCCACGAAGGCATCACGGCCAGCAGGACAATGCAGTAGGACAGGCCGTTGGGTATTATCGGCCTCACGTCCCACTTCCATCGTAGGAAAAGAAAAAGGGCCAGCCGCAAGCTGACCCCCAACACGCACCACAGCGTGAAAGAGCTGAACATCTGAATATCTCCTCTAAGAGTTCTCTTTATTCAGATGCTTGGTTTTGCTCGGTTTTGTCGAATTCATAACTAAAAGGAGAAAAGCTCTAACGATATAGGCTTCAATTGTGCTTCAATCGCTTCGTGTTCTTTTAGGAGATCGATCGAGATGCCAGACCCGTTTCAAGATGTTGATGCAGCAGGCGAAGAGTTTATTTCGTCTTTCGCGGACTCAATGGATGAACGCCAGTCCGATCCTACAATGGAATTGATAGTTGCGAGCTACTTGAGCAAGCTCACGTTTCCAGAGGACAGCTTGACTGTTGAGGTTGGATGCGGTGCGGGGGCTGTCACCCGCCGCGTAGCAGAAAGAGCAAACCCAGCTCGCGTTATTGGTTTCGAGCCATCGCATGGCTTCGTCAAAGAGGCCAAGGCGCGGGTCACAGGCCACGGCAACGTCACGTTTGAAGTCGCAGATGGTGCGTCACTGCCGCTGAAGGATGAAAGCGTCGACAACCTAATCATGCATACTGTTCTGACGCATGTAGAAGACCCGACTCCACTATTGATAGAGGCCTCGCGCGTATTGAAGACCGGCGGGGTACTAGTCGTTTGCGATGCTGATTTTTCGAAAGCGTCTCTTGGAAATTTCCCATATGACCCGCTCGATGCATGCGCAAAGATATTTGTTCGGGAATTCGTCACAGACCCGCATGCGGTGGCCAAACTTCAGAAGCTCGTTTCCGATGCTGGATTCAACGTCGAGGACTTCAGCTTTCAGAGCCGCAGCGTGCTTGACAACGACCAAATGCTCCCCTGGGTGGTAGAAACGGGCAAAGTGCTGATGGAGCGAGGGGAAATCAGCCAGGAACTGCATGATGGGCTGGTTTCAGAATACCGTCGACGCGCGCGCAATGGTACTTTGTATGGCTATCAGGTCTTCGCAACTCTTATCGGCCGAAGAGGATAATTGCGGGACAAAGCGCCAATTCGCTGCGGCTGCGTCAATGGCCGCTTCTTACGTGTGGATCAGTGACACATGATGCGCCGGCTGTTATGGTCTAAGGACACTTCACGCGACTGGTTCATTACGATGTCAATCTACCGAGATACTTTCCTTCCCAGCAATGCCGATCTTTTTTTGGCCTACGTCGGGATGGAAACCGACCTAATATTCAATCAGGGCGTCGATTTGCCCGGCTTTGCTTCATACCCGCTTTTGAAAACCACGGAGGGTCGAAAGCTTCTCGAGGGATATCTGAAAGACCTGATCGCTCTGGGCAAGGAAACGCATTCTGGTGTCATCCTTGAAAGCCCGACATGGGTGGCAAACCGGGACCGCGGAGCTGCAATTGGGTATGACTTCGGCGAACTCAAGCAGCTTAATCAAGACGCAATCGCCATGATGGCGGCAGTTCGTGCAGCAAGCGACCATGCTCCGACAATCATCAGTGCGAATATCGGACCACGCGACGATGCATACGCGCCTGAAGCGCAAATGAGCGCGGATGAGGCGGAACGCTATCATTCGGAGCAAATAGCCGTACTGGCAGACACAGATGTGGATGTGATCAGCGGATACACTTTGGCGTACCCATCTGAGGCGATTGGTATCGTCAGGGCGGCACGCAGGTTTGAGCTTCCGGTGGTCATTTCTTTCACTGTGGAAACAGACGGACGGTTGCCAACCGGCGCGTCGCTTGAGGATGCAATATCAGAGGTCGACGGTGCGACTGATAACTATGCAGCCTACTACATGATCAACTGTGCGCATCCTGAGCATTTCTCGGGAGTCCTCGAAGTCGCACCGTGGATGCAGCGCGTGGGAGGTATCATTGCCAATGCGTCACGCTGCAGCCATGCCGAACTGGACGAAGCTGAAGAACTGGACGACGGCAATCCGACCGAGTTGGGTGAGCAGTTGTCTGATATCAGGCGGCGCTTTCCTCAAATTCAGGTTTTAGGAGGGTGTTGCGGCACCGACATGCGCCACATGAAGCAGATCGTAAGCGCCTCCCGGACACCTTAAGCCGACATTCACCACATTGCAGAAACTTGGTAGGTTTGGGCTCACTCCGATCATTCGCTGCACCCACTCCTTTCATCAACACTTCTTTCGTACCCTCCCACCACACCACGGAGGCTAACGAAGATTGACGAAAGGAGTACGTCCTGCTCAACTGTCTTCTTTATCCTTCTCCCCCCCCCCATCTCCCATTACTGGTACTTATTTGTAGCGCAGCACCTGCGGAGCGGGGGACTGTCCCAGAGCGCCATTGACTGCTTGCTCTTTCCTGCCCACTCCTTCTTTCTTCTTTCTTCTTTCTTCTCCCCTATCTCCCATTACTGGTACCTATTAGGATACCCACGTACGGAGGGACCTGCAGACAGCGCCTCAGAGAGAGGCCTTCGGAGAGCCCCCCCGAGAAAAGCCCACAGAGAAGGCCAGAAAGGCCTCCTAAGGTATGGCTGGGATGTTCGAGGTGCCCCATGTCACCGAGCCTAAGAAATGCCCCCGAAAGTGCCCCAGTTTGCTAAGGGCTGCAGGAAAGCCGAAGGGAAGTATCGAGAAGCAAGGTATCCTACCACCCCAGCCATCTTCCTTTCTTGAGTGTTTGCTAGGTGCAGTCGGGCCATGGAGGCCCAGAATGCCCCCGAAAATGCCCCTGTTTGGGTGTGGCGGGTGTGCTCTTTGCTAATGCGGCCGCGCCTCACTCACGGGGTAGCAAGGCGTGATCCACTCCGTAGGCCGCTCTGGTCCAATCGTCATGCTTGTTGTCCCGGCGATCCCCCCGCGTGAGGTGGTGTGGGTTGATGCAGGTGCGCGTTTGTTTAACCACCGCACGTCCGCAGCGTTCAAACGAGTTATTGGCTATCCGTTTGTACCAGAGGATATCCAAGCGCGTGCAGTGCTCAGTTCTCGTATCCCGTATCACTCGAAAAAGGGGTGCTTGTCGCCCAGAATACATCGCCAACGAACAATCTCTGCCAATGAAAAACTCCCTCCCTATCGAACTGAGTACAATTGTACTTGTAGAAGATGACGAAGACACACTAGTCGCTCTGTCGGATGCACTTGTTGACGAAGGGTTAGTTTGTCGCCCATTCGCAAGGCCGGAAGACGCGCTAGAATACATTTCAGAAGGTGGGGACTGTTCCGCCCTAGTCACTGACATTAAAATGCCGAAAATGTCTGGGCTTCAGCTTGTGTCGAAGCTTCGGGATCTACCGAACCCAACGAGCGAGACACCCGTTATCATCGCTTCTGGGAATGCGACAAAAAAAGAGGTTCAGGAGGCTTTGCGCCTCAGTGTAAGTGAGTTTCTAGATAAACCGATACAGCTTGATTATCTCGTTGATTTGCTTCGCCAAATGCTCACCACATCGGGTTCAACAACCTCCGAAAACGAAGGCGATTTGAACGAGATTAGTGGAAACGAACTATCCAATACTCTGCGATTGGTGGCGCATGAAATGCGTACGCCTTTGAATGCAGTGATTGGATTCTCTTCGTTGCTCCTTGACGAGCAAATCAAATTCGAAAGAGAGGCTGTCATGTCAGTGGCAGAGTATATTTTCGAAGCTGGAAACGAACTACTGTCAAAAACAAATTTGGCAATTGGAACCCTTTCCATGAGCGAAGGAAATCCGCCTGAGCTTAAAGCCGCACACGCCGAAAGAATGATGGTCAGCGTAACCGAACGCAAGTCGGTTCGCGACGCCGCAAAACAAAAACACATTGAAATCATTGATCATATTGGTCTCAAGTTGTGGCGTCTTGACCCATATTCAACGATGAACGCTTTAGAGCAAATCATCCTCAATAGCCTTAATGTAACCGAGCCTGGCGGAAAGATCGTTGTGGAAGCCAGAGAGCGTGAAAATGGTTTGGAGATTAGAGTTACAGATGAAGGTCCGGGCATGTCGCCAGCTCAAATCGAAAGAGCTTTACGCCCGTTTTCCAAGTCGGACTTGTCAAACAACGGCGTAGCCGAAGGGCTTGGCCTAGGATTGCCATTCGCTAGGAAATGTATGGAAAGACAGTCTGGAAACTTACGCGTTTCCTCCAGTGTCGCCAATGGGACAACGGTCAGCTTAGAACTACCAAAGCACGAGCTGTTGCCGGAAAATCCCCAATCTTTGATGAAGGAGAGCCAGCAAGATGCCCTTTAGGACTTTATCAAGTATTGCCGCGTGTTTCTTTGCACTGCCATCACTTGCATCTGAGGCAATTAATCATGAGGCAATTGTTGCAGAGGCTTTGAGGCCAGCGTCGAGTTGGAATTTCCCGGTAGAAGACGCAGCGGCTCTGTCAAAGAAGCACGTGGTTTATCTAGCAGCGAACCTGCAAAATTCGGGAATCCTCTCAGTTGCGGAGGGGCTGAAGGAAGCTGTTTCGAAACTCGATTGGTCTTTGGAAATCATTGACGCCCGAGGAGATCAATCCAAAATCGAAGAGGCGTTGGACCGCATCGCACGGCTTGCTCCAGATGGGTTAGTTTTGGGGGGCTTCAACGCAATAGACCACTTGGGCCCCCTGAACGTGATTTCGGGAGAAGGAACCAAGATCATAGGATGGCACGCTTCGGCCTATCCCGGTCAAATTCACGGAACACCTGTATTCAACAACATTACAACAAATCCTTTGCAAGTCGCACAAGTTGCAACAAGTTATGCAATTGTCGCCACCAATCGTAGAGCAGGTGCGGTCATATTCACGGACAGCCGTTTCGAAATCGCTCTGGAAAAATCAAATGAGATGGCTCGGATAATTGACCTATGCGCGACATGTCAACTTCTGGAAGTTGTAGATGTCCGCCTAGACCAAACCTCCGAAGTAATGCCTGACGTTGTTTCACGCTTGCAAGATACATATGGGGATCTTTGGAATGTCAGCTTGGGCATCAACGATTTGTATTTCGATGGCGCATTCTTACCGCTCAGTCTTTCCGAGGACCGTGCCATTGGGGATTTGGTTAACGTATCGGCAGGCGATGGTAGTGCATCTGCTTATCAACGTATCGAGAGTGATCTTTTTCAATCCGCAACCGTTCCGGAACCACTAAACTTTCAGGGTTGGCAATTGGCCTATGAGCTTAACCGGAAGATGCAGGGCTTGAAAACACAGCTGTTCGTGGCTCCGACGAAATTGGTAACGAAAGTCAATTCCAAAGAGGACGGTGGCGTAGATTGGCGTTTTGATCCCTCGAACGGGTATAGGGCATTATTCAGCGACAGCTGGGTGGCTAAATAAGTGTCGTTCAGCAAACGCTTTGCGCTGAAAGAACGCGTCATTGTTGTCGTGGCGATCGGCTTCGTGGCGCTGATCTCTACCTCTTTGCTTGTTCAATTGAATTTCTCGCGCTTTTCGGATTTTGCCGAAAATTTCTACCAAACTCAGCTGCCACTGGTTGAAAACGCACACGATCTTGAACACGCCAGTAACCGGATTTCCGCCCTTGCGAAAAACTTGCGATATACGGACAAGCAAAGCGACCTAGACACACTTTATTTAGAGTTCACGCGAGAAGTGAAGGAGCTGGAAAAGCTCACGGCTACGCTGTCGGTCCAAGGCGGCTACAGCGACGTTCTTGCCTTAAATCGTTTGAGCCAGGCACTCGCACAGGAAGCAAAACAAATATTTGCCTCTAAAGTTAGGCAACTAAATGGCTCCGGCATCACAGGCACGTCGTTTGCTGACAAAACGCTAGTTGGCAACTCTTTGCAAAAAAGCACGAAACAACTTGCGGATTTAGCGACTGAATACAGGGCTCAAGTTGAAACGAAAATGCTGAAAAATTCTAGTGATTTGCAGGCAACGCAAGTTAGATTCAGCTTCTTGAATCTCTTTGTCCCATTTCCAATTTCATTGCTAATGTTTCTGTCAATCTGGGGACTTATGAGAAGGTTCAGTCTTAGAACCGAGAACTTGCATTCGGTTCTCTTGGGCGAGACTGCAACCCTCAACAAAGACTTTTTTAAAAGCTGGGACGAATTGAGTGATTTGGGGCTGGTCGCGATAGAATTTCAAGACCAAAAGAGAGCCCTAGAACTTTCAAAGTTGGAGTACGAGCGACTAAATAATGATGTGCAAAACATCATTGATGGCGCCAACAGCCCCATTTTCGCCTTCGATATGACTCAGCGAATTACAGTTTGGAATAGAAAAGCGATTGAACTCACAAAAATAGATACCGATCGCGTGAACGAGGGAATGTTTCTAAAAGACATTCTGTGTGACGAATGTTTGAGTGAATTCGAAACACGGCTGATTGCGCTTTCGCAAGATGCCGACTTAGACGCGTGGGAAAGCTACTTGGTGGCAAAAGACGGACGTCGTATCCCAGTTCTTTGCAGTTTGACCAGCCAGCTACAATCGAGCCGGAACAAAGGCGAGATATTCTGTATTGCGCAGGATTTAACCCAGAGAAATGCGTTACAAGCTGAAGCGATTCAAGCATCAAAGCTTGCAAACTTGGGAGAAATGGCAACCGGGATGGCGCACGAATTGAACCAACCCCTCAACGCCATGAACATCACGTTAGCCTCTCTTCGGAACACTCTTAAACCTAACAAGTACAATCCGGAAAAGGCCAGCACACTAATCGAGAGAGTCGCAAATCAGGTAGAAAGAGCGTCTAGCATCATTGACCACATGCGCATCTTTGGAAGGCGCGCAGACGACCCAGTCCAAGTTTTTGAAATGGGTATTTGTATCAATCGCGCAGTCAACTTGCTTGCGCCCCAACTAAAGCTTGCTTCGATTGATCTCAGTCTGAGGATTGAAAGCAATCTTTTAATTTGTGGTCATGCAATCTTGTTCGAGCAGGTCATCCTAAACCTACTTTCAAATGCCAAGTTTGAACTGGAAAAACGACAGGTCCAGAACCCCTGGATAAAAGTAGAGGCCGCAAGAATGGACCAGCATATTGTTGTTTCTATCGAAGACAACGCAGGCGGGATAGATGAAGAAGTCTTGCCAAAGATCTTTGAGCCATTTTTTACGACCAAGGAAGCTGGAAAAGGTACTGGTTTGGGATTGTCTATCAGCTATGGGATAATCGAAGACATGTCCGGCAAGCTGGCCGTCAATAACTCCCAAAATGGGGCGAAGTTTGAAATTAGGTTTGCAGCGAACTTGGACGTCGTATCAACTCAGAATGAGGTTGCATAACGGCCAATCCTTAAGCTTTCCCGAACTGGAACTCTAATTTGCGCAGTTACCGAGTGGACGTAGGGAAAAGAACGAAGCCTGGATGCAGGATGTGCTTGATAAACACTACGAGGAGGCCCTTGCGAGGGCCAACTCACTCCTTGCCGAGGTCGAGCAGGATCCAGTAACAGGATGTCTCCCCACACCCACTCAGGAGCCGCGCAAGGTACGGTTCCGAGGGATGCAGCTGGAGGCCTATCGGTTCATTTACTGTGTGGCGGAAGGCGTGGCGTTACCGTGGAGTATCGTGGTGCGCCATCGGTGCCATAACCGCACCTGCATCAACCCACACCACCTCACGCAGGGGGATCACCGGGGCAACAAGCGTGACGATTGGACCAGCGCGGCTTACGGAGTGGATCACGCCTTGCTACCTCGTGAGTGAGGCGCGGCCGTAGTGGCCCAGAATGCCCCCGAAAATGCCCCTGTTCGGGTGTGGCGGGTGCGGCCTTTGGTCCACGAGAGGCAGAGCTGTCTCCGCGGGCAACTGTGCCGCTCTGGGAGACCATTCTATTTGGACTTGCCAATCAACTGCTTTGGGTGGAAGTCGGACTATCGCTGAGGGTGCGATCCAAACTTGCCTGAAACAATCCGCAGCAAATTAAAATAGCAATCCTGAGAACTTCGGCGCGCTGATTTCGAAATTGAAGCGTCAAGCCGAATCAGTGTCTTTCAAGCACATTGTAAGAGACAATTTGACCGCGACTTCGAGACAACAAGCCATTGGAAATGGTTATTGTTTCCGCTTATCACGTGTCCGCCACACTTTTGCCATAAATTGGTGACTTCGGCAGGCCGCGACGCTTAGCGTTTCTCTTCGGGGAGACAATTATGTCAAGTATCGGGGACACCGTTGGCAAATTAAGCAACCAACTTCAAAAGTTGCTCAGATTTTCTGTGTCCTGTTCGCTTTCTTTTTCGCTCGCATGTTTTCCATTTTCATCGAAGGCATATTCCGTAGACAACTCGTCTACTGGAGCCAATGGTGTCGATGGTGTCAGCGTGTTGGGCGTAGTGGTGGTTAACCCGGGAACCGGCGGCGTTCCGAGTTCTATTAACCAGGGCATTGGTGGAAACGAAACGGGGGTTTCAGTCTCTGGTTTAGGGGGGCGAGGAGGTGGTGGCGTCGAGGGTTTTATCGGGCTTGTACCCGATGGAAAAGGTGGGCTGCGACTGGCAATTCAGAGCGGGTTCGCTGGGGGCACTGGTGGTCATGGAGGCAATCATTCTGTAACGGTCAATGCGGGTGCCAGTTCCACGACCAGTTCACGGGGGCAACACGCGGTAACCATCAACAGTCGCGGCGGCACCGGAGGTTTAGGCGGTGGTGGCTTCAGCATCGAAATTCTTAAAATTGGCTACAGCGTCAATGGCGGAAACGGTGGAACTGGCGGCGCAGGCGGAAATATTTCGGTCACCAACAACGGCTCTCTTAGAACGAGCGGTACTGACTCGGTCGGTGTCTTTGCAACTTCGGTCGGCGGCAGCGGTGGCAGCGGCGGGTCATCTGGTGGGCTGGGCAGCGTCGGAGGTTCAGGGGGCGCCGCCGCCGGGGGCGGCACGGTCACCGTAAACAACCTTTCCTCGATCACCACAACCGGTGAGGCGGGGCGCGGTATCTTGGCACAGTCCTTCGGGGGCGCGGGATCAGGCGGGGGAATTGCTTTCGGCCTGCTGTTTTCACAAGGAGGCAATGCTGGCAATGCCGGAGACGGTGGCGATGTAAACGTCACAAACTCCGGAACTTTGACAACGCATGGGCGCGCCGCTTCGGGAATTCTCGCGCAATCACTCGGAGGCGGCGGCGGTGCTGGCGGATCTTCTGTATCAATCACGGCGCTGGGAGGAACCGGTAGCAACGGCGGTTCAGCCAACAATGTGCGGGTCACCAATACGCTTGGTGGGTCCATCACGACAAGCGGCGAAGGGGCTACAGGTATTCTTGGGCAATCCACAGGGGGTGCCGGCGGGGATGCCGGTGTCTCAGTTGGACTTGTCGCAATTGGTGGCAGCGGCGACGCGGGTGGCAACGGGAGCACTGTCGTTCTTAGAAACGACGGTAGTATTCTGACGAAAGGTAACAGCGCCAGCGGAATAAAAGCACAATCGATTGGCGGCGGCGGCGGCAATGGCGGTATTTCCGTGGGTCTTGTTAGTGTCGGTGGCTCGGGCAATGCGGCCGGGAACGGAGGATTTGCGGGTGTCTTCAACACAGGAAAGATTGAAACACGCGGTGCATCATCAGCCGCGATCGTCGCGCAGTCCATTGGTGGCGGCGGCGGTGACGGTGGAGTCGGTGTCGGAGTGGCAGTAGGTCCCGGCGCTGCGAGTGTTGCAATTGGTGGCTCTGGTGGCGCCGGAGGACACGGCGGAACTGTTCGAATTAACGAGGATATGGCCGCGAATAATTTGAACAGCGACCTTTTGACAAAAGGGCGTGCCTCGTCAGGCGTTTTGGCGCAGTCCATCGGGGGTGGCGGTGGCAACGGCGGATTTGCAGGCAGCTTTAGCCTGGCCGCGACGGCCTCTGCAGCTGTCGCGGTTGGCGGATCCGGGGGCAGAGGGGGGCATGGCGGATCCGTTGATGCACGCATGGGCGGCACGATTGCAACTGAGGGCGAGGACGCATCTGGCATTGTTGCGCAGTCCATTGGCGGTGGCGGTGGCAATGGATCCTTCGCTTTGGCCCTGGCCGGGTCCGGTCAGGCAAGCGCTTCCGTCGCGGTTGGTCAAGCCGGTGGGGCGGGCGGAAACGGTGGGACCGTGTCTGTCACCAATTGGGCCAATATCCAAACCAAAGAGAGTCGCTCATTGGGTATTCTGGCACAATCCATTGGCGGTGGTGGAGGCAACGCTGGATACACGATTAGCGGCGCAGCCGCGCAGACCTTTGCTGGCAACGTCAACGTTGGTGCAAACGGTGGCGCAGCAGGGAGCGGTGGCTCTTTGACGGTCACGAACGAGGGGGCAATCACCACAAATGGCGAAAACTCCAAGGCTATTCTTGCACAATCCGTTGGCGGTGGCGGAGGAATGGGAGGCTTTGGGATCGGCGTCGCTTTGTCCCGGACAGCGGCCGCGTCGGTCAATGTCGGTGGAAGTGGTGGGGCTGGAAAACATGGTGGCAACGTCACCGTCATCAACAAAGCGGCTCTCGTGACCACTAAAGACAGCTCATTTGGTATCGAAGCGCAATCTGTAGGCGGCGCAGGGGGCACCGCGGGCTTTGCCATCGGTGCCGGTGCGACACTGGACGGCGCTGGTGCACTTGCCGTGAATATCGGCGGTTTAGGTGGTGGCGGAGACCATGGCGGCGCTGTTGTCGTGGAAAACACCGGAAGTATATTTACAAGCGGAAACCGGTCCACGGCTCTGCTTGCCCAATCCATAGGCGGAGGGGGCGGCAACGGCGGTTTCGCGATCGGTCAGGCCTTGACCGTTACTGGCGCAGCCGGAGTTTCCACGTCCATTGGAGGCACCGGTGGTAGCGGAAGCAACGGTGGAGCGGTTACGGTCAAAAGTCACCATCTGGCTGCTCCTTCCGGAGCCGGGGCAACGATCCAAACATCGGGGACTGACGCGATTGGCATACACGCTCATTCGATCGGTGGCGGAGGTGGTATGGGCGGCTTCGCGATCGCGTCCTCTGTCGCACTTTCAATCGGAAGTCCCACAAATCGGTTTGCGGCTGCGGTCTCCGTCGGTGGAACAGGCGGCAACGGCGGTGCTGGCGGACAGGTCACCATCGATACTAAGGATCGCATTTTGACCACCGGCGACGGCGCGAATGGAATTCTGGCGCAATCCACTGGCGGCGGCGGCGGCTATGGCGGATTTGCAGTAAGTTTCGGCAGTGCCGGCAAAGCAATGAATTCTGCGTCTGCAACTGTTGCCATCGGTGGGACTGGTGGCACGGGTGCCACCGGGGGTGTTGTCACGATCACGACAGGTGGCGCGATAGAAACGCGGGGGAACTACGCTACTGCAGTTCAAGCCCAATCCGTCGGTGGGGGTGGAGGCATGGGCGGCTTTGGCGCAGGTCTTTCAACGGGTCTAGGCGCGGATTCTGCCCAGATCGCCGTGTCTATCGGCGGCACTGGAGGAACTGGGAACCATGGCGGTGACGTCACCATCAATCAAAATGGGTCTATTCTGACGACCGGAGGGACATCGTGGGGGATTTTGGCGCAGTCCATCGGCGGTGGAGGTGGTAACGGAGCCCTTGCGCTGAGTGGCGCACTCGGCGGAGTTAATGCGAAAAACGCGGCGACCGCGATTGGTGGTTCAGGAGGGACGGGCTCAAACGGCGGCGTTGTCACAATTGCAAATACAGGGTCCATTCGGACCGAAGGCGAGAATTCGTTTGCGATTTTCGCGCAATCCATAGGTGGCGGTGGCGGCACCGGCGGATCTGCTGGGGCACTCGCCGGTGGTGCAACTGGTATAGGTGCAGGAAAGAACATCAATCTATCCACAACGGTTGGGGGCTCGGGCGGAAATGGGTCCAACGGAGGAGTGGTAAACGTAACGAATGACGGGAACCTAACCACACTCAGCGAAGCGGCCATTGGCATCTATGCACAGTCCATCGGTGGTGGAGGAGGCGACGGGGGAAGTGCAATGACTGGCTTGCTTGGCTTGGTTGGCGGCCGCGAAGGCAAGACAATTAATGCGGGTGTTACGATTGGCGGCAGTGGCGGTTCGGGGCAAGTTGGTGGTGCTGTCAATGTCGTAAACCGAGCCACTATCAGAACCGCAGGCGCGGATGCTCAGGGTATCCGGGCAGTTTCCGTTGGCGGTGGAGGAGGAGCCGGCGCAAGAGCAGGTTCGCTTTCATTGATTCAAGGCAGACCTAAAGGTTGCCGCGTGAACCTAAACTTTGCGTGCAAAGCGCCTACCAACTTCAAAGACAGTAACATCAATCTTCAATTGCTCATTGGAGGTACAGGCGGATCTGGCAACCATGGCGGTGATGTGGACGTAAACAACGACGGGATGATTTTTACAACGGGTCCTGCAGCCCATGCGATCCAGGCGCAGTCGATAGGAGCAGGTGGAGGCTCGGCTGGCAGCGCAAAAGTCGGTATTCCTACTCGTTTGCCTACGTGGGCCGTGTTGCCAACGAACGCTATAATATCCTACACGTCCAAACAAGGCGAGCTTGCCAATCATGCAGTAAGTATCGGAGGGAAAGGCGGCGCAACAGGCAACGGTGGCACTGTTGCTGTAAACAACTCTGCAACACTCAGCGTTTCCGGGGACGATGGGATGGGTGTGCTGGCCCAATCCATCGGCGGCGGTGGCGGTGTTGGGGGCCTTGCTAATTCCGGGCGCACGGGGACCTTTTCAGTTGGTGGTGAAGGCGGCTCTGCCGGCAACGGTGGTGCAGTCACTGTAACCCTAGAAACCGGTTCGGTTATCTCCACAACGGGAATTGGCGGCCACGGAGCCTTCGCGCAATCTGTTGGTGGCGGTGGCGGCATCGGCGGAGGCGGTCAGGCCGGGCGCTTTATTGGCGGAGGTCACGCAAGACCCAATCTGAATCCAAAAGTCTTTGCGGTCAGTTATTTACAAGTTGCCATAGCAGGAAGTGGTGGTCCAAGCGGTGATGGAGGGGTTGTCTCTGTTAGCAATGATGGAAGCATTCGAACATTAGGAAACGATGCGACGGGCATCGTCGCGCAATCTGTTGGTGGCGGTGGTGGTTCTGCAGGCGGACGCGCCTCTGCGACGTTCAGTTTCGGCGGCACCGGTGGCGCGCAGGGAAATGGCGGCAAAGTTACTGTATCAAACACCGGTGCAATCGATGTGGCCGGAGAGCGTTCAAGCGGGATCGAAGCGCAAAGCATTGGCGGCGGTGGCGGTCGGGGCGGTCAAGCTGGGGCCACCGCTGTTTTGCCGTCTGAAACCCAGGCCATCGTGCTGCCTGGCCTGTTGTCCGTCGGCGGCACTGGAGGTGCTGGAGGCTCTGGTGGTGAAGTGGATGTGACCAACTCGGGCGATATTTTTGTCCGTGGAGCGCATAGCTACGGAATTATTGCGCAGTCGATCGGCGGCGGCGGTGGTATCGGAGGAAATACATTCAGCCTTTTGGCCGTGGGCGGCGGCGATGGCGTTTCCGGCGACGGTGGAAAAGTAAAAGTCACCCATCAAGCAGGGGCCAACATCACGACTTTCGCCGACAAGAGTCTCGGTATTCTAGCCCAATCGGTGGGAGGTGGCGGCGGAGCGACAGGCCTCGCAACAGGTGCATTGTCTTTTGGTGGCAAGACCTCAACTTCGGGCAAGGGTGGCAAAGTCGACGTGGAAACACTGGGTAACATTTCCACGGCCGGTGCTGGCTCTCATGGCGTTTTGGCGCAATCACTGGGTGGCGGTGGCGGAACGAGCGGCGGAGCCGACGGGAGAGTCGCGATATCAGGATCTGGTGCCACCGGATCGGACGGCCACGCTGTCGACGTCCTCAACCGCGGGACTATCTCCACCACAGGAAACGCTGCGCATGGCATTATTGCCCAGTCCATCGGCGGAGGTGGTGGATTTGTCACAGCTACCGTGACCAGCGACAGCGTGTTCAATTTTTCTGGCACAGCGGGTGGCCAGGGCGACGGCGGGCGCGTGATTGTAAACAACTATGGCAGCGTGACAGCCAGCGGTAACAGCAGCATTGGTATTCTGGCGCAAAGCGATGGCCAGACTCCAACGGGTGATGTCGACGTATATAACTGGACAATGGGAACCAGTGTCATAGGCGGAAAAGGCGGGGCCGCGATCTCTATTTTGCATGGCCGGAACAACCAGGTCATTAACATGGCAAATGTATCCAATGCGGGTGGTATCTCGGAACTCGCCTTCTTGGGCGGAGATCAAAATGAGACTGTTCTGAACAATGGCGTTATAAGCGGAAACATCGACTTGGGTGCTGGCAACAACCAAATACGAAACAATGTGACGGGCACCTTGAACTCTGGGACTGTATTGAACGCAGGTAACACGAATGCCTCTGTTCGCAACTTGGGAACTGTCAGCGTCGGCGGTAGCAACAATATCCTGACGACAGCACTAAATGGCAGTTATTCTCAGGATGGTAAGCTGCTCATCGAATTGCGCCATATCCCGCATTCTACGCAACAAGCAGACACAGATGTATTGGACATCTCAGGACGCGCAGTGGTCGAAGGAGAGCTTCAAGTCTCTGTGTTGAACGCTCAACAGGCTCCGCCGGGCATCCATTCCGTTGCAGTTCTAGATGCTGCACAAGGTGTGACTCAGGGGTTTATGCCCACACTCAACGCACCTAACTCTGCAGTGGCAGCTTTCAGTCTGTCTCGCGGATCCAATACGATCAACCTGGACTATGAGATTAACTATGCACCAGCCGGTTTAACCGGTGCAGCTCTTGCGTTTGGCCGCTATTTGAATCAGGCTCAGGCCAATGGCGGGGGCAGCGGTCTTGAGACGATCATCGCGACTTTGACCCAACCTGGATCAACGGTTCAGGTGTTGCAGGACAGCTATGCGTCCTTGGATCCTCAGCCAATATCAACAGGTATTTCCACGAGCACATTGACCGTTTCTGATTTCGCAAATTCACTGCGTAGCTGTGCCCAGAAAACAGGTCCCAATCGATTTATTGCTGAAGGCAATTGCAACTGGATGGCCCGCACTCAACGCGATTTTGATGTATCGCAGGACGGAACACGTGCGGCATCGCACACGCGCGTGTTGCAGACGACCTTTGGGGTGCAGCGCCGAGCAGATACAGGGGACTTCTGGGGCATTGGCGGCTCGATCGGCAGCGCGGGCGTGACGTCAGGTACAGCCTATCAAAGCTCGGGCGAAGTGTATCAGCTTGGCGCAGTCCTTAAGCGTCAGCAAGAAAACCGAGTGCTCAGCGGCAGCTTCATTCTTGGTGCTGCAGACTTTAATGCGCAGCGATCCGTGACAGTCGGTGGCGTGACATCGACAGCCTTCAGTCAGCAACCACTCCGTTTTGTATCAACGGCTCTTAAATACGCCCAAGTTTACGAGCGCGGAGCAAGCTTCTTTAAACCATTAGCCGAAGTATCTGTTACAGGGATGCAGCAGAAGGGGTTCTCAGAAACCGGCGCAGGTGCTTCCAATATGACGATCGACGGTCGCACAGACTGGCGAGCTGACCTGGAGCTGGGATTGGGCGCTGGGCGTGAATTCCAGTTGCCGGGCGGTGAAACAGTGATCCGAATTCACGGTGAGTTGGGCCTTCAGCACCGCATCCTCGGCGAAGAAGCGACTCTCAGCGCCCGTTTTGCTGGCTCCCAATCCGCAGGTGCCGGGCTACAAACGGGATCGGGAGAAGACAAAACCCTGGCCAAAGTCGCCATTGGTGTGGACCTCTTGGGGAGCGATGGCGGCGCGTTAAGGCTTGATGCAAGCTCGCGCTTGGGTGAACGTACGAGAGACGTCCGCGCAGGCCTAAAGTTTTCGCTGGATTTTTGAGTGGAGAATAAAATGAATCGAGTAGTGTTTGCCTTGTCGGCGATCTTTTCCTTTACCTTTGGAAACGGGCTTGCCGCCCAAGAGGAAAGTGCTTGGCGGACATTTTGCACCAGCGAAGCACGTAATGCGCCTGCAATTTGCGTCATGGAGCAAACGATCACGCTGCAAGAGACGGGTCAACAGTTTGCGAGTATGAGAGTCGTTTCAGACGGCAAGCAAACCCCCAACCTTATCCTGAATCTTCCTCTTGGTGTGTCGATCCAACAGGGCGTTTTTCTGAAAATTGACGAACTGAGCGCACAGAACATCCCCTTGACGACATGTGAGTCAGATGGGTGTTTTGCAAGTAAATCCCTGAGTGAAACATTGGGTGCGTCGCTGCGTGCCGGGTCAGTGGCTGTCGCCAGCTTTCAAAACCTCGCGACGCAAGAAATTACAGTAGAGTTTTCTCTTGTCGGGTTCACCGCAGCACTTGAAAGGCTGCGGTAAGACGAGGGAGTTGTACAAGAATTCAATCTATGAGCCTGTTTTGAAACGTTAATTTTTTAGGGCTCAGCACCATCCTTCGGGGAGTTGCGGCGATAGAGCCAAGTCTGACCTTTCAGATAGGCATAGCGGATCTGTGCTGACATCTGTCAGGTTCCTTTCGGTTTAAAAATGGGGGAAGTGATCTTTCGCAAGATCATGTCGAAGTCTGGCTCGCCGTACTCACCTTCGAGCGGGCCAGTTAAAGAGTAGCCACCGACGCAGCCGCCATAGACCTCATCCACGAGGAAGAGGTGTTCTGGGATGTCGTCGAAGGCCCTGATGACCACACGGTCTCCGGGATGGAGGTCCATGTCATGATCTCGCCAGAAGTAGGTCCGGGAGGACGAAGCCGAGTGCCAGAGACATCGGTACCGGGAGCGGTATTGGCTGCATCCACGAAGGCATTATCGCCAGCAGCACAATGCAGTAGGAAAGACCGTTGGGGATGAGTGGCCTTACGTCCCACTTCCATCGTAGCAAAAGAAAAAGGGCCAGCCGTAAGCTGACCCCCAACACGCACCACAGCGTGAAAGAGCTGAACATCTGAATATCTCCTCCAAGAGTTCTCTTTATTCAGATGCTTGGTTTTGCTCGGTTTTTGTGGCTCATGGGCGCAATTTACTCAAACATGCAGACGCTGCACTGCGGTGCGTCAACCCAGAAATTAGCTTTAGTTGCTCGGCTTCGCTTATTAGAAAAAGGACAGATATACCAACCTCTCAGCTTGTGATGCTCAAGAGGACAACAGCCTCCGTTTGTTGGACATCACCTCGCGGCGTTGGCGCTCAAGTCCTACTCTGAAAGACTTTTCTACGAAATCGATATGTTCCTCGGCTGCCCTTTTAGCGCGTGCAGGTTCACCTTCTATAACGGCGTTACCCAGTTCAAGGTGTTGGTCTAGCAGGATCTGCCCAGTGCCGTCTATCGTGCGCAGAAAATCGCGATTGTAGAAAACACTTTGTTGAGTCAGCTCAAAAATCGAAGCCATCATGTGAATGAGCGTCGCGTTTTGGCTGGCGTCGACGATCGCCGCGTGCAACGCGAAGTCTGCTTGACGAGAGGCCTCATTGTCTCCCGCCTCAAAAGCCGTGACCATTTTCTCTAGTATGTCCGTTATGCGCTCTTTGTCCGCACTGGTCGCGCGATCTGCCGCGAGGCGTGCAGCGAACCCCTCCTGTTCACGGCGATACTCCAGGTAGTCCATGAACGCAGGTTCATGTCGACCATACAGGGAAATCAAGGCCGGCAACATGGCTTGGCCCGTCAGGGCAGAGACGAAAGTACCCTCGCCATGGCGAGTTACAACAAGACCACGATCTTCAAGAATTTGCAGGGCTTCCCTGAGCTTTGGCCGAGACACTCCCAAAGCTTCAGAAAGCTCTCGTTCCGATGGCAATCGCTTGCCTTGTTTGAGAATTCCAGACGCTATCAGGTCTTCAACCTGCCTAACGACCGCGTCCGCCAATGATTCGTGACCGACCCGATCGAAAAGAGATTGGTTCGTGTTCTGTTGTTCCATCGTCTCACCTATCTTGGTGGTAAAATTAAATAACCTCTGCAATAGGTTTGGCAAGTAAATTTGGTGAGATGTTTGAAATTTCACTGGAGGCCAAGCGTTAAAAAGTCGAGCTAAAACAATAATAAGCGCAGAAATTGCTAGGAAAAACTTGCCTGAGTCATTTTTGATGAAAAGCAGCGCTAACTAGACCATTGGTAAATAAAGTTGTTGACCTATTCATCTGGTCAACTTTATTTACCAGTTAATCGAGCGGCGAGCGAGAGGCTTTCGCCGGACGAGAAAAGCAATGGAGGAGTAACCATGAAAAATATCGTTGCCGCAGCAACGGCCAGCATCGCATTGATGGCTGGAAACGCGCAGTCTCAGGAAGTTCTCGAGATGACTTCCGCTTTTGGTCAAAACCTGCCGATCCTCGGAACGGCCGCCGTAGACTTCACGAAAAACATCAACTCTATCTCTAACGACGTTGAGTTCGAGCATTACGATCCCGGCAAGCTGGTTCCGACTCTCGAAGCACTCGACGCGGTATCAAACGGTTCTGTTGACGCCGCTTATGCAACGTCTGGCTATTGGCAAGGCAAAATCAATGCCGCTTCCTTGTTTGCGGCCGTGCCATTCGGTCCTGAAGCTGGCGAATTCCTCGGCTGGGTCCTGTACGATGACGGTGCGAAGTACTGGCAGCAGATGTATGACGACAATGGCTACAACGTTGTTGCAATGCCTTGCGGAATCATCGCACCAGAAACCTCTGGTTGGTTCAAAAACGAGATTAACACTGTTGCTGACCTCGAAGGTCTGAACATGCGTTTCTTCGGCCTGGGCGCAAAAGCAATGCAGAAACTGGGCGTTTCCACGTCGCTGCTGGGTGCCTCAGATATTTTCCCCGCTCTGGAGCGCGGCGCGATCGACGCGACTGAATTCTCGATGCCTCGGATCGATGCTCGACTGGGTTTCCACAAAATCGCGAAGTACAACTACTTCCCAGGCTGGCACCAGCCGGCAACCCTGTTTGAACTGCTGGTCAACCGCGACCGTTGGGATGAACTGGAAGAAACTGCACAGAACCAGATCCGCACCGCATGCCTGGCCACCATCACTATGACCTATGCCGAAGGTGAGGCCACCAACTACGCTGCGATGGTCGATAATGTGGAAAACAACGGTGTGACCATCAAGCGTTGGCCAGATGAAATTCTGAATGCCTTTGAGGGTGCATGGGACGAGGTCGTCGCCGAATTGGCTGCGGATGATCCTTTCTTCCAAGAAGTTTGGGCTGACCTGCAGGAATACCGCGCAGGCTATGAAACCTGGTCCGCAATCTATCTGCCCCGCAACTAAGCGAAGCAGTTAAGACGGCTGGCGGCGTACCTCCCTTGCCGCCAGCACCATTCAATGTCCAAACGAGGACGCAATCCATGTCTGCTGAAATCCCAAATGTTGACGAGGTGATGTCGATCACCGATCCGGGCGAAAAGAACCGGGAAAACCACCTCTGGGGCGATAGACTTATGGTTGGCCTTTCCAACGTAGTCGCCTGGCTCTTTCCTCTCTTGATGGTTGGTATCGTAACACAAGTGTTCATTCGTAAAGCCGGTTATAACCAGGCTTGGCTGGATGACGCGCAGTGGTGGATGTACGGCTTTGCGATGCTGTGCGGCTTTGGCTACGCCATCACGACAGAAAGCCACGTACGCGTGGATATTTTGCATCAAAGCTATTCGCCTCGTAAAAAATCGAGAATTGAGGTCCTAGCACACGGTTGGTTGTTGTTGCCGTTTCTGGCCCTCATGACCGACATACTTCTGCACTATGCCTTCGCGTCGATAAAAGCTGGAGAAGGGTCCGACAGTCCAAACGGGCTGCATATGCTCTACCTGCTTAAGTCTTCGCTACCCATTCTGTTCATGGCGGCCATCGTGGCCTCTTGGTCAGCGATGGTGCGCCACCTGAAAGTTCTTCGAAGAGCAAGCCTATTGGGAATGATAATTGGAGCTTTCCCATTTGTTTGGTTCGTAGTTCAACGCTTGGTTCACTATTCGCTTTGGTGGTTCCATCGCCTGACAAATTCCGAGCTGAACCCGCGCCGCATTACGCGAGAACCTGTGTTTGACTATACGGTCATGATTGCACTTGCCGTGACTCTTCTTTTGCTGCTCGTCGCCTTCTTGCGCAGCCGCTCTGCTCAGAAGGACTGATACAATGCAAATCCTTTCTCTCATGGGTATGCTGATGGATCTGAACCAATGGTTGGTTCTGTCGATGTTCATCGTCTTCATCGTGATGCTATTCCGGGGCGTCCCAGTCGCATTCGCGCTTGTTGGCGTAGCCCTCATGTTCGCGGTTCTCGGAGAGTACCTCCTCGACCCTTTCCGAAAGTCAATCAATACGTATATCGAGTTTGATCGCACTGGCATCACCTATCAAAAAATGGGTGCAAATGCTGGCCGCTTCTTTGGTGGCATCATTAAAAACCCGGTTCTTGTTGCACTTCCGATGTTCATTTTTATGGGCTTGATGCTGGATCAGTCCGGCGTTGCGCAACGCATGATGAAGTCCATGCAGGTTCTGTTCGGTGCTCTCAAAGGTGGGTTGGCGCTGGCGGTCATGCTCATCGGTATTATCCTGGCTGCATCAACTGGTGTCATCGGTGCCTCGGTGGTTCTGCTAGGTGTCATGGGATTGCCTGCAATGATGGGTCAGGACTATGCAAAACCGATTGCCACAGGAACGATTGCCGCGTCGGGCACACTTGGCATTCTGATCCCGCCATCCATCATGCTTGTTATTATGTCCGACCAGCTGGCTATCTCTTTGGGTGACCTGTTTATGGGCGCGCTGTTCCCAGGGCTGATCCTCGGCGGCCTCTATGTCGTCTTCTTGATTGTCTACGGGCTGGTGAACCCCAAAGCGATGCCACTTCCCGAAAATCGGGAACCTGTTTCGATGAAAATCGTGATGGAAGTTGGCCTCTCCGTGGTTCCACCATTGCTTTTGATCCTGCTGGTTTTAGGTTCGATTTTCTTCGGTCTAGCCACTCCGACAGAGGCTTCTGGATTGGGTGCAGCTGGGGCGACCGTGCTTGCTCTGATTTCTCGCAATTTGAACTTCAAGGTTTTCAAAGACGTAATGCGTCAGACTTTGAATACCTCTGGTTACATTGTGGGTATTTTTATCGCCGCAAACTTCTTTGCGTTCGTTTTGCGCCGGTTTGGCGGGGACGAGATCATCGAGAACCTGGTGCTTGGATCTTTCGAAAATCCTTACATGGTTGTGGGCTTTATCCTATTCATCATCTTCCTGCTTGGTTTCCTACTTGATTGGATCGAGATTACGCTGATCATCATGCCATTGATGCTTCCCGTGATCCTGGATCTCAATCTTCCTGTCGAAAGCTACGGCGTTGTGGACAACCCATCGGTGGTTTGGTTCGCTATCTTGGTAGCGGTGACGTTGCAGACATCCTTCCTGACGCCGCCGGTTGGTTTCGCGCTTTTCTACCTCAAAGGTGTTTGTCCGCCCGAGGTCACGCTGGGCCACATCTACAAAGGTGTTATCCCCTTTGTACTTCTACAGCTTTTGGGTCTCGGCATTGTCTTCGTTTTCCCAGAACTTACCACCTGGCTTCCTGCGCTGGCATATGGGAACTAGGCGATGCGACTGAAAGATTGCCATAATTATAAGGACTTTCGCCGCCTTGCGCGGCGGAGGCTTCCAGGGCCGATCTTCAACTATATCGATGGCGGTGCTGACGACGAAGTGACAATGGCCAAGAACACAGCTGCATTCAATGCATGCGATCTTCTTCCATCAGTTCTCCGGGGCGTAGACGATGTCGACATGTCTGTTACTGTCATGGGGCAAAAGCTGGATATGCCGGTCTATTGTTCTCCGACAGCGCTACAGCGTTTGTTTCATCACAAAGGTGAGCGCGCTGTGGCGGCAGCGGCTGAAAAGTATGGCACGATGTTCGGAGTGTCTTCTTTGGGTACAGTATCTCTTGAGGAACTGCGCCAGACCCACTCCAATCCACAGGTCTATCAATTCTATTTTCATAAAGACCGGGGCTTGAACAGGGCCATGATGCAGCGCGCGAAACAAGCGGGTGTCGAAGTCATGATGTTGACAGTAGATAGTATCACAGGCGGCAATCGCGAACGTGACCTTCGCACCGGATTTTCGATCCCATTTCGCCTGACCCTTGGTGGCATGGTCCAATTCGGGCTCAAACCAATGTGGGGCATCAACTATGTGACCCACGAAAAGTTCCGCCTGCCGCAACTCGACGAACATGTCGACATGGCCGGGGGCGCGCTTTCAATTGGACGCTACTTCACCGAGATGCTGGACCCGTCGATGAGTTGGGACGATGTGGCCCAGATGGTACGAGATTGGAACGGGCAGTTTTGTCTAAAGGGCGTGATGTCTGTGGAAGACGCAAAGCGCGCTGTCGAGATCGGCTGTACCGGCATTATCTTGTCCAACCATGGTGGACGACAGCTCGACGGGTCTCGTACACCTTTCGATCAACTGGCCGAAATTGTGGATGCCGTGGGCGACAAGCTCGATGTCATCATGGATAGCGGAGTACAGCGGGGAACGCATGTCTTAAAGGCCTTGTCGGTCGGCGCGAAAGCTGTGGGACTTGGACGCTACTATCTCTTCCCTCTCGCAGCAGCGGGACAAGCAGGCGTGGAGCGCGCACTTGGGCAGATGAAGGCTGAGATCGAACGCGATATGAAACTGATGGGCGCGCGCAGCATTGCTGACTTAAGTCGTGGCAACCTCAGGTTTGCTGAGCCAGAACGAGCAAAGATTGCGTAGGAAGCGCCACTATGACTGACACAGAACTTCTTTCCAGACTCAAAGCGGCGGTGGGCCGTCGAAACGTGCTTGTGGGCCAGCGCGCAACCGAGCGATTTCGTACAGGGTTTCGATCTGGAGGAGGCGAAGCTCTTTGTGTCGTATGCCCAGGCAGTTTACTTGAACAATGGAAAGTGTTGGTCGCATGCGTAGAAGCGGACAAGATCGTTATTATGCAAGCCGCCAACACTGGCCTGACAGAAGGGTCGACCCCGTCAGGCTCTTATGACCGGGATGTTGTTCTGATTAACACGCGACGGATGGATCGGATCGAGCTTTTAAACGAAGGCACTCAGGTCGTCAGCTTTCCCGGGGCGACACTATTTGCTTTGGAGAAACTTCTCGCACCGCTAGGGCGAGAGCCCCATTCGGTGATCGGATCATCATGTATTGGAGCTTCTATCATTGGCGGGGTCTGCAACAACTCCGGTGGGTCTTTAGTAGAGCGCGGACCAGTATACACAGAGCTTTCACTCTATGCGCAAATCGATAAAGATGGGCGCTTGTCCTTGGTAAATCATCTGGATATCGAGCTAGGTGACACTCCTGAGGAAATTCTGTCCAATCTCGACAACGGAAATTTCGACCACACACCTAGAACCAGCAACAAAAAAGCATCCGCCAGCGACTATGCGCAGATTGTCCGAGACGTAGAGGCAGATACGCCAGCGCGATATAATGCGGACAAAGCAAAGCTCTATGAGAGTGCGGGCTGCGCCGGAAAACTTGCTGTATTTGCGGTACGGCTTGACACGTTCGCCAAAAATGAAGCGGAACAGGTTTTTTATATCGGCACCAATTCAGCTGATGATCTTGGTTCGCTGCGCCGTCATATTTTAAGTGAGTTCAAAGACTTACCAGTAAGCGCTGAATACATGCAGCGCGAGGTGTTTGATATTACAACGCGTTACGGCAAAGATACCGTTTGGATGATTGATAAACTCGGAACTGACCGTTTGCCGTCATTCTTTGCACTAAAAGGCGCGGTAGATGCTCGGCTGAAAAATATCCCACTTTTAAAGAACTTCACCGATCGCTTTATGCAAGCGTTTGCCGCAATCGTACCGCGAGTCCTCCCAAAGCGAATGATAGAATTTCGGGACAAATTCGAACACCATCTGATCTTGAAAATGAAGTGCGGCGGAATCGACGAAGCTCGCGCGTATCTTCCAAAATTCGTCGCAAGCAAAGACGCCGATGTCTTCGAATGCACTCCGCGCGAAAGTAAAATCGCTGGCTTACATCGTTTCGCCGCCGCGGGCGCCGCAGTACGATATATGGCGATCCACGGTTCCGAAGTTCAGGACATTATCGCCCTGGATGTTGCGTTGCGCAGGAACGATCGGGATTGGTTGGAAGTTTTGCCACCGGAGATCGAAAACAAATTGGTCGCCAAGCTCTACTATGGTCATTTTATGTGCCACGTGATGCACCAAGACTACATAGTCAAAAAGGGTGAAGATCCGAAAGAAATAAAGGCTGCGATGCTAGCTATCTTTGACAGCCGCGGAGCGGAATATCCCGCTGAGCACAATGTGGGTCATTTGTACAAAGCCAAAGAAGACCTTGCTTCCCACTACAAATGCTGCGACCCAACAAATTCATTCAATCCAGGAATTGGCAAGATGCCAAAAGCCAAACACTATGCTCGTTAGAAATTGAATATCCGGGTCCGGGTCATCAAGACTCCTTCCAACCCCGTCCGATAAAACCACGCATGTTTGCGACAGTGGACGAGCACGACGAACATCTTTCAGGAATACATCCTACTCTATCGCGTTGCAGCTGGAGCTTTTCTTCCCTATCCGCATTACTGGTACTTATTGTGAGCACTTCTTAATGTTCTTGCACAGTGTACAAACCCATTCAGCGGTCCCGTCCTTGGGGCGGCCTAGGCTTTCCAAGTCATGGTGTGAAACAATGGATTGGGTTCTGCAAAAAGGGCAGGTTCCGATTGCAAAATAGTCAGGCACATGTGTGACCTTGGGTGGTGCGGGATTGCAAACCAATCGTTCCTCCACGTGGCGCTTTAGCGGCAAGTTTATATCGACTGCCAATTTGTGGCAACTTGGGCCAAGCCACTGTCGATGGTGCGATAGATCGAAAGGCTCCGCCGCCTCCCATTGCTGGTACTTATTGGGAAGCTGCATCGATCCCGCCAGCGAGGCCTCCTTTGGCAGCACACGTGAGACAGCTCATCCGCGTAGAGCCAGAGAGAGCACCCGCTGCACCCGAAGGATGGCTGGGATGTCGAGGTACCTCATGTCACCGGGCCCGAGAAATGCCCCCGAAAGTGCCCCAGTTTGCTACGTGCTCAGGTAAAGCCGAAGAACGCTATCGAGAAGCAAGGTATCCTACCACCCCAGCCATCTTCCTTTCTTGAGTATTTGCTAGGTGCCTAGGTTACCATCGGGCCCAGAATGCCCCCGAAAATGCCCCTGTTTGGGTGTGGCGGGTGTGCACTGATATACTGGGAAGCGGAATAGCCCACAGGGCCTCACAAGAAGTGACCCAAGCCTTCCGCTACGTACTCCCAATCATCGCGATTATTGTCCCGCCGATCGCCCACGTGAGGTCATGCAATCGCTTCCATCCCATCGGGTAGCCTCGTAGCCGTTAGAGCAACCTTCCAAACCCGAAGCCCTAACCGCCGAGTTGCGTTCAATCGTAGCTTCACCTTTGTTTGTTAACCATCAAAGGGGGCAGTTATGCCAACTCAGACGAATGAACCCGAGACCAACTCGGTACCACCGCCCAGTGTGACGTACCTAGGTGGCTCAGCCGGCTTTCGAAGCACGGTCGGCATGTATAAAATCGCCGAAAACGGGCTGATCTATGATGTGACATTGCTCTTTGCCGATGCGGCAGCAGGCGAAGGTGCTTTGGTAGCAGGAGAGTCTTCAGTCGATCTCGATGTGAGTTCAGGCGATCACATTGGCTTCTTTATGTTGCCGGACTCCTTCACGTTGAATGAGGATCCCTCTGTCTTTTCGGCGGATCGCTACGAACTGCGCGATTGGGGAGGAAGCCTCGGCAACATCTATGAAGATACCGCCCTGCGCCTCTATGCAATCGACGAGACAACCAATGAGGAGACCCTTGTCGAGGCGCGTTGGAACGATGCCACATGGCACATGCATCACAACGTAGACGCCGGCATTGGCTTGAACTCTGATGGAGTCGATCACGTTCGCGGTCTGCGCGAGTATGACAACAGCATCACTATTGGTTTTTCCGACACTTACGGCAACAGCGCGGGATCACATGAGAGCATTTTGCTGAATGTGAACCTCGGTGACAGCGGCGCCTATATCGAAGACGATGATATCGCAAGCGACGCCGACCAGACCGAATACAACTGGATTGCGTCAGTGGAAATTGCTGAAGACCTGCCGGAAGTTCCTTTGGCGGTCAGATCCGTGTCGCAACCCCCGGAATATAATATCGAGTCTGATCTGGGCGGCACGCAGGAAACCGCGCCCGCAACCGTGACCTTCATGGGAGAAAGTGCTGGCTACAGAAACACCTTCGGCGTCTACAAGATCGATGACATCGGTATGATCTATGACGTCCAGATCGTCTTCGCGAATGCGTCCAATCAGGGCAGCGGAGGCAATCTGATTGCGGGCGAGTCCACGGTCGAAATCGATGCCGGTCCCGGTGACAACCTCGGGTTCTTTATCCTGTCAGATGGGTGGGGCCAGAACTGGGACAAATCCGTTTTTGACGCCGACAGCTACGTGTTCCGCGATTGGGGTGGAGGCGAAGGCAACGTCTATTGGAGCACAGGGCTCAGGCTCTTTGCTGTGGATGAAGACACCGGTCAGGAAACTCTTGTAAATGCGCGGTTCAATGCCGCCACCTGGCACATGCATCACAAGCCGGAAGACGGTATCGACATGAATGTCGACAACTTCGACCACCTGCGTGGTCAGCTCAAATATGATGGCAGCATCACCGTTGGTTTCGAAGACATTCGCGGTGGCGGGGATCGAGACTTCAATGATGTCATGTTCAACATCAATCTCGGCGACAGTGGTGCCACGATTGACGATGACAACATCCTGTCAGGCGCAGATCAGCACGAGCATGGGTTTGTCACGGACGATGGCGAAGCGGCTCAGGCCAAAGTCACGTTCCTCAGCGAAACAGCCGATTATAAAAATACAATCGGCATGTACAAAATCGCAGAGGACGGCACGATCAGCGATGTCAGCCTGCTGTTTGCCAACGCGTCAAAATATGACAGCGGAGGCGAGTTGATCTCAGGTGAATCCAGCGTCGACATCGACGTTGACCTAAATGACCAGCTCGGCTTTTTCATCCTGCCTGATGGCTATGCGCGCAACAGCGATAAGTCGCTGTTTGACGATGGCACCTTCGTTCTGCGAAACGCAGATGGCGAGATTGGCAACGTCCTGCGCGACCAAGACCTGTCCCTCTATCGGGTTGATGAGGAAAGCGGTGAAGAAGTCCTGCTTCGCGCCCGCTATGGCAACACTACGTTCCATATGTCTCATGACGACGAACGTGGAATTTCCATGAATTCCGACGGGTTGGATCACAGCCTTGGCGAAATGCGCGATGGCAACAAAGTCATTCTTGGCTTTGAAGACATTCGCGGCAATGGCGATTGGGATTTTGACGATGTGGTCATCCAGGTCGAACTGTCTTCGACTGGCGCGGTGGTGGCTGAGCAGAACCTCAAGTCTCCTGATGACACCACGCAAAGCGATGTCGGATGGATCTTCACCGAAAACGATGATGTCTTTGATAACCAGCCATGGCCGGGCGAAAACGATCGTATCTACAACGATGGCGACGCGCCCAACCTAGATGCATTGTCAGGCGATGATTTGATCTATGGCGACGACAGCGCCAATACGCTTTACGGCAATTCTGGTCACGACGTGCTCTTGGGGCATGGCGGAGACGACCAGATGCTGGGTGGCGGTGGGCGCGATCACCTCAACGGTGGTTTGGGCAACGATCAGATGTCGGGCGAAGCCGGTCGAGACCTGCTTTGGGGCCAGCATGGCGATGACACGCTGGACGGTGGTGCCGGAGCTGACAAGCTCTGGGGCGGTGCCGGTGCGGATGTGATCCAAGGCGGCAGCGGAGATGATCGCCTCTATGGCAATCTGGGCGAAGACGTTCTGCAAGGCGGCGGCGGTGAAGACTGGCTGTTTGGCGGAGAAGGATCGGACACTTTTGTCTTTGATTTCTCTGACATTGACGGCTCGGTGGATACAATCGGTGATCTGACCCTCGCGGGTGCTGAGCAAGACACGATCGATCTCCAGCTGCTGAACTTGCTGTCTGAGGGTGAGACCAAGGCCGACTGGATTACAGCAAATGCATCGCAAAACGAAGCGGATGTGGAACTGGATCTTGGTGACGGCACATTGGTGTTGCAGAACGTGGGATCTTTGGAAACTGCAAGCTATCATCTGGAGCAGGTTTTGATCTGCTGAACGCAGGTTAAAACTCAAAAATCAAAAGGCACCCAAGAATTTGGGTGCCTTTCCTTTTTGCATGGTGTTTCGAGTGTTGCTGGTTTGCGCTCCGCGCCAAAGGTTCGCTTAGACTTCCCGGAAAGCTCGGAAGAAATAGTCCATGAATGGTTTGGTCAAATAGCTTAGAGGGGATCGCTCGGTTGTTTTGATAAAGGTCTCAACAGGCATGCCAGGCATGAGCTTTTGCGATCCCAGCTTGTCGATTTCCTGCGCGTGTGGTGTGATTTCTGCCTGATAGTAGGACAATCCCGTCGTCTCATCATAAAAGACATCTGGCGAAATCCTCGAGACATATCCGAACAGCTCGGGCGTAGTCCGGTGGTCGAAACTTACGAACCGAAGCGACGCGTTCTGACCCAAGTACACATCATCGATATGCATTGTTTGAATGCGCGATTTGACGACAAGCTGTTGGTCCTGAGGAACGATCTGCATCAGAGCCTGTGCGGGAGAAATAACAGCCTGTTCCGCGAAGACTTGGCTGCTGTGAACCACACCCTCTACAGGGCTTTTGATCTCAAGGCTTTCAAGTTTCTTCTTGGTCGAATGTTTGCGCGCGCGCAAATCAATCTCCATGAATTCGAGTTCTCTCAGTGTGACGATGGCCTCTTCGCGTCGTTGTGTTGTCAGGCGCATCGCTTCAATTTCAAATGCAGAAATCTGACCGTTCAGCTGTGCTCTAGATGCGCTCAAACTGCCGATTTGTCCTTTTAGCTGAGCATATTCCTTCTTGAGCGCCGACACACGCGACGATGCAATCAGGCCCTTGATTTTAAGCTCTTCCGCCGCGACCAGGTCATTGGATACCAATTGCAATTGCGATTGGAGCGCTTCGAGCTGCGCGTTCAAACCCGAGATTTGCACATGGGCTTGATTGATCTGTTCGTCTAGCTGCCGAAGTTCCCCCCGATAGTTCTCCAGCCGAGTCTGAAACAGGATTTTTTCGCCTTCAACAAGCTGCTTGCTGAGCTTGGGCATTGGGTGCTGCAAATTTATTCTCAGCTCGGATTGACCATCCCGCTCGGCGGCCAAACGTGCCTTTCTGACCTCGATTTCAGCGAGTTGTGAGATGATCGATTCCAGGTCTGAAGCAATATAGGTTTCATCGAGCCGCACCAGGACGTCACCGGCTCGAACTGTGTCACCATTTCTCGCAAGAATTTGGCCAACTACTCCGCCAAACGCGTGTTGAACCACTTGCTGATTGTTTTCCAAGTGGATCGCACCACTCGCGATAACAGCTCCGGAAATGCGCGCATTCACTGCCCAAGCTGTTGTTGTCCCAAGCAGTATACCAATACTCAGAAAGCCAATGGCAATGGGTTTGCGCAGGCCCCAATCTTTGTTGTTCTCTGCCATGTTCCTATTCTCCTGCGACAATTTTTGTTGCTTTTTTCGTGTCGCCCATCAGCGACTTCAGTACGCTGTCTCTTGGTCCTTCCAGACGGACGGAACCGTTTTCGATCATCACAAGCCGGTCACATTCCGCGATTGCCATAGGGCGATGTGTCATCAAAACGACGGAGCGCTGTGACGATTTAAAATCGCGGATGGCCTCGTTCAAAGCATGTGATCCCACCGCATCCAGTGCAGAATTGGGTTCGTCCAAAACCAACAATACGGGGTCATGATAAAGTGCACGTGCCAAGGCAAGTCGCTGCCGCTCGCCCCCTGATAGCCTATGGCTGCAGTCTGATATTCTCGTATTGTAGCCCTCTGGCAGGCTAACGATTGTATCGTGGACTTTTGCGGATTTTGCAGCCTTGATCACTTTCGTATCGTCTGGATCTGACTCCATGTGCGCAATGTTTTCAGCAATCGTGCCGTCAAAAAAGGTAATAATTTGAGGTAAGTAGCCGACAAATTTACCTAAGTCGCCTTCCGGATATTGGCCCAACATCGCGCCACCAAGACTGACGCGCCCAAGTGTGGGAGGTGTTATTCCGACAATGACGCGCGCAAGCGAAGACTTGCCCGCGCCGCTTGGGCCGATGACACCGATTGCTTCTCCGGGGGCAACTTCCAAATTCAAGTTGGAGAGAACGGCTTCTTTGGTGTCAGGCACAAAGAAACTGAGGTTAGACAACGTAAGCAGCGCATCAGGCCTGGGCAGGGAAACCTTTCGGGCGGCTTGCGCGTCATCTTGCAGTGTTTGCCGAATAGCTTTCCAGCCACTGAAAGACTTTTGGATCAAAGGCCAATTGCCGATAACTTGCTCGATTGGTGCCAGCGCGCGGCCAAGAAGAATGGACCCGGCGATAATCGCTCCAGCTGTCATTTCACCTTCAAGTACCAACCAGGCTCCCAACGCCAGCATCGCGCTTTGAAGAAAAAGTCTGAGGGATTTGCTCGCGGATGCAAACGAGCCGCCCAGATCACTGGCTTTGACAGCTGCATCCAAAGAGCGATCGCGCACTGTTTTCCAGCGTCCCACAAGGTTTGACGTCATCCCTTGCGCAAGGATGAAGTCCTGAGCACGCACATAGTCGCCATGCATGCGGCTGGCTTCGTGCGAGAAGCCAGATGACCGCAATGTCATGCGTTTGGTCACAAGGTTGTTGAGCAAGGCAAGGCCAATCAAAGCCGCGGCTCCGGCAAACGCCAACCATCCAAGCCACGCGTGAAATACAAAAATTGCCGCGACAAACATAACGGTCCAGGGCACATCAAAGAGAGCCAAAAGGACCTGCGACCCAAAGAAACCTCGAATGGTTTCCAAGTCTTGCAATTGGGACGCCCTGTCAGGTAGACCCGCTTGGGCCTCTGTGGATGTCAGCTCAGACCGCAGGATTATATCGTCGCACCTGCTCTGAAAAATCGCGCCGCACCGCGCCAGAACCCGCGCACGCGATGCATCCAAAAGCGCCATAAAGAGGTAGAGGAGGCCAACCAGAACAAGCAGTGCGACAAGTGTCTCTTTGGACCGAGATGCCAGAACGCGATCATATACCTGGATCATGAACAACGGTCCGGCCAACATCAGAATATTGACGAAAGCGCCGAAAATCACGGTGACCGAAATCGAAGGAAGCAAAGTGCTGGTTGGAGTTTTTGCTGTCATGGCTTTTAAAATAGACATCTCAAGGGATCGTTTTCGAGACGACGCTAACAAAGTCGACTGAAGCCGATGATGCCTATTTCGAAGGTCGAGCTACCAAATTTGGGTAGTCTATTGGGACATTTGTATGTCTTTGCGTCACTCCACATTGAAAGGAAAGCGGACGCGCCTTAACGAAAAGAGGACCGCGGCAGCCTTCACCGTTTTCGATAGTGTTGAGTATTTCAGAGCAGCTTTTTCAGACGTTCCTTTCAAAGTCGTAGCGCGTCAAACGATCGATATGACCAACATACCCACACTCGTTGCAACTCCGACCAGCGGCACGACTTTCGGTACACTAAATCCGTAGTTCCGGGCCATTGGCTGCCTTTTGATCCGCAGCAACGAGAGGTTCACCGCTATGAAGACGAACAAGACAATCTGCGAGGTACGTTCTGCCAATGCTGCGATTGGCAAAGCCTGTCCCAGGAACAAAATAAGGAAAACCACACAAAACGTTGCAATACTCGGCGTTCTGGTTTTCGCAGAAACTCGTGCAAAAATTTCGGGAAGAAAGCTTCGATCAGCCAATCCATAAATGATGCGAGACGCCATGATGATTTGTATCAACACGCCGTTGACAGTCGCCACAACGGCCAGTGCGCCAAAGGCAATCTTGTATCGATCGTCGGAACCGTCGAAAACGAGCATCAAAGGGGCTGAAGACTCGGAAAGGCGAGAAATTGGAACGGCCATAAGAACAGTGACCATTGTGCCTAGGTAAAGAACGGTTGCGATTACAAGAGTTAACAAAATCGCTCGTGGCATCGTCTGTCTCGGCTCTTTAACCTCTTCAGCAACGTTTGCTATGTCTTCGAACCCGACAAAGGCGAAGAAGGCCAAAACAGAGGCCGATCCAATTCCAAGCCATGGTTCGATACCGGTTGGTGAAAATATCTCTCCGAACTCAACCCCCTGCTTGTCGGTAAGCAACATCCCCCAACCAATTACGAACACAAGACCAAGGATTTCGATGACGGTAATCACCGCAGCCGTCGCTACAGATTGCGAAATGCCCCAGAAAGCAATCAAGCCCATTGCGGCGACAATAAATGTAACCAACACAGGCTGCGGAAGGGCGACGAACTGTCCAAGATAGGCGGCGGCGCCCAAAGAAACTGCCGCGGCTGAAACGATCCCCGATAGAGCAACGCTCAAGCCAACCCCTGTTGTCAACCAAGCACGGCTGAACCCAGCTTCGACATACGCCGCTTCCCCGCCACTTACGGGGTAACGAATGCACAACTCGGCATAGGAAAGCGCTGTGAACGCAACCACAAAAGCAGCCACGATGAATGATATCGGTGCGTGAGCGCCAGCTTCGGTGGCTGTTGCCCCCGCAAGCACGTATATTCCCGCTCCGACGGTGACGCCAAGTCCATAGAGAGTCACTAGGGGGGTCGAGAGAACACGACGCAGGCGAGGTTGATCAGGAGCGTGCACGCTGAGTTCTCCTGAGATCAATGCGCCAGGTAGACAGGCTGACTGTCTTGCTCCAACAGCGTTCTGGTGGTGCCGCCAAAAATCGCCTGTCTCATGCGCGAGTGACTGTAGGCGCCCGCAACGACTAAGTCCGCACCCACGTCTCTGGCCATATCCAGAATGCATGCGGAGATGTCTTTGCCGCCGCTCGGAATCTGTGCAACTTCAACATTGCAGGTGTGATGACTAAGCCAAGTAGACAAAGCAGCGCCCGGTTCAAACGGCTGGCCGTGACTTATGGGCAATGGATCGACACAGACGACAGTGACTTTTTTTGAATTTCGCAACAGGGGGAGTGCACTGTGAACTGCTCTAGCGGCGCAAAGGCTATCGTTCCAAGCGACCAGAATGTGATCATAGCGCTCCGCAATCTGCGCATTCAAAAACAGCGCTACCGGAGACTCAAACAGCACCCCATGTGCCAAACTCTTGTACAGGTCTTTGTCGTCTCGGATGTTGGACGCGATGAATACATAGTCGGCAAACTTCGCCGATTGTGCCACGGCTTCCGAGATCTCTGCCTCGGCGCACACTATTGGCCGGACTTCGCCTTTGCACCCAGTGTCCACCAAGAGTGTTTGGGCGGCATGAGTGGCGCTGTCTAAAGAAGACTTTGTCGCAGCTATTTCTTTGGTCCAAATCTCCGCTTCGGTGGGGCCTCCAAACGGAAGGCCTCCATGGACATTGATCGGGAGTGTGGGGGAAATGGTTTGAACTAAGACAACCAAATACGCGTCGACGTCTCGGGCTTGCGTACAAAAACTCGAAATCTCGTCTACGGGTGTCTCAACGTTCGTTACAAGAATAATAGTTGCATTTTTCATGGAAACCCTCCTTGCATGATCCCCATTGAGAACAGATTTCCCAGATTGTTTTGTTGAGATAGATCAAGCTTTCAAAAAAGAGTTCAAAGCTGGACGGTAGCGTGAAGTTCAAGGGCGACTTCGAAGGCGACGCACCTACAATTGTATCGTTGTCCAGTACCTAAGCCTCGCTCGAGCGGCTTCCAAGCTTCATGGAAGACACTACGAGCCGTCGACAGGCCGCCCGTGTTTTGTTTTCAACGAGCAGGGCGAAGTCTTCCCCGATCCTCTTTATAAAAATGCGCGCCCTAGACGAGGCGAGAGGACTCTTGGGGTGCCTTGGTTGGTATGAGAATTTGCAGCAATACCCAAATGTAACGGTTGGGTGCCGACAAACGCTTCCCCGCGCGCTCTTTCGACGTCGGGAAGAACTGGGTCGTTCAGCGAATAGGGGCAGATATCAAAGACGTGTCAGTTTACGAGCCTAAGTCTCGGCACGTGTACTTCTATTTCTTCTACCGGCATGAGGGTTTCAACCAACCTTGCGAACTTCGTTATGTGCTCAAGGTCGAGGGTGCTCCACATTTTTGGCTCACGGCACATTGCTTCCACGGCCCCGACAACTCTGCCGTTCGCGTATAATGGAGCGCCAATATAGGCTTTTAGGCCCTCGGCCTTCATCATGGGGCATTGTGGCAAGCTATCGTCGACCGTCAGACCTTCAATGATGAGGGGTTCCTGGCGGCTTATGACGGTTGCGCAGCACGACGTAGAAAGAAATGGCGTTTCAAATTTTTCTGCCGTTGGTGACGCGTCTGTATCTACGATGTGAGAGACATATCCATCCTTCAGATCCGTTCTACTCACCGCCGCAAAATCGGCATTTAGGGTCGACCTGATCATTTTGAGAATAGAAACTTCGCCACTCATTTATTCGTTCCCTTATCGCTCGACACAATTGGGTTAGCTGAATTCAAAAAGCGCTCGAAAACACCTTGTACCTACTTGGCATTATATGTCTCATGAAGCAACGAGTTGGCCACGAAGCGCAAGCCTTTTTTAAAACCAACCTTGCCAGTATTCAATTCGCCGATCGTACATCGAGCTGGAGCGCCATGAACAAAGCAGCAAACCCAAACCACGTTGATGCTGAGGCGTGGGCGCTTTGCGACACAATGGTTCAGGGAACAAAGCAATCAGTTCTGGATGGCAATTACGACGGTTATTCCGAGTATTTTCACATCCCCTTTACGATGCAGACACAACTGGGCGATGTCGTCGTTGAAAGTGATGAACAACATCGGGAAGTTTTCGCACGTGTCATGTGGCAATACCGAAAGCAAAACGTGACTGACGCTCAGCGAAATCTACTGGCCGCGCATATCTTCAGAAACGAGGAAATAGTCTGCGTTCATGAATCGATGCTTTACTCAAATTCTAGACTTGTTCAGAGCTCGATTAAGGTTCTTTCTACACTTAGAAAATTTTGCGATCATTGGCTTATTGTTGATAGTCGCTACTCTGTCGGGGATTGTATCAACTTAAACCGCGCGCTCTATGGCCCTAGGTACAGTGAAGTCCAGTCCATTATGCAAGACTCCTGTAGTCTGGTGCAGATCAGATGACCTCACCGACAATGGGTGGATAGTTTGATCCGCAGATTTGGCGGTAATGTCCCATATCAGGATGCCATGGTCCTGGTAACGCTGCCAACTACGATGCTCTGGCAACTAAACTGGGACTGCCAGGTGGGGCCAATCGTAAGTGTTTAGAGTGCAGCGCTAAGACAGATCCTCAGCGATGCGAGATAACCGCGTGCTCAGCGGGAGAACGGCAGCCTGAACAGAATGGTAGATATCCGGCTTGCCTTCAAATTGATGACCTGTCGGCTGGTTGGTTTCGTCTAGTTCTGGGAACCAGCCACCGTTCTCAGGGTCGATCAGATGCGCCTTGGCGTGATCCCATAGCTTGCGATACCATGCGTCATCCTCGGTCGATGGGGCCAGTTTTTGGAAGCCCGCGAGCGTTCCGATTGCCTCGGTGACAGGCCACCAATATCGATCCGCACGTCGCCAAGAGCCGTCGAAATTCAACGTATAAACAAAGCCGCCCAGCTCGGCATGCCACGCGTCATTGAGCGCTTGGTCTAGCAAGCGGCGCGCTACTGCAACATGATCTCCGTCAGGACGGCCCAACAGATCCCAATACTGCAGCATGAGGCGTGATAGCTCAAAACTGTGCCCCGGAGTGGTGCCGCCAGGCCGGAACATGGGGTTGCCGTCGTAGTCAGGGTCGACCTGCCATGTCTCCGTGTAGTGTTCAGGCAGTCGCCAGCCATGTTGCGGTGCGGTCTGATAGACGAAGAAATCCAGAATTCTGCCTGCGCGATCCAAGAAATCGCGCTCTCCGGTCGCTTCATAGGCGGTCAAAAGCGCCTCGACGGAATGCATGTTGGCGTTCATGCCGCGGTAGGTCGACATCGGACTCCAGTCGCGGTTGAATTCATCCGCGAAGAGGCCGTGATCCTCTTCCCAATAGCGCTCCACCAGAACCTGCGAGACGTCGTCAAGCAGGCGATCAGCATCCGGATGGCCTGCAATCTTGGCGCTAGAGGCCGCAAGAAGCACGAACGCATGCCCATAGGCCAGCTTTCGGTCGTCACCGATGCCGTCTGACGTGATGCCCCAAAGATAGCCCCCATGGTTTGTGTCGCGATGATGGGTCCAAAGATACGACATGCCGCGATCAATAACCTCGGCAGCCCCGTCTGCCCCAAGAGGACGCCCGAGCGCGTAAGAATGCACCATCCGGGTCGTCGTATGTAGCTCTTGCAGGTCTGAGGTAAGAGGGGTTCCGTCATAGTCCAGAACTGCAAATCGCCCGTCCGGCATGAGGCTCTTTTTGAAGAAAGCATATTGCTCAAGAGCTTGCGTCCGCAGCCAGGATTGATGTTCCGGCTCAAACAAAAGGGGTGCGTTGCTTGGCATCTGGACGTGCTCCGTTAATGGCAGGGAAACTGGTCTAGATCGCCCGGCGGACGCGCCTTGACCAGCTCTGCTGACGTGATTTGCCTTGACTGCTAGCGCATGACAGTCGTGCGGTCCATCAAGAGTTTTCAGGAGGGGCAGGTGGGAGGGAAACCGTGTCGTGCTGACCGTTGTGTACCCTGATTGTAGACAGCCGCCGCCTAACGTGGTTCGTTGAGCCAGAGGCCAATGGAGGGCCAAGAGATGATCGAAGGCATTCACCACATCGCAATGATCGTGTCGGACTATGAACTGTCCAAAGCGTTCTATCTGGATGTCCTCGGATGTACCGTCGTCGACGAAAACTACCGCGCAGATCGCAACTCTTGGAAACTTGATCTTGCGCTGCCTGATGGGACTCAGCTCGAGCTGTTCACCTTTCCCGAACGAGAGAACCGCCTTGCGGGTGTCGAACCGATTGGCTTAAGGCATCTGGCTTTCAAAGTGAGGGATGTCGCCAAAGAAAAAGCCCGTCTTGAAAGCATGGAGGTCGAGGTCGAAGAGATTCGCACCGATCCTTACACGGGCAATGCTTTTACCTTCTTCAAAGATCCGGATGGCGTTCCGCTCGAGCTCTATTCCATTGAATAGCCACTGAATCACGCCCCTAAGCAACGGTCTGCTTGACCACTTGGAACGTTCCATTTATGACGATCACTGGAACGTTCCAGTAAAAAGTTGTACCGCGTCAAAATTTGGGGGGATCGGCCGTGAAAAAGGTGAGAGTTGCTGTCTTGGGGGCCTCTGGCTGGATGGGCAAAGTCCATACGATGGCCTACCAGACTTTCCCACATTTTCTGGGGAGCGAAAATGGCACGGCCGAGGTCAAGATTCTGGTTGAAGCCAACCCTGATGCCGCTGCCGATCTCGCGCAGCGCGCTCCTGAAGCGCGGATCGTTAAGGACTGGAAAGAGGCCATTGCCGATCCCGAGATTGATCTGATCGATATCTGTCTTCCTGATAGCCTTCACTATGAAGTCGCAAAGGCGGCGCTCTTGGCAGGCAAGCATGTCTATTGCGAAAAGCCTTTGGCGGATACGGCAGCCGAGGCGCGCGAGTTGGCCGATATCGCGAAGGAAAAGGGTGTGATCACCCGCGTGGGTCATGCCTTCCCGCGCAATCCTGTGCACGACCTTGCCAAAGAGATCATTGATGCAGGTGAGATCGGAGAGATCAAGCTGTTCAAGGCTTGCCAGCACATCGACATGTATGGCGACCCGCTGACCCCCTATATGTGGCGCGCCAACGGAGAATTGGCTCCAACGGGGATCATCGGCGACACCGGAAGCCATGTCTTTAGCTTTATGGAGTTTCTGGTTGGCCCCGTCGCCAAACTGGTTGCCGACAACTTTATCGTTACGCCAAAGCGCCCTGTCGTGGACGGTCTCGCCTATGGGGAAAGCGCTGAGCTTAAGGGCGACGAAGACTGGGCCGATATCACCAATCCCGACGGCACGAACCTGATGGTGCAATTTGCCAATGGCGCGCGTGGTTTGGTGGATTTCAGCCGTGTCGCGACGGGGCGCAAATTTATGCAGACTTACGAGATCTATGGCACCAAAGGCAGCCTTGCCTACACCTATGACGAGGTGAACCGCCTGCGGTTTTACTCCAACGACGACAAGATCGGCCGTCGCGGCTATCGCGAGATCGACGTGGGGCCGGAAAACGAGACCTTCCGTGCTTTCCTGCCTCTGCCGAATTTCGCTCTGGGCTATAACGAGAGCAAAATCATCGAAGCCGCAGAGGTCATTAAGTCGATTGTCACCAATACTCCGGCTTGGCCGACCTTTGAAAACGGGCACCAAATTTGCCAGATCGTGGATGCCTGTATGACCTCATCAGATACGCAAAGCTGGGTGGATATCGCATAGATGACACACCCTGTTCCACAGCATATTCTGGACGCGTTGACCGACGTCGAAATGCCAAAGCTCGGCGCGGAGCCGGCCTTCGAAGACGCGGTAAAACTGGGCACGTTTGACGTGCCGGTTCACCCGACAGACACCCTTGTGGTTGGCAGCGGGGCTGCCGGTCTTCGTGCGGCGGTCGAGCTACGGCGTCGCGACATCGACGTGACCATCATCAGCCAAAGCGCCTGGGGTGGCACCTCGGCCTGTTCCGGGTCTGACAAACAGACGCTGCACACAGCGAACACCGCTGATCAGGGGGACAATTTCGTTGATATGGCCGAGTCCATCCGCGCCGGTGGGGCAATGGATGAAGACACGGCCTATATCGAGGCGGTTGGGTCCGGCCGCGCTATGGCGTCTTTGCAGTTTCTTGGCCTACCTCTGCCGCAGGATCAACTGGGCGGCACGTTGCGGTATCAGACGGACCATGATGAGGTCGGGCGGGCCACGAGCTGTGGGCCTCGGACATCGCGGTTGATGGTGAAAGTGCTGGCGCAAGAGGCACTTAGGTTAGGTGTGCCGTTCTTTAACCAGACAACTGCGGTGAAAATTCTTACCTCAGAAGGCGGCGTCGCGGGCGTTCTGGCGATCCGCGCCAAAGACCGTAGCGAGACCAATCCATACGGTCTCGTCTTGTTCCGCTGCGCGCGTTTGGTGCTGGCGGCGGGCGGCCCGGGCGAGCTTTATCGCGACAGCGTGTTTCCTAACGGCTGTTACGGCTCGCTTGGGCTGGCGCTGGAGGCTGGGCTGGAGCTGGTCAACCTGACCGAAAGCCAGTTTGGGATCGGCACCCGCCGCGAGGGATTTCCATGGAACCTCTCGGGCACCTACGTGCAGGTCATTCCCCATATCTATTCAGTGGATGAGGCCGGCGCCGAGCATCATTTCCTCGCGGACTATTACCGCACTACACAGGAAATGGCCTCGAACGTATTTCGCAAGGGTTATCAGTGGCCGTTTCACGCAAGCCGAATGCTCGACTTTGGCTCTAGTCTCGTCGATCTGGCGATCTATCGCGAAGGTGAGAAGGGGCGCAAAGTCTTCATGGACTTCAACCGCAACCCTTTGCCGGTACCGGGCGATTTGCCGTTTAGCCTAGATCGACTGGATCCCGATGTTGCGACCTATCTCAGCAAGGCTGGCGCAGACCACGACCTTCCGATTGACCGGCTCAAGCATATGAACCCTTTGGCGATAGAACTCTATCGTCGCTATAAGGTCGACATCACGCTGGAGCCTTTGGAATTTGCGGTGAACAACCAGCACATGAACGGCGGCATCGCGGTCGACATTTGGGGGCGCACCAACATCGGCGGGATTTACGCGATTGGCGAAGCTGCAGGCACCCATGGTGCGACGCGCCCCGGCGGGTCTGCGCTGAACGCGGGGCAAGTTTTCGGGACGCGGGTTGCAGAGCAGATTGCGGCCTGCGGACAGCAAGTGCCGCGCGATGAGATTGCAACGCTCGGGACGAAGGCCGTTGAAGACATTGTGCAGGTTCTGCGGGCTGAGGACGGCATGGCGGTGAAAGACATCCGCTCTTCGGTTCAAACGCGGATGAGCGAGGACGCAGGGATCTTGTGCACGCAAGACCGCGTGGCAGCGGCATGCGGCGAAGCGGCAGATCTGAACGCGTCTATTCGCGCGCATGGCATCACCTTATCACGCGACAGCGAGGCAGCGCGGGCGCTCCAGTGGCATCAAATGGCGCTGGCGTCTGAGGCCGTGTTGACCGCCTTGGATCACTACGTGTCAGGTGGCGGCGGCAGTCGCGGGGCGCGGGCGATTTGTGATCCAGAGGGCGGGGCTCTGCCACAAGGCCCAGATGGTCCGCTGACAGAGTATCGGTTCAGACCCGAACGCGACGCGGACAAGGGTTCGCAGATCCTTGTGCGCCTAAAGGGGACTGAAATGACATTGCGGACGCGCAAAAACCGCGCGCATGATCCATCGGACAAATCTTTTTTCGAACGGGACTGGCCCGCTTGGCTGACCTCTGAAATCCACGACACGGGTGAGAGCGCCTGACATGCAGTTTTCCGCGAACAAACGCGTCCTCGCGATCGGCGAAGCGATGGTCGAAATGGCCCCCGTGGGGGACGGCCTCTACAAACGCGGCTTTGCCGGGGACACGTTCAACACCGCATGGCATATGGCGCAGATCTTGGGGCAGGGCGCCTCTGTTGGCTATGTAACCAAAGTGGGTCAAGACGCGGTGTCTGATGCCTTTTGCGCAGAGCTTGAGGCCGATGGGCTGGATACCACGGGCATTGCACGGGACGCAGACCGGACGATGGGGCTTTACCTGATCGAATTGGACGGCGCAGAACGGAGTTTTCAGTATTGGCGTGCGCAGTCTGCGGCGCGGATGTTGGCGGAGGATGTTGAGCCGCTGACGCGTCAGATTGCGGATGCGGGTCTGATCCACTTGTCGGGAATTACTGTCGCGATCCTATCGCCGGCGGCACGCGAAAACCTGCTCGCGGCCCTCAAAACAGCGCGCGCAAAGGGGGCTTTGGTGTCTTTTGACCCAAACGTGCGTCCAAAGCTGTGGGACTCTATGGATGAGGTGCGCGCCACATTGCCGGGGTTCCTATCTGAGGCAGACATCGCCTTGCCGAGCTTTGATGATGAAACTCTCTGTTGGGGCGATGCGACCCCAGCTGACACGTTGGTGCGATATGAAGGGCTAGGCGTTTCAGAAGTTGTCGTCAAAAACGGCGAGGGCGATGTTCACATGTTAAGTGCCAAAAGACGGCTGACCTTCGACACAGGCCCTGTGACTAAGGTGAAAGATACCTCTGGCGCAGGGGATGCTTTCAACGCTGGATACTTAGCGGGCCGGTTCAAAGGGCTGAACGTCGAAGCGTCGGTGCGCAAGGGACAAGCTCTGGCGGGGGATGTCATCGGCCATTTCGGTGCGCGACTTCCGAAAGAAGCCACAAAAGCCCACGCCTATGACGCAAACTAGCTAGAGTGATCCGCCGCTGGATTGTCGCACAAACAATTCGACAGGTTTGCGTGTTTCAGCTTCGGGGACTTGCCCGCTTTCCAGCCAGTTCAGCACGGTTTCCGCTGTTTGCGCGCCAATCGAGGCGATGTCATAGCCGACGGAGGATAGCGATGGGTACGTCTCTGCTGCGTCCTCGATGTTATCAAAGCCTACGATGATCACGTCCTTGCCAACGCATCGACCGATCTCGTTGCAGCCGCTGGACAGGCCCAAGGCCACAAGATCGTTAAAACAGACCACGCCGTCCACATCTGGATGTTCCTGCGCCAACCTATGCGCCACATCACGGCCGAATTTCCGAGAGGACTCGCCGTTCAGGATAATTGGCTCTTTGCCCGAGGCGCTCATCACGCTCAGATATCCGGACATGCGTTCTTCGGTCACGGAACGCCCCTCAAGCCCACCCACAAAGGCGATGTTCCGAGCGCCTTGTACGACCAAATGCTCCGTCGCCAGACGGCTGCCGGTCACATAGTCCGGCGCGGTGAAGGGAAAGAGGTCGGTTCGGCTGTCCACTCGGCGCAGCATTTGCATCACAGGAATGCCCGCGCGGGCAATGGCGTCGAAAGTGTCCTGCGTGCTGCCATAGGCCGGGCAGATGATCAGGGCCGAGACCCCGTGTTCGATCATAGAACTGACAACCTGCGCCTGAAGCTCTGCGTCCTCGTCGGTATTCGCCAGAACCGTGGCGTAGCTTTTCTCAGCCAGCGCCATCTGCAGGGAGGTGGCGAACTCTGTAAAGAAAGGGTTGCGCAGATCGTTGATCACGAGGCCAATCAGCCCCGCGTTCGAGCTGCGCATATTTGCGGCCGAGCGGTTATAGACATACCCCAAATCCCGCATCGCAGCGCGCACCAGCTCGCGGGTTTCGTCGCGAATGGTGGGGCTGTTGCGCAACACGAGGCTGACCGTGGACTTAGACACTCCGGCTTTCTTGGCGACATCTATGATTGTCGGCTTCCGGGTCATGGGTCTCTGCGGCCTCTCTTGGATTAGGGCGTGGTTTGGGCGGTGTTACTCGGCTGCTTGGTCTATGGGAAGGTCAAATACCAAAATTCCGTCGATCCCGCCGATGGCGTTGGCCACCAGTTTGCCGCCCAGAACCTTGTGATCCGGGTGATCCTGATAGGCCTGCAATGTGTCCCAATCGGTGAAATCCACAACGAAACCATGCATATAGCCGCGTTCGATCTGCTCTGGGCTTTCGCTGCGACCTGCGGTGATCGACAGCACACCGGGCAGTTTGGCTTTGATATCATGCAGTTCAGAAAAGATCGCACTGATCTGCGTGTCTGTGACGTCTGGTTGGAATTTGACGAGAACAATATGACGTATCATGCGGCCTCCATGCCGTGGTCGGCTTTGATCATATCGGCGGCTTTCTCGCCAATCATGATCGCAGCAGCGTTTGTGTTTGAGGAAATCACTGTCGGCATGATGGAATTGTCGACGATGCGCAGCCCGTCCAAGCCGTTGAATTTCAGGGATGGATCCACGACCGCCGCGTCATCAATGCCCATGCGACAGGTGCCTGCGCAATGGTGCGAGGTCTTGGAGTGCTCGGAGATGAAGTTGAAGTAATCCTCGTCCGTTTTCACATCCGGCCCAGGCAGGCGTTCCGCGAGAATGTAGTCCTTGAGCGGCGACTGAGAGAGGATCTCTTGGGTGAGTTTCAGACCCCTTATCGACATCTCGCGGTCCATTGGGTCTTGCAAGTAATTCGGGTCGATCAAAGGCGCTTTGGCGGGATCGGCACTTTGCAGGCGTACCGTGCCGCGAGACCTTGGGCGCAGATAGCAGGAGTTCAAAGTCACGCCGCCTTGCGGCATGGCCGCGACGCCGTGTTCGATACCGGTGCCGAGCCCAAGGTGGAACTGAATGTCTGGGGAACGGGCGTCAGGATCTGCGTACCAAAACCCTCCGGTTTCAAAGAGCGAAGAGGCGACGGGACCCTTGCGCGCGATGATATACTGCAGGCCGGCCCATGCGGCCCAAAGCGGCTTGGCATAGCGATCATAGCTAAAGGGACCTTTGAGCTCGCTGATGCAATAAAGGTCGAGGTGATCCTGAAGGTTTTCCCCGATCTGCGGCTGGTCATAGACCACATTGATCCCAAGAGATTGCAAATGATCCGCCGGGCCGATGCCAGAGAGTTGCAAGAGCCGAGGCGATCCGATAGCACCACCGGACATCAAGACCTCTGCGTTAGCGTAGATCTGTTCACCGTCGACCATTTCAACGCCGGTCACGCGGCCTTTGTCGACGATCAGGCGTTTGACTTGCGCGCCCAAACGCACCGATAGGTTCTTGCGGTGGCGGTTTGGCGTCACATAGGCCATCGCCGCCGAAGAACGGCGCGTGTTGCGCTGGGTCAGTTGATAGTAACAAACGCCGTCCTGCGACTCTCCATTGATGTCCATATTGCGCGGGATGCCGACCGCGGCCGCCGCGTCGAAATAAGCATCACAGATCGGTAGCGGTGCCGATGGCTGGCTTACGCCCAAAGGCCCGCCTTGGCCGTGATACTTGTTGTTATAGGTGTCGTTGTCCTCGGCCTTGCGGAAATAGGGCAGTACGTCTTCATAGCCCCAACCCTCGCAGCCCATCTGCCGCCAGTCGTCGTAATCCTGCGCATTACCGCGGGTGTAGATCTGGGCGTTGATGGCCGAGCCTCCGCCGATCACTTTCGCCTGCGTATAGCGGAAGACTTTGTTTTGCATGTGTTTTTGCGGCACAGTATCCCAACCCCAGGACCCGATGCCTTTGGTCATTTTGGCGAAGCCTGCGGGCAGGTGGTACAAAGGATTGCGGTCGCTGCCGCCGGCCTCTAGCAACAGCACCTGCGCATCGGGGATTTCAGACAAGCGCCCGGCCAGAACCGAGCCTGCTGCTCCGCCTCCGATGATGATGAAATCATAGCCTTTGGTCATTTTTCGGGTCCTTCGGGCTTTGCTAGGCAGCAAAGCGGGTTTGTTTGATATGGTCGGCCGCGCGCAGGCTGAGGGCAGCGATTGTCAGCGCGGGGTTCACAGCGGCTGAGGTCGGCAAGACCGAGGCATCCGTGATGAAGAGGTTTTCGATGTCATGGCTTTGGCAGAACGTGTTCACGACGCTTTGAGCTGGATCATGTCCCATCCGCGCGGTGCCGCATTGATGCGAAGGCGTGCGCCGATCAAAGGGCCGCGCAAGCACAATCGGATAGCCAGCCTTGCGCAATTGCTGCTTGAGCTTGGCGACCAGAGCTTCATGCGCCTCCCAGTTCGAGCGCTTCCAATCCAGCGTGATCTGCCCACCCGTCAGCGTCACGCGGCTGTCGGGGTTCGGCAGGTCTTCGGACATGGCGTAAAGATCGACCGATCTGTCTGCGATCCAGCGCGCCAGCGGCGCGGGCAGTGGGGAGTTGGCCCGCAAGATCTCGCCTGAAATTTTACCCAACAGCTGGATATTGCCCAAAGGTTCTCCGTTTGGGCCGCCTGTCAGATAATAGTCATTCAGCATCAGGGTTTTTTGATAGACCGCCTCGTTGCGCCGAAACGGATGCAGCGCCAGAACGGCCGAACAATTGTGGTTCATAAAGTTCCGTCCGACCTGATCGGAACTATTCGCGAGCCCAAGCGGGGTATTGTCATTGGCCGACCGCAACAAGAGCGCGGCGGATTGCACGGCTCCGGCTGCGAGAACGATCAAGGGCGCGCTCAACGTTTCCCCAGTGGCCAGAGTGATGGATGAAATGCGTGTGCCGTCATAGTTCAAACGCGCGACGTCGGCTTTCGTTTGCAGCCGGACGTTCCCATGCGAGAGTGCCTGCGACAGAGCCGCGCGTTCTGCGTCCATCTTGCCGCCAGTCGTGTCTGGGTAGGCATCCCAAGGCGTTTTACCGCGTGCGAGCCAGGTCTCGATGTCCACCCCCAAGGGCAATGACGAGGGTGACATGCCAATAGCGCCCATGCGCCTGCGGAACTCTGCAATACCCGGTTCATCGGCCAAAGGAGGATGAGGGTAGAGTGTCGCGTGATCCGGCTCTGTTGGGTCTTCGCCTATCTGGCCACGGACCTGATAGAGCATCTCGGCACGGCCGTAAAACGGTTCCAACGCGTCATAGGTTATAGGCCAACCGGGCGAGGTTCCCCCCATATGTGCGATCGGCGAGAAATCCTCGCGGCGATAGCGAAGGAACACTGCGCCAAAGAACTTCGAGTTCCCGCCGACGTAGTAATAGTTGCCCGGATTGAACGACTGTCCCTTGCCGTCCAGCCATGTCTCATCGGGTCGATAGTGCCCTTTGGCAAAGATCGACTGCGCATCCCGGTCGTGCATAGAAGGGCGCAGGTGATCGCCTTTCTCGAGCACAAGAATGCGCTTGCCGGTCTCGGCCAAAGCCGCCGCCATCGTGGCGCCGCCAATGCCCGAGCCGATGACTATGACGTCAGCGTCGCTCACCCTTCGATGCGCTTCTCGGTGGCGGGATCAAAGGCGACGGCCTTCTCCATGTTGACCGCAAAGCCGAACATCTCACCAGCCGACACAGGGACATCCGCGCGCAGACGCGAGATCACGTCTTTGCCGCCCAGGTTTGTGGTGACAAAGGTGTCAGAACCCGCGGGTTCTGTCACGATAATGCGGTTTTCCAAGGTCACCACATTGCTGGATTTACGATCCGCCCCATCAGGATCGGTGATCGCTTCGGGGCGGATCCCCAGGAGGACCTCTTTGCCATCCCACTCAGACATATTGTCCTGAGAAAACGGCAGCAGCGCTTCGCCCCCTTCAGACGTCACCAGCGACGCATGTGGGCGGCCGTCTTTCATGACGACCTTGGCGTTCATAATGTTCATCGCAGGAGAGCCCATGAAGGTCGCCACAAAGAGGTTCGCGGGCGTGTCATAGATCTCTTTCGGCGTGCCAAGCTGTTGCACATAGCCTTCGTACATGACGGCAATACGGGTCGAGAGCGTCATCGCCTCGATCTGGTCGTGGGTCACGTAAACGATTGTGGTCTTTAGCTTTTCATGCAGCTTTTTGATCTCGGTCCGCATGTCGACGCGCAGTTTGGCGTCGAGGTTAGAGAGCGGCTCGTCAAAAAGGAACACATCAGGATCACGCACAAGCGCCCGGCCCATCGCCACACGTTGGCGTTGCCCGCCAGACAGTTGGCCCGGTTTGCGATCCAAGAGCTGTTCGATCTGCAAAAGTTTTGCCACGTCATTCATGGCTTTGTCGCGCTCGGGCTTTGGCACCCCGTGCATTTCCAGACCAAAGGTGATGTTCTGCCCAACCGTCATATTCGGGTAGAGCGCATAGCTTTGGAACACCATCGCGATGTTGCGGTTTGACGGGTGCACGCCGTTCACAACACGCCCGTTGATCCCGATCTCGCCGGAGGTGATGTCCTCAAGACCTGCGATCATGTTTAACAGTGTGGATTTGCCACAGCCCGAGGGGCCGACGAGCACAAGGAACTCGCCCTCTTCGACGGCGATGTCGACCTTATGCAGGACTTCGACCGCGCCATAGGATTTGGTTACGTTGTTGATGTCGAGAAAGCCCATAGTCTTATCCTTTTACAGAGCCAGCCATCAGGCCGCGGACAAAGAAGCGTCCGGCCACGATGTAGACAAGAAGTGTCGGCAAGGCGGCGAGGATCGCGCCTGCGAAGTGAACGTTGTATTCTTTGACGCCCGTTGAGGACTGCACGAGGTTGTTCAAAGCAACCGTCATCGGTGCTCCGGACCCCGAGGCGAAGGACGCGCCAAAGAGGAAGTCGTTCCAGATGTTGGTGAACTGCCAGATCACACAGACCACGATGATCGGGCCCGACGACGGCAGCATGATGCGGCGGAAGATCTGAAAGAACCCGGCGCCGTCAATTTGCGCTGCACGAACCAGCTCGGTCGGGAAGGCTGCGTAGTAGTTGCGGAAGTAGAGCGTCGAAAAGCCGATGCCGTAAACTACGTGCACAAGGATCAGACCATAAGTCGAGCCGGACAGCCCAAGAATGCCCAGGATCCGCGCCATTGGGATCAGAACGATCTGAAACGGGATAAAGCAGGAAAACAGCATCAGCCCGAAAAGGATCGTATCCCCGCGAAACCGCCATTTTGTCAGGATATAGCCGTTCAGCGCGCCCAATACGGTCGAGATAAACACCGCCGGAACCACCATCTTGATCGAGTTCCAGAAATAGGGACGCAGACCCGTAGGCTCGACACCGACCTGTGCAGAGGACCATGCAGCGGCCCAGGGTTCAAGCGTAAAGACCTGTGGCAGCGCCATCATATTGCCGCCAGTGATCTCGCTGAGCGGTTTCACCGAGTTCACCAGCATGATGAAGAACGGCAAGAGGTAGAACAGCGAGGCGACCAGCAGGAAGACATAGATGAATGTCCGCGTGATACGCCCGGTGCGCACGGATTGAGATTGTGCAGCCGACATCACTTGTCCTCCTTCAGTTCAGCGTAGAGGTAAGGGATCATAATCGCCGCGATGGTCATCAGCATGATCACCGCCGAAGAGGCCCCGATGCCCATTTGGTTGCGAGTAAAAGTGTAGGAATACATGAAGGTCGCGGGCAATTCTGTCGCGCGGCCCGGGCCGCCGCCGGTCAGGGCGATCACGAGGTCATAGCTCTTGATTGCGAGGTGCGAGAGGATCACGAAGGCCGACAGGAAGGCAGGGCGCAACAGCGGGATCACGATCCGGCGATAGAGGTTCCAGTTGCTCGCGCCATCAATCTGTGCCGCTTTCATGATCTCGCTGTCGATGCCGCGCAGGCCTGCGAGGAACATCGCCATGACAAAACCACTGGACTGCCAAACGGCTGCAATAACAACGGTATAGATCGCGAAGTTGCGGTCTTTGATCCAGTTGAACTCAAAGCTCTCCCAGCCCCAGAGGTGCATTGTGTGCTCAAGACCGATACCGGGATCCAGGAACCATTTCCACGCCGTGCCGGTTACGATGAAACTAAGCGCCATTGGGTATAGATAGATCGGGCGTAGGATGCCTTCGCCGCGGATTTTCTGATCCAGAAAGATGGCCAGCGTCAGGCCCACTACAGTGGAAATCGAAATATAAAGCGCGGCATAGACGCCAAGGTTCTTGAGCGACGTCTCCCAGTGGCTCAGCCGCCAGAGTTTGGAATAGTTTTCCAACCCAACCCACCCATAGCTCGGCAGAATGCGGCTATCGGTGAAGGACAGGTAAACCGTGAACAGGATGAACCCGTATACAAAGAGGAGCACGAGTGCCAAGGACGGGCTGAGCACGACCTTCGGAATCCAATGCTGGAGCTTGGTTTTGAAATCGACATCGCCAGCGCGGGCCATCGTTTCCTCCCAAATTTTCAGAGATTTAAGCAGGTGCTCTGGGGCGAGGCGTGCCGCCCCAGAGTATTCTTTCAAAGGTGGCTTATTGCGCCAGCTCGACCGCAGTCACCATTTCTTCGGCTGCGGTTTGTGCGTCGTACTCACCGTTGAAGTGCGCGGTGATGACGTCATACATCGCGTTCTTCACAGCTGCGCGGTTTGCGTGGCCGTGCGCCATGGAGCCAACCAGAGTGTCAGACGCGGCTGCTGCCGCCAGTTCTGCCATGCCTTGTTTGCCGCAAGCGTCAAAGTCTGCGTCAGGCACGTCGGTCCGTGCAGGGACAGAGCCTTTGACTACGTTGAACGCGGACTGGAACACTGGAGACATGATGGATGCCGCCATTGCGCCTTGGGACGCTTGTGCATCGTCGCTGGCCACAGCAAACATAGCGAACTGGTCAGAGTTAAAGCTCACCGCACCCGCAGAACCTGGGACGCGGAAGCAGAGGAAGTCCTCGCCAGGGGTTTTGCCTGCGTTCAGGAATTCACCCTTCGCCCAGTCACCCATGATCTGGAAGGCGGCGTCGCCGTTGATAACCATCGCAGATGCGAGGTTCCAGTCACGACCAGAGAAATTGTCGTCCACATTCGCGCGCAGGGTCGCCATGCGGTTGAAGGTCTCAACCATCATGTCAGAGCCAAGTGCTTCTGGATCCAGATCGATGAAGGCTTTCTTGTAGAACTCGACACCACCAACAGACAGTGCAACACCGTCAAACATGGTGGCTTCCTGCCAAGCCTGACCACCGTGTGCCAGTGGGGTTTTGCCCGCGGCTTTAACGGTTGCCATCGCTGCTTCGAATTCAGCCCAAGTGGTTGGCTGCGCGATGCCCAGCTCGTCCAGAACGGCCTTGTTCGCCCAGACCCAGTTGGTGGAGTGCACGTTCACAGGTGCAGAGATCCACTTGCCGTCATGTTTCGCGAAAGCTTGCAGAGCCGCAGGCACAACCGCGTCCCAGCCTTCAGCAGCGGCGACGTCGTTCAGATCCGCGAGCGCGCCTTCTTCGGCCCAGTCGAGGATGTCAAAGCCCAGCATCTGAACCGCGGTTGGTGGGTCACCCGCGGTGACGCGTGCCCGCAGAACGGTCATGGCGCTTTCGCCACCACCACCAGCAACTGGCATGTCGTTCCAGCCGATGGATTGACCGGCGAGGTCTTCTTTCAGAACGTTCAGCGCTGCCGCTTCACCGCCCGAAGTCCACCAGTGCAGAACTTCCACGTCCGATGCGGACGCCATGGAAGTCGACGCAAGCAGAGCCGCCGCCATCATAGATTTCTTTCCAAAATAACGCATTATATCCTCCCTAGATTATTGCGTTTTCTCTTCATGATCCCTGTTCCTATCAGGGCATTTTCACCCAAGGTGCTCTGGAATCGCCAACGCGCATCACCAAAGATTTCACCTCGAGGAATTCGTCATAGCCGTACTGGCCAATTTCTCTCCCTTGTCCCGATTGCTTTACCCCTCCAAAAGCTAGTTCGGGAAACCCATCCATCCATGTGTTTGTCCAAATCGTCCCCGCTTGCGCGCGGCGAGAAAACTCTAGACATGTATGAACGTTTTCGCTCCATACCCCTGCTGAAAGACCGTAGTCAGAGTCATTTGTTAGCGCAATCACTTCGTCCATTGTCTTGAACGTTTGCACCACCAAGACCGGTCCAAAGACCTCTTCACGAACGATCGCCATGTCCGACGTGACGCCGCGCACGACGGTTGGTTGGTAAAACTGTGACCCAATTTCAGCGACTTGCAGCGATCCTCCGCCGATGCAGATTTCCGCGCCTGCTTCTTTAGCATCGGAGACATAGGCGTCGATCTTGGCTTGATGCTCGGCGGTGACAATCGCGCCAACTTGTGTATCCGGGTTTAAAGGGTTGCCGAACGCCACGTGACGAGACATCTCGACCACGCGGTTCACGAAGGCGTTGGCGATGTCTTCGTGGACGATGATGCGGCTGGAAGAATTGCAACACTGACCCACATTGAAATAGACGCCGAAGGTGACAGCATCCGCCGCACTTTCCAGATTGGCATCCGGGAAGATCACCTGCGGGTTCTTACCACCAAGTTCCAGCGCGACTTTCTTCAAAGTGTCGCTTGCTGCTTTGCTAATGCGTTTGCCCACGGCGGTGGACCCGGTGAAGGACACCATATCGACGTCGTCATGTGTGCTCATCAAACTGCCGACCGGATCTCCATAGCCTAGCACGATGTTGCAGACGCCTTCGGGCAGACCTGCTTCGGTCAAAAACTCACCCAACATGGCTGTCGTGGACGGCGTCATCTCGGAGGGTTTTACGACACAGGTGCAGCCCGCTGCCAAAGCAAAGGGTAGCTTTTGGCTGAGAATCCAGAATGGGAAATTCCAGGGCGTGATGATCGACACCACACCGATGGGCTCTTTGATGACCACGCCCAGCATATCGTCACCAAGCGCGTTGTGGCTCTCGCCGTGGCTGGTGCGCGCGAGCGAGGCAGCATAGCGCCACAAATCGGCGGCACCACCGCATTCGCCGCGCGCTTGGGAGATCGGTTTACCGCTTTCCAACGTCTCGATCAGGGCGAGGCGTTCTTCGTTCGCCTCGATCAGATCGGCGACTTTGTTCAACACGGCGGCGCGGTCTTTGCCGGACAGGCGGCTCCAGCGGCCATCATCAGAAGCCGCGCGCGCCGCACCGATTGCGGCCTCGGTTTCAGTCACAGACCCCAAAGCCGCTTGGCTGACCAGCACGCCATGGGACGGAGACATCCGATCAGAAACCTGACCATCCGCGCTGTCCAGATACGCACCGTTGATATAGTGGCGCGCCTGATAAGGCGTCTCTGGCAGAGCGATGGTTTGCTCGGTTATGATATTGAGATCGTTCATTCTTTATTTTCCAGAGAAGTCAGGCTTGCGTTTTTCTTGAAAGGCGGTGACGCCTTCTTGACGGTCTTCCGATGCGGCGATAGCGGCGCTGCCAAGCGCTTCGACCATGGCGCCGCGATCTTCGCCTTGGGCGGCATGGATCATGGATTTTGAAATCTCGACCGCGCGAGGTGAAAGCGTCAGAGCGCGGTCTACGAGTGCTTCGGCCACAGCGCGGGGGTCTTCATCGACTGCCACAACAAAACCGACGGAAAGCGCGCGATCAGCTTTGATCCGATGCCCAAAGAGCGCCATTTCCTTGACTATCGGTTCTGGCAAAAGGCGCATCAGGCGCTGGGTGCCAGACCAACCCGGCACGATGCCAACACCGGCTTCGGGAAGAGCCAGAGAGGCTTTGGGGGCCATAACGCGGATGTCGCATGCCGCAGCCAATTCAAGGCCTCCGCCAAAAGCATGGCCGTTCAGAACCGCGATGGTGGGCTTGGAAAGACGTGCCAGACGATCAAAAATCCGATGCCCATCACGCACCCAAAACCGCGCGAATTCTGTCGGGTTGAGGTCTCCCCAGGCGTTTATGTCTGCGCCTGTGCAGAAGGCCTTGTCGCCCTCGGCGGTCAGCATCACAGCGCCAATCTCGGCGTCGCGTTCGATGATGTCCAAATGCGCGGCCAGATCATCTAACATCTGCACCGTAAAGGCATTCATCTTGGACGGATTGTCCAATCGAAGCTCGGCCACACGGCCCGATTTTATGATTTGAACGCGGCTCATGCACCCCATCCCATTGGAGCGTCGGCCAACAGCGACAGCGGCATGATGATCGCGTCCTCTGCGATGGACACACGGCCACCAGAGGCCTCCGCAATGTCCTTTTGTGGATCGATCCCGGGCATGATTTCCGTTGCCACAAGACCGTTGTCTCCCAACCGCATGACGCAGCGCTCGGTGACGTAAAGCACCTCTTGTCCCAGCTCACGGGAGCGCTGGCCCGAGAAGGTCACATGTTCGACCTCTTCGACCATTTTCGAGAACTTGCCCGGCGCTGCAATCGAGATGCCGTCGTCGGTCAGTTCCACCTGTGCACCTGCTTCAAACCAGCCAGAGAAGACGATCTTTTTGGCCCCAGACACAATGTCCACAAAACCACCGCAACCCGCTGTCAGATATGGTTTTTTGCCAAGTTTCGAGACGTTGACATTGCCTTCGACGTCGACCTCAAGGAACGAGAGGAACGACACATCGAACCCGCCACCCTGAAAATAGATGAATTGCTGCGGAGAAGGGACAAAAGCATCCGCATTGGATGCACAGCCAAAGGCGAAACCTGTCAAAGGCATGCCGCCGACTGCGCCCTGTTCGATGGCCCAGGTCACGGCCTCTGGGTGACCCTCTTCGAGCAGGATCCGAGGCACCATCGCGCTGATCCCAAAACCGAGGTTCGCGGTCATGCCAGGCTGCAGCTCCATCGCCGCGCGGCGGGCGATGACTTTCTCTACACTATGTTCCGCGAGGGAAAAGCTGTCCCAAGGCCGCATGATCTGGCCGGAAATTGCAGGGTCGTATTGGGTTTCGCAGGTCTGTTTCTGGTTCGCATCAATCACGATGCAATCCACCAGATGACCCGGCACGCGCACGTCATGCGGCCGCAAGGACCCGCGTTTGGTCACGCGGCTGACCTGCGCGATCACAAGGCCTCCGTGGTTTTTCACGCAGATGGCTTGCTCCAAAGCACCCAGATAGGCGCCTTCGTTTTCATAGGTGAGGTTGCCGAATTCATCGGCCGTGGTGGCGCGGATGATGGCGACATTTGGTACGACATTCGGGAAGTGCAGCCATGTGTCGCCGCCAAACTCCACTCGCGAGACGATCGGCGTTTCCGCGGCCTTGTCATTCATCGCACAGCCTTGGCGTTTGGGGTCGACGAAGGTCTCCATGCCTACCTTGGTCAAAACGCCGGGGCGATTGGCGGCGGCTTCGCGTGTCATGTCAAACAAGACGCCAGAGGGCACGTTGTAGGCGGCCACGCGGTTTTCGACGATCATTTTCCAGATCTCGGGCATGGGCTTGAACGAGGGGCCCGACGGATAAGAGCCGCCCAAAATACGCGACAGAAGCCCATCTTTGGCGATGTAGTCGACGCCCAGCACACCATACATATCGCCCGCGGCAATCGGGTGGATGGTCGTCAGATTGCGCGGATGGCTTTCGGCGTCAAACCGCGCGCCGATGGCCTTAAGCACAAAATCCGGGCAGCCCAGTGCCGAAGAGGAAGACACTGTGACGACCGCATCATCGGCAATCCGCGCAACCGCGTCAGAGGCGCTGACGACTTTGTTCATTGGGGCTCTCCGTAGTTCAAATGTTGGCGCTGGCCGGTGGCTGCCGCCTCGCGGACTGCCAAGGCAACGGCCAGAGATTTGTAGCCATCTTCACCGGTCGCGCCTTGATGGGGTTGGCCATTCACGGCTGCGGTGAATTCTGCGAGGACCTGTTCATAGAGGTCGTGGCGTGGGAAAGAGATGTCCTCGTGGCCTTCGGCCGTCACAAGTGTCACTTCGCCAGCAGGCGTTTGGGCGATAACGCCTTTGCCATAGATCGCGCCTTTGCTGCCGTGAATTTCCACGCCGGTTTTGCCGAAAGGGTGGCCAAAGCTCACGTGGCTTAGGACTTGAATGCCGGAGGCCATGGTCATGATCGCCATGGCAGAATCCTCAACCCCCTGTCCCATGCCAGAGGACGCAGCCTCTGCAACTACCGAGACCGGATCTTCTCCTAGGTGATAGCGGATGGTGTCTGTGTCATGCACGGTCATATCGAGCACAACGCCGCCGCCCGCGCCAGGATTGTCCAGACGCCAGCCGCGCAGATGTTCAGGCAGGCTGACCGCGTGAGAAACCTTTACGGACAGAACCTCTCCGATCCTGCCGTCGGCGATCAGCTGGCGGATCGCGCGATGACTGCCTGCGCAGCGCAGATGGTGATTTGTCGCAAAGTGGACGCCTGCTGCCTTGGCCGCGTCGATCATCTCGCGGGCCTCGGCCAAAGACATGGCTAGTGGTTTTTCGCAGAGCACGTGCTTGCCCGCAGCAATGGCCGCAAGCGCCTGCGCGTGGTGTTTTTCATTGGTCGAAGAGATGTAGACCGCGTCAACCGATGTGTCGGCCAGGGCCTGTGCCAAGTCTGTGGTGGCATTCGCGATGTTTTCATCCGTTGCGAAGTTGTTCGCGTGTTCCGCAGAGCCACTGACAACCCAAGCCGCCTCTGAGCCGTCGAATGAGCGGATCGCCGGTATGATATATTGCCGCGCAATAGTGCTTGCGCCGATCAACGCCCAGTTCATAGCTCCCCCCTTCGAAACTCAGATGCACACAACTTTGGAACGTTCCAAAAGAAGTTTTAGTGGAACGTTCCATAAAACGTCAACCATTTCTTTAATTGCAGCGAGGGAACCTATCTAAATTACTGATAAATTAGATGATTTTGCGTGATTGAGTGCGAGCAGATCAAACAGGCTCGTCTCAACCTTCGAACATGTGATTCTAGGTCCCACGCAATGGGGGGCACTAGACCTTACGGCCGTCCAGAGACTCGTCTGTGATTTTCACTCAGACACTTATGTGACTGCAAAACGAGGATTTGCAGTCCTATCCGTCCAAAAGCACTCGCGCGGCTTCGCCTTCGGGGTCGTCATATTGATTTGACTTCAACGTCCACACAAAAGCGACCAAGCCTGCGCCGCCTAGAAGAAGAGAAACGGGAATTAAGATCGCAAGGACATTCATTTTTGTACTCCTACGCGGGCGGCGTTGAAAATCACGGTGATGGACGAAAAAGACATCGCAAGCGCGGCCATCAGAGGGGTCGCATACCCGGCGACCGCGATGGGGATTGCAATGGCGTTATAGAGCGCTGCGATTGCAAAGTTTTGTTTGGACAAGCGTACGGCCATGCGGGCAGTTCTAAAGAGTTGCGGTAGTTTTTCTAAACTTCCTCTCAACAAAACCACATCAGATGCAGAGCGCGCAGCATCAAGCGCCGATCCGGGCGCGACCGACGCATGGGCGCTGGCCAAAGCCACTGTGTCGTTTAAACCATCGCCCACCATGCAGGACAATTGCCCCTGATCGGAGCTTTCAGCGATCAAATTGCTCTTCTCTTCTGGTGAAACCTGCGCGTGCCAGTCATCGATGCCCAAACGATCTGCAATGGAGCGTGTTTTCAAAGGGGTGTCGCCAGACAAAACGACTGACGGCAAACCCAGCGCTTGCGTGCCTTCAACGGCCTCAATGGCTCCCTCTGTAAGGCTCTCGCTGTAGGGAAGGGATCTGCTGGCTTCTCCAATTTTCAAAATCAGCCCACTACCTGACTGCGACAGCCAAGAGGCGCGGCCTAGGGTAACGGGGCGCCCGCCGAATTTGGCTCGCACGCCCGCGCCTTTAACCTCTTCGAGGTCTGTCAATTCGGCTGGGGTGATGTCCCCAAGGAAATTGCTGAGTGCCTTGGACAAAGGATGCGACGACGCCTGAGACAGGGCTTTCATGACGCTGAGTTCTTCGCGAGAGAAACGCGTCAGATCCAGATCAAACCCCGGTTTGGTCAGCGTGCCAGTTTTGTCAAAAACGAGGCTGTCGACCTCTGCAAGCCGCTCTAGTGCGGTGCCGGATTTCACTAGGAAACCCAGTCGATAGAGGCGGCTGATGGCGGCGGTCGAGACCGCAGGCACGGCCAGTCCCAGAGCACAGGGGCAGGTGATGATCAGAACCGCTATCGAGACATTCAACGCGTGGCGAATGTCACCTGACGCGATGACCCAGCCTGCAAATGTGAGCGCGGCCAGAAGGTGCACCCCCGGCGCATAGATGCGCGCGGCGCGGTCGGCCAAAGACGTATAGCGATTGCGCGCGTTTTCTGCGGTTTCGATCAGCTGGGTGATCTGGTGCAGACGTGTGTTTGTACCTGAGGCGTCGACGCAGAGTTCAAATGGCGCGCCGAGGTTGATCTCGCCCGCGTTTAGGGTGGCTCCGACATCATGCGCGATGGGATCGCTCTCGCCTGTCAAAAAGGACCGGTCCGTATGTGCTGTGGCCGTCAACAGCCGTCCGTCTGCGGGAACGCGCGCGCCTGTTGTGACCAAGATCGTGTCGCCTTCGCGCAGATCCGCGATGGGTACGACCTCGGATATGCCACCGAGCATGCGCTGAGCGGTGTGTTCCTCAAGCGCCGAGAGTTCCTTGGCGGCAGAATGTGCAGCGGACCGCGTACGCTGTTCGAGATACCGTCCAATCAGAAGGAAGAAGGTCAACGAAAGTGCCGCGTCGAAATAGGCGTGATGACCGCCGTGCAGGCTCTCGTACAAGGACATTCCGCTCGCAAGCAGGATCGCGAGAGATATCGGAACGTCCATGTTCAGGCGGCCGACCTTTAATGCGCGCCATGCGTTCTGAAAGAAGGGTTGTGCCGAAAAGAGCACCGCGGGCAGAGCAATCCCCGCAGAGATAAGGTGAAACAGATCCCGCGTTGCGCCACTCGCGCCGGACCAGACGGCGACGGAAAGCAGCATGACATTCATCATGGCAAAGCCTGCAACACCCATGCGCATCAGTAGGTCTTGGCCGCTTGCGTCGCCTCGGCTCCCAAGGGCAGCTGCATTTAGGGGAAAGGCCTCATAGCCGATCTGCTCGAGTGATTTTGCGATTTCCGCTGGCGGGAGGTCCGTTTCGACGGCAACCCGCTTTTGCGACAGGTTCACGCGTGCGGACTGAATACCCGGAACCTGCGCGAGATGAGATTCAATGGCCCCGATGCAAGCCGCGCAGCGCACAGATGGCACCGAAAGCTGAACCGCAGCTTTTGGCAAAGCCACCTCAATGGCAGCCGGCGCTGCAACGCAAGCAGGACAGGCGGCTGTCATGACTTCGCCTCGTCTGGAGCATCGACGATAATCCGTTGTTGGAACTTGGTCCCATCCATGGACCGAGCCGTAATCCGCAGGTTCCAATTGCCAGAGCCCGCTTCGATTGGTGCGATAAAGACCTCGCCGTCAAAGTTGAAAATGGGCGTTTGGTCCATTGCAACCGATGTCGCCCGCCCAAAGGTTGCCGTTTCAATGATCGGCGCGACAGCCACGCCGTTGTCTTTAAAGGACAGCTTCAGTTGCCCCTCGGCGATCCATGCCGAAACATCCCAGCCCAGCGCCTCTTGTGCACTTCGGTTCGCGTCAAAGCTTTGGCTTGCGACGTAGGAATTTTTCACCTCGAGCCCAGGGAAAGTGCGCACGGCGCTGACGGCCAATGCTGCGTTTACGGCTATGATTGTGCCAAAGCCCAACCCGAAAAATGTCGCGACGTGCCAGCCTTTTAGTTCCTTCATGATCCGCTCCCATTGAAAATCGTGTTCTTATATGCGCGCTCGCCATTGGCCAGATCATCGACCCAGAACCGCAGCGGCGTTTCTGCCGCCTGCGCGGACTCGCTGCCCACTGGCGCGGTGACATAGACGCGGAGTTTAAGCGTTTCGTTCGCTGCCACGGGGACGGCGCTATATGGGCTCCCTTCAAGCCCCAAGACCCACATAGCGTCGCCATTCACATGAATACCAAACATGCGTTCGGCCCCATGTTTATTGCGCAAGCGCAATTCGTATGCGTTTCGGATAGACCCATCAGACAGGGTCACAAATGTCGGGTTGCGCACGGGGGCAACCGTCATCTCGATCTCGGGCCGCATAAAGAGAGCATAGACCATGGCAAAGCCGACAAGCGACCAAATCGCTGTGTAAAGAACCGTACGGCGGCGCAAAACATGGTGCCAAATGGGTTTTGGCTTCTCGCCCGCCTCTTCGCGTGGTGCGTCAGACAGCGCAAGATAGTCGATCAAGCCACGATCGCGCCCGAGTTTGTCCATCACGTCGTCGCAGGCATCGATGCAAAGCGCGCAGGTGATGCACTCCATTTGCTGCCCGTCGCGGATGTCGATGCCCATAGGGCACACGTTCACACAGGCCATGCAATCCACACAGTCGCCTGCGTTCGCATCGCGCGCTTTGCCGCGTGGTTCTCCGCGCCAGTCGCGATAGCCAACTGTCAGCGTGTCGTTGTCCATCATCGCACCCTGAATGCGTGGCCAGGGGCACATGTAGATGCAGACTTGCTCGCGCATGAAGCCACCGAATACGAACGTCGTCGCGGTGAGAATTGCGATGGTGGCATAGGCAACAGGCGCGGCCTCTAGATTAATCAAATCTCTGAAGAGCGTCGGTGCATCGGCAAAGTAAAACACCCAAGCACCACCGGTGCCCAAGCCGATCAGGGCCCAGACGATCCATTTCGTCAGGCGCAAACGCGCTTTGCGGACAGACCAGCCCGCGTGGTGCAGTTTGACGCGCGCATTGCGGTCACCCTCGATCCAGCGCTCCACAAGTATGAACAGATCGGTCCAGACGGTCTGAGGGCAGGTATAGCCGCACCAAACCCGCCCCAATGCCGATGTGAATAGAAACAGGCCAAGGCCTGCCATGATCAAAAGACCCGCGACAAAGTAAAATTCATGCGGCCAGATCTCGATCCAGAAGAAATAAAATCGGCGCCCTGCGAGGTCCACGAGAACTGCCTGATCTGGCAGGTTTGGACCGCGGTCCCAACGGATCCAGGGCGTCAGGTAATAAATGCCAAGAGTGACCACCATGATCACCCATTTGAGGTTCCGGAACCGACCCGACACCCGTCTGGGGAAAATCGGCTCGCGTGCGGCATAAAGAGAGGTACTCGACTCAGGCATTTTTTTGACCAGTTGTGACAACTATGGCCTTCATGATGCATGTGCCTCAGCGCAACCTTGATCCAGATCAAGAAGCGCTGAGGCGATGGTTTTTATAGCGTTTATTCGCCGCCACCCAGGGCATGCACATAGGTTGCCACGGCGCGGACGTCTTCCTCGCTGAGGCGCTGGCCCCAAGCGGGCATGACACCAAAGCGGGAATAGGTGATTGTCTCAACCAAGGTCTCTTGGTCGCCCCCATAGAGCCAGAGAGCATCTGCGAGGTTGGGCGCCCCCAACTCGCGGTCACCTGTGCCCTGATCGCCGTGGCATGAGGCGCAGTTGTCTGTAAACAGGACACCTGCCTCACTTTCCCAATCCGCTTGGGGCAGGGTGGGAATAAAGGCCGCAATCGCCGCGATCTGCTCTGCTTCAAGAATGTCTTTAAAGGCAGGCATTTCCGAATAGCGCGCGTCGTCGTCGGTCTGGTTCCGAATACCGTGGCGGATCGAGTAGGCAACGTCCTTAAGCGAACCGCCCCAAAGCCAGTCATTGTCCAAAAGGTTCGGATAGCCCTCGCCCCCCGCAGCACCGGCCCCGTGGCACTGGCTGCATTGCGCCCGAAAGACCGCGCCACCCCGCGCAGCAGCATAGCGGTGCAGATCCGACTGTGGATCGAATTCACCCATGTCCTGGGCAAGCAGTGCCGTGACCAGTTCTGCGTTGGCGGCTTCGTGCGCTGTGATATCGGCGGCGACTTCTCCGCGTGTGGAATATCCGAGCAAGCCTTTGCTCGCGCCGGAAATCATCGGCCAGGCAGGATAGGCGATTGTATAGCCAATGCCCCAGATGATCAGCAGGTAGAAGCTGATCAGCCACCAGCGTGGCATCGGGTTGTTCAGCTCTTCGATGCCGTCAAAGTCATGGCCCATGGTCTCGCGACCGGTCAGTTCGTCAATACGTGGTTCAGCCATTGTGCGGACCCTCAATGAAATCTGTTTTACAGGCACAGGCAGCGCAGTTTTTGGCGCAACCCGGGGCGTCATCGCGCAGCGGAATTCCGGCGGCGTCTTCGCGTGCCCCGCGCAGCGTCGGCCAAAAGGCGAAAGCGCAGGCCCCCAGAAAGAACGTGAACATTGCGATCAGGAACCAACTGTCTGCGAAGGCTCTGAGGAAGCTGTAGGTTTCCATCGTTTCCCTCCTACCGGCTTGCGTCTGGAACAAAGGTCGAGAAGTCGACCAGAGTGCCAAGCATCTGCATGTAGGCGATCAAAGCATCCATTTCGGTCAGCTCTGGTTGCCCGTCAAAGTTGCCGATGGCGGCACCGGGATAGCGCTCTGCCATATCGTCCCAATCGCTGTTAGGATCGGCCTGCACGCGGAAATCAGCATAGGCATTGGCAATCTGCTCGTCCGTGTAAGGCACGCCGACGAAACGGTGGGTCTCCATCAATTCGCCGATGTGATCGCCGTCCAGACGGGCCTCCATCAGGAAGCCATAGCTGGGCATGACGCTTTCGGGCACAACCGATTGTGGGTCGATCAGGTGGTCCAGATGCCATTCATCAGAATAGCGTCCACCGACCCGCGCCAGATCAGGCCCCGTGCGTTTAGACCCCCATTGATGCGGGTGGTCATACATGCTCTCGGCCGCCAGCGAATAGTGACCATAGCGCTCGACCTCATCCCGCATCGGGCGGATCATCTGGCTGTGGCAGGTGTAACAGCCTTCGCGGATATAGATATCCCGCCCGGCCAGCTCGAGAGGAGAGTAGGGGCGGACGCCCTCTACCTCTTCGATGGTGTTTTCCAGCCAAAAGAGCGGCGCGATTTCCACGATCCCGCCGATCGTCACAACCGACAGCGAGAAGGCCAGCAGAAGTGTCGGGCTGCGTTCAAGGATGACGTGTTTGTCGATCAAAGCCATCGTTGGATCTCCTTATTCAGCGGGGGTTGCAGCTGGGGCCGCAGTGGCGCCCGCCGGAGGTGTCATGGTTGCGACTTTCTGGGTGACCGGCTCATAGCCACGGATGGTCATCCACATGTTCCAGCACATGAGCGCAGCACCACCGAGGTAGAGAACCCCACCCAATCCGCGCACCACATACATTGGGAACTTGGCGCTGACGGTGTCGGCAAAGCTGTTCACAAGGAAGCCTTGGTCATCAACTTCGCGCCACATCAGGCCTTCCATAATGCCCGAGACCCACATGGAGGCTGCGTAGAGCACGATTCCGATCATCGCGAGCCAGAAGTGCCAGTTCATCGCCGCGTTGGAATACATGGATCCACGGTTCCAGAGGCGAGGTGTCAGGAAGTAAACCATCGCAAAGATGATCATACCGTTCCAACCCAGCGCACCGGAATGCACGTGTCCAACTGTCCAGTCGGTGTAGTGGCTAAGGCTGTTGACCGCGCGGATCGACATCATTGGGCCTTCGAAGGTTGCCATGCCGTAAAAGGCGAGGCTGGCCACGAGGAAGCGAATGATCGGATCGGTGCGGATCTTGTCCCATGCGCCATTCAGCGTCATCAGACCGTTCATCATACCGGCCCAGGACGGCATCCAAAGTACGACCGAGAACACCATACCCAGTGTTGAAGCCCAATCAGGCAGAGCCGTGTAGTGCAAGTGGTGCGGACCCGCCCAGATATAGAGGAAGATCAGCGCCCAGAAGTGCACGATGGACAGTTTATAGGAATAAACCGGACGGTTCGCCTGTTTCGGCACGAAATAGTACATCATGCCCAGGAAACCCGCAGTCAGGAAGAAGCCCACCGCGTTGTGGCCATACCACCATTGGGTCATCGCATCCTGCACACCCGAGAAAAGCTGCACAGATTTGCTGCCCCAGATGCTGACAGGCACGGCCAGATTGTTGACCACATGCAGCATGGCAATGGTGATGATGAAGGCCAGGAAGAACCAGTTGGCGACGTAGATATGACGCTCTTTGCGGCGCAGGATCGTGCCAAGGAACACGATCAGGTAGCAAACCCAAACGATGGTCAGCCAGATATCAACATACCATTCCGGCTCGGCATATTCTTTGGACTGAGTTGCGCCCAGAAGGTATCCGGTGGCGGCCAGCACAATGAACAGCTGGTATCCCCAGAATACAAACCACACCAGATTGCCGCCAAAGAGGCGCACCCGAGAGGTCCGTTGCACGATGTAGAAGCTCGCGGCCAGCAAGGCGTTGCCACCAAAGGCAAAAATCACCGCACTGGTGTGCAGTGGACGCAGGCGACCAAAGTTTGTGAACGGCGCGCCCCAGTCGAAATTCAGCGCAGGAAACGCGAGTTGAAAAGCGATCAAGACCCCAACCGCAAGACCCGCCATGCCCCAAAAGGCCGTCGCGATCACGCCGGCGCGGACGACATCGTCTTTATAGTCGCCCTGTGCGTGAACAGGTGCAGGCGCATCCGAGCGACGCAATTCCCAAAGGAACAACATCCCCGCCACCAGCAGAATTATCAAACCATGGATTCGAAACGCCAGGTCGCGTCCCTGATCCGCCGCATAAGCCGCAACAAGCACCACGAGTGCGAGTGCGACAAGCCTAAAAACCATCATGCAAAGACCCCTTCTTGCAAATGTGCACGAAGAGAACCGGTCAAACCGGTCCCTTTATTGGGGTCCTACTCTGGGCTGAGGGGAGGGAACTTTGATCTGGATCAAGTCGGAGTGATTAAACGATGACGCCGCCGTCCGCGTCGTCTCCGCTGGCTAAATGCAGCGCATTCAGATCTTTGATCCGAAAATGGCGGCGATCGATGAACTCAACAACTCCGTCTTTCTTAAGCGACGTCAGCTGGCGGCTGATCGTTTCCAGCGTGAGGCCAAGAAAGTTCGCGATTTCTTCGCGTGTCAGGGGCAGTTGGTATTCCTGAATGGACTGGGTCGGAACTGTTTCGCGCCGCACGATCATCTCAAGAAACGTCGCGATCTTTTCCCGAGCGGTTTTGCGCCCCAGAAGAACCATCCACTCTCGCGCTGCCGTCAGTTCGTCCAGCGCCATTTCCATCATGCGCTGCGCGATATGCGGGACTCGGTCTACGAGGTCTTCAAACGGGCGGCGTTGAAAGCGGCACAGTGTGACTTCTGTGACGGCCGTGACGTCGAAATCCACCGTCTCGCGGCCAGGGCGACCGATAAAGTCTGACGGCAAAAGCAGGCCAACCATTTGCGTGCGCCCGTCTTCCAGCGTTCTGGACAGGGACGCGATCCCAGAAACCACCGAGGCAAAATGCGTCAAGTCATCCCCGCGCCAAATGATCGGCTGACCAGCCTCAAAGGTCTGATAGGATTTCATATCCTCTAGCAAGGTCAGCTCGTCTTCGTCACAGCGCGCACAGATGGCACGGTGACGGATTGGGCAGCTGCCGCATTTTTCGCGTTCGTTGAAAACAAAAGTCATGTTGATTGATCTGGATCAAAGTAGCTGTCGGACGTCCACCTTATCAGCAACCCATGGACAAGATAAGTACCCTTCGACGCTATGGCCTCTTTGACGCCAAAGTGCCGCGCTATACCAGCTATCCGCCTGCAAATCGCTTTGAGCAGGACGTGGGTGCTCGCCATCAGCGCAACTGGCTTGAACAGCTGCCAGCGCATGATCCCGTTTCGGTATATATTCATATTCCATTTTGTCGTCGCCTCTGTTGGTTCTGTGCCTGTCGTACACAAGGCACCAAGACGCTGTCGCCGGTTGAAGGGTATATCGAAGATCTCATAACCGAGATTGAAGTCGCGTCAGACCTCCCACGCGAAAAGTTGAAAATGGCGCGGCTTCACTTGGGAGGTGGTACACCTACGCTCTTAAGCCCTGCACTTATGGATCGTCTGCTTGATGCGGTTTTCGCTGCATTTGACCTTGCCGAAGGCTTCGAGTTCTCGGTGGAAATCGATCCGACCGAAGCAGCGCCTGATTTGTTAGCGCTTTTGGCAAAGCGGGGCATGCGACGCGCCAGCATCGGGGTTCAGGACTTTAACCTCAAGGTGCAAAAGGCCATTGGCCGCCTTCAAAGCTTTGAGCAAACGCAAGTGGTCTGCGACATCCTGAGAGGGCATGGTGTCCACAGCTTGAATGTGGACTTCCTCTATGGGTTGCCTCACCAAACCGTGCAGAGTCTGAGCGAGACATTGGATCAGGTCGTTCTGCTGAAACCCAACCGATTGGCCCTTTATGGCTACGCGCATGTACCGCATGTTTCAAAGCGCCAATCCATGATCCCCTCGGAGCACCTGCCGGGCCCTGAAACCCGTTTCGACATGTCGGAACTGGCTCGAGAGCGCCTCTGTGCGATTGGGTTTGAGCCTTTGGGAATCGATCACTTTGCGCTCCCTGATGACAGTCTTGCATGCGCGGCTCGGCAGGGGCGGATGCGGCGCAATTTTCAGGGCTATACCGACGATCCTTGCGAAACCCTGATCGGATTTGGAGCGTCCGCCATTTCGCGATTCCGTCGGGGGTATTGCCAGAATGCCGTGTCGACCTCTGCCTACAGACAAAGGGTGCAAACCTACGGGCTGGCAGGGCACAAGGGGTATTACATGCGCGAAGAGGACCGGCTTCTGGCCGGGCTCGTCGAGCAGATTATGTGCACGCACGGGATTGACGTCAGTCGACTGGTCGAAAGCACTGAACAGTCAGAGATCTATTTTGCGTCCTTGATTGATGCGCTTTGCCAGCAATTTGCTGACATCGTGGATCCGCAACCTCTGGGCCTGTCCATTCGCCCGGGCTACGAAGCCGCGGCCCGTTTGATCTGCGCACATCTGGATGCGGCACTGTCGGTACAGCACACGCATAGCCTCGCGATTTAGTTTCGGGCCGGCATCTGTAGTGACCCAACTATGCGCGAGCGCTAAAGAACCGCCACGCATCTTCGACGATCGTTTCAAGATCACTGCGCTCGGCCTGCCAGTTCAACACATCCTGGGCACGACGCGCATCTGCGACCAGTTTTGCCGGATCGCCTGCACGGCGTGGGCATTCTTCGACCAGAAAGTCACGACCCGAGACGCGTTTCACGGTGTCGACCACGTCGCGAACGCTGTGGCCTTTGCCGGTTCCCAGATTGATCCCGTCAAATGACCCATCCGTTTGACCAAGAACATGTTCAACGGCCGCTACATGGCCGCTCGCAAGGTCACTGACGTGGATATAGTCTCGAATACAGGTACCATCGGGCGTGTCATAATCCGTGCCAAAGATCATGAACTTGTCGCGTTGTCCCAAGGCCGCCTGGATCAACAGCGGAATGAGGTGCGTTTCCGGATCATGCCTCTCGCCAGTGCGCCCTTCTGGGTCGGCCCCGGCCGCGTTGAAGTATCGAAGGGCAATCGATGTCAGACCATAAGCGTTGGCGGCGGTCTTAAGCATGGTCTCTACCATCAACTTGCTGTCGCCATATGGGTTCACAGGCAGCTTTGGCAGGTCTTCGGACAAGAGATCACGGTCCTGATTGCCATAGACAGCCGCAGTTGAGGAAAACACGAGTTTAGAGACGTCTGCGGCGCGCATCGCTTTTAACAGACTCAGGGTTGCGGCGACGTTGTTTTGGAAGAATGCGTAGGGATCAATGACTGACTGCCCTGCTTCGATAAGGGCTGCAAAATGCACGACACAATTGATGTCTTGGTCACGCAAAACTTGCGTGAGCTGTGCTTGATCAGAGAGCTCTCCACGAATTGTGGATGCGCCAAAACAGGCGTCCTCATGCCCGGTGGAAAAATTGTCGTAGATGGTGACGTTGTATCCTGCGTCCCGCAGCGCCAGCGTCGTGTGCGATCCGATGAAACCAGCGCCCCCGACGACCAGAATGTTTCTATTGTCCTGCATGCCGCGCGTCCCTCAAATAGTATTGCCAAAAGGTGGGCTGAAAGGTTTAGGTCTTTTGTTCTGATCAATCTCTAGCTTAGATTTGCGCATAAGACAGCTAGGAATTGTTGCCGATAATACAGAACATGGCATTGATCTGTGAGCTCTGCATCTATGCAGGCAGCAGGCGCTTTTCACGAATGTGCGGTTTCGGACCAGATGCCTACATGACTATCAGAACATGAACCACGTTCTGAAGGTAAGCGGGCAGGCGCTAAACAAAGGTTATAAATATCACATTTGCTGTTTTCAGTTTGTACCACTTACATCTAGAAAACGCTCATCCCAAAAACCATGGGTCAAAACCTGTCAATCTTCGAACGAAATGCTACTTTGAGTTCGGCGAGTTGCAACGTAAAGATGAATTTTGTACCCGTCCCGCAATGCCATTCCCGAAAACTTTGGTGAGAAGATAAATGCCAAACTCTAAACGATTGATCTATGCGATCGGCTCTGCCTTCGCCTTTGGTATGCTCATGCTCATCGAAGAGCTGTTGGGCCTCTTGGGGATGGAGGATGCGGACGATTCCATGTTGTTTGAGGTCGCCGAGTTCTTAATCCTGCTGGCGCTGGTGGTCTCTACAATCATCGTTGCGATCGACACCTATCGCATGCGCAAATATCAGCAAACGCTGGAGTATAAGATCTCGCATGCTTCAAGTGCATTCCGAGATATGTTGGATGCGCACTTCGAAGATTGGCAGTTTTCAGAGGCCGAGCGTGAAGTGACGCGCCTGATCCTTAAGGGATGCAGCATCGCTGAAATCGCCGAGATCCGAGACTCAAAGCAGGGCACCATCAAGGCTCAGACCAACTCGATCTACAAGAAATCCGGCTATGCGGGCAAAGCTCAGCTGCTAAGCGCCTTTCTTGAAGAGCTCAGCGAAGGGGCGTCGGTGGCTTAAACGCTCTCCTCGGGTGCGGTCTCGGCGGCTTTGCTGTCCGCCGAGGGCCGTCGAAAGAGCCAATAGCCACTGCCGACCAAAACACCAGCCGCCGCGATAAAGCCCAAAGCGTTGCCAAGTGCAGAAGAAATCTGGCTGATATTGCCTGCAAAGACATAGCCCAAATAGCTGTAGGCACCGGACCAAAGGGCGGCACCTACCATGGCTGCGCTTGTGAACTTGACCCAGCCCAGGCCAATTGCGCCACTGATATAGGTTACATAGGGGCCAAGCGGGCTGAGCACTGTGCGCGACAGCAAAACGGCGGCAATGCCGTTTCGGGTCAAAAAGCCTTCGGCGCGGTCAATCAGTTTCGCTCGGCTGCTGCTGGACTTAAGCTTGCCCATGATCCATGGCCCCTTGGACCTCGCCAGAAAAAACGCGCATTGATCGCCGATGCTAAAGCCGATGAAGGCCCCCAAACCGACCTGCCAAAGCGCCAGGTCTCCTGCGGCGGCAAAGCCCCCGGCTGTGGCAACCAGGACCGATGCGGGTAGGGTGATAGCCATGGCGCTCAGACCCACGATCAGCGCGATAATATAGGCCCCATACAGCGGCAGAAGCCCGATCAGCGTGTCACTCATCTCCGCGCGCCTTCCGCTCAGCCTTTTCGATCGCGGCTTGTGCCCGCAGCTCGTCGGTCAGCGCATCATAGCTTTGGCCCGTCTCGGCAACGATGTCAGACATGCGCATTCGAGCGGGAAAGGGGTGGTCGATCCCAAGAATCTCTGCGACGGTTTTTGGCCTCAGCGCGTAGGAGTGTTGGACGTAGCGCGGCGTCATCCATGGCTCTAGTGCCTGGTTTTTATGGCGTGGGTCGTTCCAGTAGATCACTTCGGCCACAAAATTTCCCGCAAACCACAAGGCCACTGCAAGAGAACCGAAAAACACAAGGAACGGCACGCGCCGCGTGGACCAAAGATGTTTTAACCGCGCGAACATGGCTCCTCCTTGGGCGATACCCATTGGGCTGAGTTATAGAGAGGCTTGGCGCATGGCGAAAGGCTGTCGTCAGCCTTACCGCGAAAGGCGGGCGATCAGGCGCTCTTGCTGTTTCGGGCGCAGAGCAGGCCTTGCATGGGGCCATTCGAAATCCGGATCGGTGATCTCGGGGAAAAGGCCCAGCAGTTCAATGCGTTGAAGCTGGGATAAAGCCGCAAGGCCGAAAGTGCCAAGATAAAGCGACTCCGTCGGCGCGTCATTCGCATATATGACCTCATGCGCCTCAAGCAGGATGTGGAAATAGGTCACCGCGCGCACCCCTTCGTCCACAAAGACACCGGGCAGAGACGTCAGTTTCTTGGCAGGCAGCAGGGCCTCGGTGGCCCCGGAAAGCAGCTGGCGCTTGCCCGATGACACCAGCAAGCGATGCTGAGGTGACAATAGCAGATCCGTGCTTGGTAACCCCATGCCCAAGCACCCTGCAACCAAACGAATGGGGCGCATGTTCGGAGTCTTACGTAGATTCCGACGTGTAAGTCGTCGACACAGAATTTTGCGAATGGGTTTGGGGCCGTTCTCGGTTTGGATAATGTCTCCGTCACGCAGATCCTGCACGGGAATATCCCTATCCACGCCCCGAATAAGCGTTCCTTGCGCAAAGCAGGCGAAGTCGGCGTAGTCCCTCTCGCCGCGCCCGATGTTGTACTCGGAAGTGAATGTGTAGAGCTCACCAGGTTCCATCGGTTCAGTCGAAACAAACGCGGTGGTGACGTTTTTGCCGCTGTTGTTGTCACCAATCGTGATCGAAAAGCCAGAAAACCCGTCATCGGTGATGATTTCATAGTTGACCACGACTTTTGACCCCGCCGGATAGGTCACCCCATCCAAAGTAATGTCTGACTGGAGGGTTTGCCCGGCGCTGTTGATTTCGTCAAAACCACTGTCATCCGTGTCAGAGATTGTCAGTTGTTGAGGTCCCGCATCGGCATCCAGTTGAAGGTTGAATGGCGGCGTGCCAGCAGCCTTTGCACCAGACTCATTCGGTGGAGCCTGATTGCTGCCGGACTGATCAAAATCCGACACTTGATAAACGTATTGCAGCGTGAAGTTCGCCAAAACCGGGATCCAAACTCGTTAACTCCTCAAATCTACGATAAGCGAGTTAAGTCTGCGTTTACATTGGCGAATAGGCGACTTTAAGGCGTTTTGTTCGTCGCAACTGATGTCCTGCTGTTTTAAGTGGCAGACTCGATTGGCTGATAAAGGCCGGGTACGAGGTCTTCAGCGATTTTTTGCAACACATGCGGTGCCGTCCCCGGTTCGACGGCTGGGCCGTAGTGAAGGTCATAGCTTCCGCCGAGTTTCGACAAGAGTTCGGACGAATAGCGCAGGGACGCAAATTCGCGGCCGATATAGGCATTGTTAAAGCTCAGGATACGCGCGATTTTTCGGGTGCGATAATAGTGGATCGAATTACGCATATCTGGCGAGGCGGGAATAATCGGCACGTCGCACTCTTTGGACATACGTGTGATGCCGGGACGCCAAGGAGGTTCTTTGAGAAGCCCATCCTTCATATCTGGCACTTTTCCCGATCCAAAGATCAGCATCGCCCCACCATCGCGCAAGTGAGACACCATGCCATCGCGGGTTTGACGCGCCGTCAGCACTTTGTCGCTGCGATCAAAGTCGACGGGAATGATGCCATCCTTGCCCAGAAAACGTTCGGCTTCTCGATTGGCGACGACCTTCAGGTCGGGTCTATGATCTTTTAAGGCGCCAGCATGCGCGAGGAAGTCAAAGGTGCCGATGGGATGGGTAGACCCAATGATCACAGGGCCTTCGGTGGGAACATTCTCTAGACCATGTGCAGTCAGGGTGGTGCCGCCATTTCTGGCAAGCATTGCGTCAATCAGCGCAGGTCCTGTTTTGCCCTTGAGGTCGCGTAGCACCTCTTCGGCTTCTCGCAGCGCGAAGAACGGCTGCCCCGTGGTCGTCCGCAGGATCGCATCGACCGAATACAAAAAACCTCGCAAGATCGCCAAAGGCAGATCCGCACCTTCAGGAATCCGAAGACGGGCACGCAACAGCTCGTCCATCGGATGTTCGGTGTTTTGCGTGGTCAAATGGGGCTCCGTGATTGTCTGACAATTAACATATCACGAAAGCTGCATTTGAGAATGCTTGATTTCCCGACCTGAAGGTTCGGGTTCAACAAATTTGACAGATCGTTGGCAACAGGCCAGCTTGGTTGAGCCTGCATAGACAGGTTGCGACTGGGAGGTGAGGGGTTTCATGTCGATTTTAATGGTGGCGGGCGTAGACGACGTTGTCTTGAATTTTTCGCCAACAGGGTTGCAGATCCTGAATGGGATCTTGGCGATCGTCATGTTTTCGATCGCGATTGATCTGAAGGTCGCCGATTTCAAACGTCTGTTCACAGCGCCAAAACCTTTAATCACAGGTATCGTCTCGCAGTTTCTTTTGCTGCCTGCATTGACCTTTTGCATGATACTGGTGGTCGCGCCTCAGCCGTCTATTGCACTGGGATTGATGCTGGTCGCGGCCTGTCCGGGCGGGAATGTCAGCAACTTCATGACCCATCGCGCCAAAGGCAACGTTGCTTTGTCTGTGTCGATGACGGCCTTCGCCACTGTTGGCGCGATTATTCTGACCCCATTCAATATCGCCTTTTGGGGCAGCCTCTATGGGCCGACCCGGGAAATCCTGAGAGCTACGTCTATTGATCCCGTGTCTGTTGCCATAACAGTCGGATTGATGTTGGTGCTTCCGCTCTGTTTAGGCGTCGCGCTGAATGCGCGTAGGCCGGATATTACAGCGCGTATTCGCGTGCCGATGCAATATCTGTCGATGGGGATTTTCGTGGCCTTTATTGTGATTGCATTGGGGGCAAACTGGAGTCTGTTCCTGCAATATGCCGGTGTCGTGGCAGGACTGGTTTTGGTGCACAACGCATTGGCTTTGATCGGGGGGTATAGCATTGCGACGATTGCGGGGCTCTCTGCCTTTGACCGCCGTGCCGTGACAATTGAGACAGGTATTCAGAACTCTGGACTCGGCCTGATCCTGATCTTTGGGTTCTTTAGCGGACTCGGAGGCATGGCCGTCGTCGCGGCCTTTTGGGGCATCTGGCATTTGCTGTCGGGGATCACCGTGGCCATGTTGTTCGCGCGCCGCGACCTAGTTCCCGCATAGAAAAACGCGCGGCAGGAGGCTGCCGCGCGCTTGGATGTTTAGAGCCTGGACCTAGGCAGCGGCGCGTTTTCGGTCGCGCCCAAAGAAGGTCCAGTAGAACACTGGGGCAGCGATCAGCGTGAGGATCGAGGCAAAGGCCAGACCGCCCATGATGGTCACTGCCATCGACTGGAAGAACGCATCCCAGATCAGTGGGGTCATCCCCAGGATTGTCGTCGCAGCAGCCAAGATTACCGGACGCAATCGCGAGGTCGAGGCCGAGACAATCGAGTCCATCAGTGACTGTTCCGGCATCGCGCGACGTGTGATGTCGATCTCTTCAACCAGAACAATACCGTTCTTGATCAGCATGCCTGACAGCGACAGCAGGCCGAGCAGAGCCGTAAAAGTGAACGGCAATCCGCTGCCCAGAAGGGCCAGGCTCACACCATTCACCGACATCGGCACCAAGAGCCAGATGATAAGCGGCTGACGTAGCGCGTTGAACAAGAGGACAGAGATCAGAACCATGATGATCAGGCTCAGCGGCAGTTGCCCCGCAAGGCTCGCTTGCGCATCCCGAGAGCTTTCGTATTCGCCACCCCATTCCATTTTGTAGCCCGCAGGCAGAGGCATCGTGTCGATAGTCTCTTGCACTTCGGTCTGGACCTGCGCGGCTGTCAGGCCTTTGACGACGTCGGCACCGACGGTGATTGTCAGCACGCGGTCGCGGCGCATCAGAAGCGTGTTCTGGCTTTCAAACACCAGACCATCTGTGACCTGTTCAAACGGCACATTGGCGTTCGCACTCTGCGAATAGACCACGTGGTCGGTCAACGAGAGACCCGCGGCTGGATCCGCGCGCAGTACGATTGGGATTTGACGCTCCCCTTCGCGGTAGACGCCGGAGTTTGTGCCAACCGTCGCATATTGCAGAACGCCGGTTATGTCGTCACGCGTGATGCCAGCTTCTTGTGCGCGTTCGGTTGCATAGACCGGACGTAAGACCTGTTCCATCTCGCGCCAGTCGACGCGAGGGGCAACGATGTTGGGCGAAGCCTCTTGCAGACGTGCCATGGCTTGGTTGGCCAGATTGCGCAGGACAACAGGATCAGAGCCAGAGAAACGCACCTGAATTGGATCGCCGCCACCCGGACCAAAGGCCAGACGTTTTGCGCGCAGCTCGCCTTGGGGAAGGTTTGCTGCTGCAAATTCCTCAAGATCTGCAATCAGAGGCGCGATTTCTTCGAGGCTTTCTGTGCGTACGATGATGTGACCATAGCTCGGGTTTGGATCCTCGGCCTGATAGGTCAGCATAAAGCGCGCAGCGCCTTGGCCGACATAGGCCGTGGACGACACCACGTCTTCTTGCGTCGCAAGCCACTCTTCCATCACCTGAATGTCGCGTGAGGTCTCGTGGATCGAAGCGCCTTGCGCGAGCTTATAGTGTACAAAGAACAGCGGCGTATTGCTGTCCGGGAAGAACTGCTGCTTGATCTGCCCAAAGAGCGCAAAGCACACGACGGTCACGGCCAAAAGCCCAGGGATCACCAGCCACCACAGACGCAGCGACAGGCGCAGAACGCTTGCATAGGCGCGGAACATCAGCCCGTCATAGGCGTCCGCGTCTCCGCCGCCACCACGTTTAAAGAAGTAGTGACCCAGAAGCGGTGTGACGGTCAGCGCCAGCAGCCACGACAGCATCAGCGAGATCGCGATCACGGCAAAGAGCGAGAACAGGAATTCGCCCGTCGCGTCAGGGCTAAGACCAATGCCCGCAAAGGCCATAATCCCGATCACCGTCGCACCAAGCAGTGGGATCTGCGTCTTATTCGCCACGTCGTCCGCGGCATCACGCGAGGAAAGCCCGCGCCGCATAGATATCTGCATCCCTTCGGCGACAACGATGGCGTTATCCACCAGCATCCCCATAGCGATGATCAAGGCGCCCAGCGAAATCCGCTCCATCTCAATCGATAAGAACGCCATGAACATGAGCGTGCCCACAACCGTCAGCAGGAGCGTCGAGCCAACGACAATCGCCGCACGTGGCCCCATAAAGAGCGCCAGAACGATGACCACGATGCCGACGGACATGGCGAGGTTTACGAGGAAGTCGTAAGAGGCCTCTTCGACCACGATGTGCTGTTGATAGATGGGCTGCAGCTCGACCCCCAATGGGATCTGGGGCGCGAGTTCCGTGAGCTTCGCGTCTACTCGGTGACCCACATCGACGATGTTCTCGCTGGCCTGACCAGCCACACCAATGGTGAAAGCATCCGCTTGGTTGTGGCGGATGATTAGGCTCGGATTTTCATCCCGCTTGCGCTCAACAGAGGCGAAGTCAAAGAGATTCAGAACCTCACCGCCAATGCCGACCGTAAGGCCTGCGATTTCCTGAACGGTGTCATTGCCTTCTGGGCCTTGGATCAGGGTCCGACCGTCGACGCTTTGCAGAGAGCCGCCGTCTTGGACAGAGTTGGCACTCGACAACGCACCTTGGATCGCCGCAGGAGGGATGTTCTGGTTTGCGGTCAGAACCGGATCCGGATGCACATAGATCACCTCATCGGGCACACCCGACAGGTTCACGTCGGCTACCCCGTCTACGGTCAGCAACTCACGACGCAGGAAGGTCGAGAGTTCATAGATCTCGGCATCCGTATAGCCCGGAGCCGTTACCGCGTAGTAGATCCCAAACACATCGCCAAAGCCGTCATTCACAAAGGGACGCATTGCTCCATCCGGCAAAGGTGCCGCGTCCACGCGGTTTCTGAGCTTGGTCCAGATTTCCGGCAAGGCCTCACCGTCAAACGTGTCTTTCATGTCCACGGTGATCCAGCTGAGACCGGGTTGGTTCATAGAGCGAACCTGATTGACCTCGCTCATTTTCTGGATCTCGGATTCAATCGGTTCCGAGACCTCTTTGGCGACCTGCATCGCATCGGCACCGGGGTATTGGGTGACGACCACAGCAGTTTTAATTGTGAAGGCCGGATCTTCGAGGCGGCCAAGGGTTGAAAACCCCCAGAGCCCGCCAAGGAAACAGCCCAAAATGATGATCCCCGTCAGGATCGGGCGATCAATGGAAATGCGCGCGATATTCATGGGTCAGCTCAATTCGAAAAACCGGTGAAACGTTTGACGCGGTCGCCGTCAGATAGAAGGTTGACGCCGCTCGCCACGATTTCTTGGTCCGCGTTCAGGCCTTCGGTGACCATAAACAAGCCATTAGAGGTCGGCGCGATTGAGACCGGCACTGTCGTGACGGTGCCTTCATCTGCGGAGTTTGGATTAAACAACATCACTTGCGTTGCGCCATCGTTGGCCGCTTTGACCGAGGATTGTGGGATCAGGATTGTTGCGGATTGACCTTTGAGGGTCGCGAAGACGGTCACAGAAGAGCCCGGCAGAACCACGAGGCCCGCAGGTGGGGCCATGCCAAGTGTGATGCGGAAGGTTTGCCCGACTTGGGACGTCTCGGCGTTGAATTCGCGTACCTCTAGCGGGAACATTTCGTCGCTGGCCGGGAATTTGGCGAACAGCTCAACGTCAGGGTTCTCTCCTGCTTGCTGGAACAGAACCTCTGGCACGTTGATCTCTACGCGCAGCTCAGACAGATCGTGCAGACGCGCAACCGGTGTGCCTGCGCCGATGGTTGAGAAGTTGGCAACAAAGCGCGAGGCAACGATTGCATCAAAGGGTGACGAAAGTTGCGCGTCCCGCAAGGACCGTTCCGCGTTGCGCACTGCGATTTCAGCAAGCTTCGCTTGGGTTTCAGCGTCATCCACAGAAACCCGGCTGACCGCGCCACCTTGTAATTGCTTCAAACGTTCCAGCGTGCGATCTGCTTGGTCTTTTTGCACGCGGGCTTGATCCAGAGCCAGCTGAAACGGCTCTACGTCCAGCGTTGCAATCGGCGCGCCCTGTGCAACAGGCTGACCTTCGACAATAGGGATATCGACCACTTGACCGCCAACTTGGAAGGCGAGGTCTACGGTTTCCTTCGCCGCAACATGGCCAAAGAACTGACGCTGGACGCTGGATTGATTTTCGACGACCTCGAACAGTTTTACCAGCTTAGGCGCATCCTGGGCCTGTGCAGTTGTAGAGATCAAAAGGGAAAGGAGTGCCAAAATTCGAAACATAGGGAGCTCATTTTGCAGGTGCTACGAGATGCGGTGAAATGGGGCGATTCCGCGCCTCAGACATAGTGCTTTGTGGCCAAAAGTCAGAGGCAAGTCCATCCTATCGTATAGGCGCGTTTTGCGCGTTGCCTAGGTTTTCTGGCTATTGGTGGGGGTGAAATATACAAAATTCAAAAAATGTCCAGTTTGTTTGGAGGTCTTTTTTGTGTTTTGCGACGGAACCTCTGAGTTGCTGCGTTTAACTGTCAACACAGCAAGGGAGTCGTTCATGAGAATATTTGTTTTATGCACCGCAATCATTGTTGGCTTGTTGGTCGCTGACATCGGTGACGCCAGCCCATCTATAGTTTGCCAGGGCGCCGGCTTCTGGACTCATCAATGAACTGAATCTGGTGGGGTTCATTTACTTGGTTTCCTGTCTAGCTGCGCCTTCCTGAGAGGGCTTGCTCTGTGTCGATTTGCAAGGCAAGACTTTGTCCTGAAACACTGCTCACTTTAGATCGTCGGAGACCACAGTATGTCGGATTTGCAGCTAAAAGACCCAAGTTTGTTGGTAGAGGCCGCCTATGTCGCAGGCGCTTGGGTCGAGGCGACGGATGAGAATGCTATCAACGTGACGAACCCGGCAACGGGTGCTGTGATTGGACGTGTTCCGAACTTGGGCGCCGCGGAAACCGATGCCGCGATCGAGTCCGCGGCAGAAGCCATGAAAGCATGGGCGCAGCGCACCGCCAAAGACCGCGCGCAGGTTCTGCGACGGTGGCACGATCTGATGATGGAGCATCAGGACGATCTTGGCACCATTCTCACGGCCGAGCAGGGGAAGCCTTTGGCCGAAGCGAAAGGCGAGATTGCGTATTCTGCATCCTTCCTTGAGTGGTTCTCTGAAGAAGCGCGCCGTGCCTATGGGGATATCACGCCGGGCCATGCGCCCGACAAACGTCTTTTGACGCTGAAGCAACCCATTGGCGTTGTGGCCGCGATCACGCCCTGGAACTTCCCAAGCGCCATGATCACCCGCAAAGCGGGCCCTGCTTTTGCGGCCGGGTGCGCGATGGTCCTAAAGCCCGCCAGCCAGACTCCATTGTCCGCAACGGCTTTGGCCTTGCTCGGCGAACGCGCGGGGCTGCCTAAGGGGTTGTTTTCGGTCGTAACCGGCAGCGCTGGTGCGATTGGCGGAGCGCTGACCAGCTCCAAAACTGTGCGAAAGCTGACCTTTACGGGCTCGACCGAAATCGGCGCTTTGCTTTACGAGCAGTGCGCGCCGACGATCAAGAAGCTGGGTCTTGAACTAGGCGGCAACGCGCCGTTTATCGTCTTTGATGACGCAGATGTGGATGCCGCCGTCGAGGGCGCTGTGATCGCGAAATTCCGCAACAACGGGCAGACCTGCGTCTGTGCCAACCGGATCTACGTGCAGGCCGGTGTCTATGATGAATTCGCCGAGAAACTGGCGGCTAAAGTTGCGACCTTGGAAACAGGCAACGGCTTTGATGAAGGCATCACCTTTGGGCCTCTGATCGATGACGCCGCTGTGGCGAAGGTCAAAGAACACGTCGAGGACGCGACCTCCAAGGGCGCAAGCGTTGCGCTAGGTGGAAACGCGCATGACTTGGGCGGTTTGTTCTATCAGCCGACAATCCTGACGGATGTCACAAGCGATATGCTGGTGACCATCGAGGAAACCTTCGGCCCTGTTGCGCCTCTGTTCAAATTCGACAATGAAAGCGAAGCGGTCGAGGCGGCCAATGACACGGACTTTGGGCTCGCGTCCTATTTCTATTCGCGCGATCTAGCACGGGTTTGGCGCGTGTCTGAAGCGCTTGATTTTGGCATGGTTGGCGTGAATACGGGGCTGATCTCGACTGCAGAGGCTCCCTTTGGTGGGGTCAAGATGTCGGGGCTAGGCCGCGAAGGCTCTCGTTACGGTCTGGAGGACTTCATGGAGACGAAATACGTCTGCATGGGCGGGATCGACGAGGCCTAGATACGATGGATTGGGACGAGTTTGCTGTTTGGGGCGAGAAGATTTCGCAATGGGCAGCGGACTACCATAAAACTCTTCGCGATCGTCCGGTGCGCGCGCAAACCGCATTGGGTGACATTGCCGCGCAATTGCCTGACAGCCCGCCTGAGGCAGGCGAAGCAATGGACGCCATCATCGGAGACTTCGAGCGCATCGTGATGCCGGGCATGACCCATTGGCAGCACCCGCGTTTCTTTGCCTATTTCCCAGCCAATGCGGCCCCGCCGTCCATGCTGGCCGAGATGCTGGTGACCACGATTGCAGCGCAATGTATGCTGTGGCAGACGTCTCCGGCTGCGACCGAGATGGAAGGTGTCATGGTCGACTGGCTGCGTCAGGCGATGGGGCTGCCAGAACAGATGACTGGGGTTATTCAGGACAGCGCGTCCTCGGCGACTTTGTCGGCAATCCTGACCATGCGGGAACGTGCGACGGGTTATTCCGGAAACCGCGAGGGGCTGGCGGGCAAAGGCAATCTTAGGATCTATTGTTCTGATCAGGTGCATTCCTCGATTGACCGGGCCTGTTGGGTCGCGGGGATCGGACAGGACAATCTGGTGAAACTGCCGACCTCTGGTCCGCGTCATTCGATTGATGCGGATGCGCTGCGCGCTGCTATTCAAACGGATCGCGCGGCGGGGCATAGTCCTGCGGGGATCATCGCGATCACGGGCGGTACAGGGGTCGGGGCATGCGACCTGCTGGGGCCTGTTTTACAGGTCGCTGAGGATGAGGATCTTTATACCCATCTGGATGCGGCATGGGCTGGGGCCGCTATGATCTGCCCGGAATTTCGGGCTGACTTTTGGGCGGATGTCGAAGGCTTCGACAGTATCGTCTTTAACCCCCACAAATGGCTCGGAGCGCAGTTTGACTGTTCCGTGCAGTTTCTGAAGGACGCAACGCCCCAGTTGAATACACTCAAGATCGAGCCGGAATATCTAAAAACCACCGGGGCCGAGGTTACGAATTATTCCGAATGGACGATCCCTCTGGGCCGGCGGTTCCGAGCGCTGAAGCTGTGGTTCCTTATCCGCGCCTACGGCCTGGAAGGCCTGCGGATGCGTCTGCGCAACCATGTGACATGGGCGGGCGAGGTCTGTGAGGCGATCCGGGCCATGGACGGTTTTGACATCGTTACAGAGCCGATCCTCAGCCTGTTTTCCTTCAGATGCCCCGGAGATGACGCCATGCAGCAAGCGCTCGTGGATGCTCTGAATGATGACGGGCGGATTTATGTGACGCAGGGATCGTTTGGAGAGCAGAAGATCATCCGTTTTCAGGTGGGGCAGTTTGATACCACGCGAGAGGATGTGATGGTGGCGGTTGATGTCATTGATGAGGTCTATCGTCGGATCAGCTAAAATTTCCAGCTTGACGCGCGGGTCGATTTATTTATTTTTGCAAATAAAATAAATTGGGAGGATCGCGATGTACCTGGGATTGGATCTCGGCACATCTGGCTTGCGCGCGCTTTTGACGGACCCGGCGGGGCGGGTAATCGATAGTGCTGAGGCAGGCTATGACAACCCGCATCCGCATGCGGGTTGGTCTGAACAAGACCCTGCTGATTGGATCGCGGCCTGTGAAAGCGCCATTGGAGCGCTGAAATCGCGTAATGCCGCCGCAGTGGCGGATATCAAAGGCATTGGCCTCAGTGGACAGATGCATGGCGCGACTTTGCTGGATAGCGCTGGTCAAGTTCTGCGACCATGTATCTTATGGAATGACACGCGGTCCTCGGCCGAGGCCGCCGCGCTCGACGCCACACCAAAGATGCGTGACATCACGGGCAATATCGTCTTCCCGGGGTTCACAGCGCCGAAGCTTTTATGGGTCGCGAAACACGAGCCCGAGGTCTTTGCCAGAACCGCTAAGATCTTGTTGCCTAAGGATTACCTGCGTTTTTGGCTGACAGGGGAGCTTGTGGCCGATCAATCCGATGCCGCCGGAACAAGCTGGCTGGACACAGGCGCGCGCGCTTGGTCAGGTGACGCACTTAAGGCCGGCGGGTTGACGGAAGATCACATGCCGTCATTGGTCGAAGGCTCTGAGGTCTCTGGCATGCTGCGCAGTTCTCTGAAAGAGGCTTGGGGCATCAGAGCGCCTGTGGTGGTGGCCGGAGGAGCAGCCGACAATGCGGCGGCGGCTTGCGGGGCAGGGTGTTTTGCGGAAGGGCAGGGGTTTGTGTCGCTGGGGACGTCCGGCGTCTTGCTGGCCGCGAAGGACAGCTATGCGCCAGCGCCCGAGACCGCGGTTCACACGTTCTGTCACGCGGTGCCCGCGCGGTGGTATCAGATGGGCGTTATCCTCGCGGCGACCGACAGCCTGAACTGGCTTGCGCGTAATTTGGGGCAAACACCCAGCGATCTCGCGCGGGCTTTGCCCGATCAGATCACAGGGCCAAACCGGGCGATGTTCCTGCCTTATCTGTCCGGTGAGCGTACCCCGCATAACAATGCAGCCCTGCGCGGCTCTTTTGTGGGGCTGGATATCGCAAGCGATCCACAGGCCCTGACTGCTGCGGTCATGGAGGGCGTGGCCTATGCCCTGCGCGACAATCTCGAGGCGTTGAAAGCAACGGGGACCGAGCTATCCTCTGTCTTGGCCCTCGGGGGCGGCGCGCGGTCGCGTTTTTGGCTGGAAACCATCGCGACGCTCTTTGATATGCCACTGCGACTGCCGGCTGATGGTGAATTCGGAGCCGCGATGGGCGCTGTGCGTTTGGCTATGGCTGCCGCAGAGGAGGCATCGTTGGAAGAGATCATGACCCAGCCAGACATCGCGGAAACCATTGATCCGCGCGCAGAGCTTTCAGAGGCCTACGAGGCCGGGTACCAACGCTATGCGGCCCTTGCGCCAGCATTGATCGCAGATGCAGAGCGTGCGGGGCTATGAGGGCGGCTTGGGTCGGCATATTTCTAGCCTCTGGCGCAGCGGCGCAGGATCTTGGGCCTTTGCCAGAGTTCGCCCCGGTGGATCCGTTGCGGGCCAAATTGGGGCAGCTGCTGTTCTATGATCCGATCCTGTCGGGCAACAAGAACATCAGTTGTGGGACCTGTCATCATCCAGATCTCGGCACGGGCGATGGGGTTTCCTTGTCAATCGGAGAGGGCGGCATAGGCCTTGGCCCCAAGCGGATCATTGATGCGGCCAACGTGCCTGAGCAACGCATTCCCCGCAACGCGCCCGCTATGTGGAACCTTGGCGCGCTAGAGTTTCAGGTCATGTTCCACGACGGCCGCCTTGAGGCCGATCCTAATGAGCCAGATGGCATTCGCACGCCGTTGGGGTCTGAAATGACCAGCGGATTTGATTCCGTGCTCTCCGCGCAGGCGATGTTTCCTGTTCTGTCTCCGGATGAGATGGCGGGGCATTATTCGGAAAACGAAATCAGCCAAGCTGTGCGCCTTGGGTTTCTATCATCAGACGGCGGAGCTTGGGATCTGATTGCCGCGCGGGTGGCCGAAATCCCAACCTATCAGGAAGAATTCGCCAAAGTCGTGCCGGGCGAAGAGATCACGTTCCCTTTGATCGCCAATCTCGTCGCCGACTTCATCCGCTTTGAATGGCGCGCGGACAATAGCCTCTTTGATCAGGCCATGCGCGGCGAGGCTGAAATGCCCGCTGAGGCGGCGCGCGGCATGGCACTGTTTTACGGTGAGGCTGGCTGCGCGTCCTGTCATTCAGGCTGGTTCCAAACGGATCACGATTTTCACGCCATTGGCCTGCCTCAGATCGGCCCCGGCAAGGCTGCTCGGTTTGAAAGCCATGCGCAGGACACTGGCCGTATGCGCGTGACCGGAGACCCCGCCGACGCCTACGCCTTTCGCACGCCGAGCCTAAGAAACGTTACGATTACAGCACCTTACGGGCATAATGGGGCCTATGCGGACTTGGGTGATATGATCCGTCACCACATCAATGTCGAAGAGGCCTTCGCGAGCTATGATTTGGCGAAAGCCCATTTGCCAGCGTTTCCTGGCGCGAATGATCTGCGGGCCATGTCGGCCGATGAGACCTCTGCGATCCTTGCCGCAAATGTCCTTGCACCAAGCGCGCTGTCCGAAGCGGACATCAACGATCTGATCAGCTTTCTGGAAACACTCGAAGATCCCGCCAAACGTTTTGGCGTGCCAGAGGCCGTTCCCAGTGGGTTGCCGTTAGACTAGCGCGCAATCTCGGTGCGGGTGTTGGCCGATAGTGATTGCCACGCGCCTTCTGTGCCGTCCGGCCAGATCACGCGCACCTCGGCTGTGTCCGAGTTGCCAAGCCCAAAATGCTCCGCGCCAAGCGCGCCGCTGGCGTGACCGCCTCCGATTGTGATCTCTCGGGTCTGCAGGCCCACGTCTGAACGCAGTTCGATAAAGGCTCCGATGGCATTGCGGTTCACACCATCTTGCGTGAGCGAGATCTCTAGCCAGTTTCCACCCGTGCCTTCATTGCGATAGACCTCAAGGTTGGCACGGCGATTGACCACGACCAGATCCAGATTGCCGTCCAGATCCAGATCAACGAGCGCGCCGCCACGGCTGCGGTCATAGGTGGCGATGCCTGCGGCCTCTCCCATTTCGACAAAATCACCGTCTGGGGTTTGCAGCAGCAGGTTATTTGGGTCTTTCATCGCGGCCACGGGCATCTGTTCCACATTGCCTTTGGCCACGAAAATATCGTCGAGCCCGTCGTTGTTGAAATCCCCAAAACCCGCGTGCCAGCCGGTCGAAGGCCGTCCGTCACCGCCCGTGTAGGGGCGGTGTGCGGTGGTGCCGCGTTCAAAGGTTGCGTCTTTATAGGCTGGGGCGGACCCTGCCTCAAAGAACTGCAGTTTTTGATCGCCCATCGAGGTCAGATAAACATCCGCAAACCCATCGCCCGTGATATCTCGCGAGGCTATGCCCATGCCCCAAAGCTGATAGGGCCGCCAGCCGTCCTCTTCGCTATAAAGGCGTGGCGTGTCTTCCATCGCCCAAAGCTGCTCCTGGCCGCCCTTCACATAGTAATGGCGGTCGTTGCTCACACGCAGATCCGCGCGGCCGGTGCGAGCCCAATCGGTGAACAACATCGAAAGCGTACAGAACCCAGGCTCCAGCGTGATCGGTTCGCCATAGCGGTCACCATCCGGGCGATAGAGCAGACTTGCGTCGCATGTTTCAAACGGTCCTTTGGGATCCGCGCGGTCGACATAGGTACCAAAGACCAGCGTTGGCAGGGTATTGTTGTCCTCCCAAGTCGCCGAAAATGCGGTTGTCCAGTGATCTGCCGACGCGAAGCCAAGATCGGCAAAGGGTTCAAACTGGCAGTTTCCTTTACCCTTCAGGATCATATCTTCTCCGACGCGCAGGATCGCGAGGTCGGTGATGCCGTCGGAATCGATATCTATCGGGTAAGCGCCGGTGAGGCCGGTGATTGAGAGCTCTTCTGGCGTCCGCGCGGTGAACCCGAAATCGCCGTCATTGATCATCAGTTGAGCTGGATTTTCTCCACCAGCGACATAGAGATCTGGGAAACTGTCTGAATTGCAATCGAACGTCGCAACGCCTCCGCCCACGAAATGCTCCCATCCGCCTGCATAGACATGAGATGGTACGTCGATACGCGTCATTTTAGGTGCCGCGGGCTCGGCCCAAGCCAAGCTGCCAAGACAGCAAAGGCCGCTCGCCAGATACTTAGTCAGCATTGCGCGAAAGTTCCCGAACTTTGAGGGCCGAGACCTGATCGATGGCATAGGCAGCAGCGCCTTTGGCCCACATCAAGTCGCCCCAGGCGTGCACGCGAATGGGCGGCATCTCGGCGTCGATCTGAACGACCTGCTGTTTGGCAGCATCGATGATCTTGTCCTCATAAAGGTGGCGATAGGACATCTGCGCCCCTGCCAGAATGATCAGCTCGGGATCAAAGATATTCACGACATTCGCCAAACCCAGCGCCAGCATCCGCGCGGCACGGTCCAGCACCGAGACCGCCAGTTGGTCGCCATTATTTGCTGCGTCATAAAGAGAACCAACGTCCTCGTGAATCTCTTCGCCCAGAACGCTATGCGCTTCACGCAGGATCGCATAGTCGCCGACATAGGCCTCAAGGCAGCCGCGCTGCCCACACTGACACAGCGCGCCTTCGAGCTGAACTTTGGTGTGGCCAAGTTCCGCGCCGCAACCGCGAATGCCACGATAGATCTTGCCGTCAATTATGATCCCCATCCCGACGCCATGCTCGATGGTGATCACGATGAAATTCTCAAGATTGCGCGCAACGCCAAAGAGGTGTTCGGCCTTGGCAACCAAGTTCGCGTCGTTGTCGATAAAAACGGGGCAGGGCGAGGCCTTTTCCATCAGTGCACCCATATCGACGTTGCGCTCGGTGAGCGAGCTTGACCAATGCACAAATCCGTCCGTCGCGTGGATCAGACCCGCCATGCTGAGACCGATGCCCGAGAGGTCATTGATCGTGAAACCACCGCTCTCGCAGGTCTTGGAGACGGCTTCGAGCATTACTTCTACGAACTCGTCCGGATCCATGCGCGGGTTTGCGATCGGAAACTCTTGGCTGACCACATCCTGACCTTCGAAATCTAGCACAAGCACCGAGATCACTTTATGGCCCAGCTTCACGCCCGCAATAAGATGAGACCGTCCCGCCAGTTTAATCGCAACACGCGGACGACCGCGTCGGCTTTGGGATTGTTTGTTCTCGGGAATGATCTCTTCGATCAAACCGGCATTCAAAAGTTCTGACGTAATTGCGGTGACTGTGGCCGGGCTAAAGCCTGTGGCATCCGCGATATCGATTCGAGCAATTTCTCCTGCCGACCGGATCGAATCCAAAACAGACAGTCGCCCATGATCGCGTTGATCGCCGTTGGTGGTCGCGCGTTCGATGTTGTCCTCCCATCCCGCAAAATAACGGTTTTTTCGTTAACCTTTTGCGAGTTTCACTGGCCTATCATAAATATTTTGACAAGTAAAATAAATTGAACTACCAACTGTGTTAGCGCCGAAACACGAAGTTTGTGTTCGGACTTAATGGGAGGAAAGTTATGAAAGTACTTGGTACTGTTTCTGTCGCAGCGATGCTGATGAGCACTGCGGCTTTTGCGGATGTTACTGTTGGCGTGAGTTGGTCCAACTTCCAGGAGGAGCGTTGGAAAACAGATGAGGCGGCCATTGTTGGCGCGCTGGACGCAGCAGGTGCATCTTATGTTTCTGCAGACGCGCAGTCGTCTTCTTCTAAGCAGCTGTCTGACATCGAAAGCCTGATCGCTCAGGGTGTTGATGCTCTGATCATTCTGGCACAAGACGCACAAGCGATTGGCCCAGCGGTACAAGCAGCAGCAGACGAAGGCATCCCTGTGATTGCTTATGACCGTCTTATTGAGGACAGCCGCGCATACTACCTGACATTCGACAACGTCGAAGTTGGCCGCATGCAGGCACGCGCAGTTTTCGCAGCACAGCCATCTGGCAACTACGTCATGATCAAAGGCTCTCCGACTGACCCGAACGCAGACTTCCTGCGCGGTGGCCAGCAAGAGATCATCCAAGCGGCAATCGACAGCGGCGCAATCACCATCGTGGGCGAAGCCTATACCGATGGCTGGCTGCCAGCGAACGCGCAACGCAACATGGAACAGATCCTGACTGCAAACGACAACAACGTTGATGCAGTTGTTGCGTCCAACGACGGTACCGCAGGTGGTGTTGTTGCAGCTCTGACTGCGCAAGGTATGGAAGGTATTCCTGTGTCTGGTCAGGACGGCGACCACGCAGCTCTGAACCGCGTTGCAAAAGGCACTCAGACTGTATCCGTCTGGAAAGACGCACGTGATCTGGGTCGTGCAGCGGGCGAGATCGCTGTGGCTCTGGCCGGTGGCGGCATGATGAAAGACGTTGAGGGCGCGCAGTCCTGGACGTCCCCATCAGGCACCACCATGACCGCAACCTTCTTGGCCCCAGTTCCAATCACTGCGGACAACCTGTCCCTGGTCGTTGACGCTGGCTGGATCACTCAAGAAGCGCTGTGCCAAGGCGTTTCCGGTGGCCCTGCTCCTTGTAACTAAGGCCATTTTGTAAATCGGGGCGCCGCTGCTACGGTGGCGGTGCCTTAAGTTAAAGACTGCTGATCCCTGGAGTTCGGATATGACCGACACCACGTCTCAGCCAATCCCCAAGAAAGAAGCCAAGGGCCTGTTCCAACAGTTGGAACTGGACGCTCGGCTTTTGGGTATGATTGGCGCGTTTGTAATTCTGTGTATTGGATTCAACATCTTCACCGATGGACGTTTCCTGACACCCCGCAACATATTTAACCTGTCGATCCAGACAGTGTCGGTGGCCATCATGGCCTCGGGCATGGTCTTTGTGATCGTAAATCGCCACATTGACCTCTCGGTCGGTGCGCTGCTGGCGACCTGTTCCGCCGTTATGGCGATGATCCAGACCGAATGGCTGCCGGGCACGCTTGGCTTTGGGTTGGACCACCCGATGACGTGGGCGATCACCATTGTCGCTGGTCTCGCCGTGGGCACCTTGATCGGGGCCTTCCAGGGTTGGATGGTTGGCTATCTCGCAATTCCGGCCTTTATCGTGACGCTTGGCGGCTTTCTCGTGTGGCGCAACGTGGCGTGGTATCTAACCAGCGGTCAGACCAAAGGTCCGCTGGACAGCACTTTCCTGATCTTTGGCGGCACCAACGGAACGCTCGGCACCACATGGAGCTGGATTATCGGTCTGATCGCTGCCGCTGCGGCCGTCTGGACACTCTGGAGCAGCCGCCGTGCGAAAGCCGCACATGGGTTTGGTGTGAAGCCGGTCTGGGCGGAAGCCACGATCTCTGGGATCATCACGGCCGCGATCCTGGGCTTTGTTTGGATCCTGAACAGCTACAACATCCCGACCCGCCGTTTGGAGCGTATGTTTGAAGCACGCGGCGAGGTGATGCCGGAAGGTCTGACGGTTGGATACGGCCTGCCGATCTCGGTTCTGATCCTGATCGCTGTGGCGATTGTCATGACGATGGTGGCGAAACGCACGCGTCTGGGCCGCTATATCTATGCAACCGGCGGCAACCCGGATGCGGCGGAACTGTCGGGCATCAACACCCGCTTCCTGACCGTCAAGATCTTTGCGCTGATGGGTTTCCTCTGTGCATTGTCCGCAGTCGTCGCCTCAGCCCGTCTGGCGAACCACTCAAACGACATCGGCACACTCGACGAGCTTCGTGTTATCGCGGCGGCAGTCATCGGGGGCACGGCGCTCGCTGGGGGAGCAGGGACGATCTATGGCGCGATCCTTGGCGCATTGATCATGCAGGCGCTTCAGTCCGGCATGGCGATGGTTGGTGTGGATGCGCCGTTCCAGAACATCGTTGTTGGCACTGTCCTCGTCCTCGCTGTCTTCATCGACATCGTCTATCGTAAACGTGTGGGAGCGAAATAATGGCGACTGCAAAAGAACTCCGCGCTCAGGGCGCAACCCCGCTGGTCGAGATGAAAGACATCTCGATTGCCTTCGGCGGCATTAAGGCGGTCGACCATGTGAGCGTCGATCTGCATCCGGGCGAAGTTGTCGGCCTGTTGGGCCACAACGGGGCTGGGAAGTCCACGCTGATCAAAGTGCTCTCGGGCGCCTATCAGATGGACAGCGGCGAAATCCGCATCAATGGCGACAAGGTGGAAATCACCAACCCCCGCGATGCGCGCGACCATAATATCGAGACGATCTATCAGACGCTGGCGCTGGCAGATAACCTTGATGCGGCCTCAAACCTCTTTCTGGGGCGCGAGTTGGTCACACCGCTGGGCTTGGTGGATGATCAGGCCATGGAAGCGGAATGCCGCAAGATCATGGCGCGGCTTAACCCGAACTTCCAGAAGTTCAGCGATCCGGTTTCGGCCTTGTCGGGTGGTCAACGCCAGTCCGTTGCGATTGCACGGGCGGTCTATTTCAACGCCAAGATCCTGATCATGGACGAGCCGACCGCTGCGCTCGGTCCGCACGAAACGCAAATGGTCGCGGATCTGATCAAGCAACTTAAAGCCCAAGGCATTGGGATCTTTTTGATCGACCACGATGTCCATGCGGTGATGGAACTTTGTGACCGGGCGTCGGTCATGAAAAACGGTCAATTGGTAGGAACTGTCGACGTGGAAGACGTCACGGATGACGATCTGTTGGGTATGATTATTCTCGGCAAAAAGCCGGGCGAAAAATAATCTAACGCACTAAAAAGGAATAAGAAAATGAGCACCGGGTTCTTTGACGGTATCGAAAAGCTCGCCTATGAGGGCGTTGATTGCACCAGCGATCTGGCCTTTCGGCACTATAACCCCGACGAGATCGTCATGGGCAAACGGATGGAGGAGCACCTGCGCTTTGCCATCGCCTATTGGCACAGCTTCGCGTGGGAAGGGGGCGACCCTTTCGGTGGTCAGACGCTGGTTCGGCCCTGGCATCCTCAGGACGATATGGGCCGCGCCAAGATGAAAGCAGATGTGGCATTCGAGATGTTTGACATCCTGAATGCGCCCTACTTCTGCTGGCATGACGCGGACATTCGTCCCGAGCAGGGCAACTTTGCCGACAACCTGTCGACCTTGAATGAAATCACCGACTACATCGGTGAAAAGATGCAAGAGACAGGCACAAAACTCCTCTGGGGCACCGCCAATATGTTCAGCCACATGCGCTGGATGGGTGGTGCCTCAACAAACCCGGATCCTGATGTCTTTGCTTTTGCCGCTGCGACAGTAAAGGGCTGCATGGACGCAACCCACAAGCTGGGTGGCGAGAACTATGTGCTCTGGGGTGGTCGTGAGGGCTATGAGACGCTGCTGAATACCGACATGGGCCAAGAGCTGGATCACATGGGGCGCTTCCTTTCGATGGTTGTCGACTATAAGCACAAGATCGGCTTCAAAGGGCAGATCTTGGTCGAACCAAAGCCACAAGAGCCGTCCAAGCATCAGTATGACTATGATGCGGCGACCTGCATCGGGTTCCTGCGCAAATACGGCTTGGAAAATGAGGTGAAGCTGAACCTTGAACAGGGTCACGCGATCCTTGCCGGTCACAGCTTTGAGCATGAGATCGCGGTCGCAGCCTCGGAGGGCATGCTGGGGTCGATTGATATGAACCGCAATGACTATCAGTCTGGCTGGGACACGGATCAATTCCCTAACAACGTGCCCGAAGTCGCGCTGACCTATTACCACATCATCCAAGCCGGTGGTCTGGGCGCGGGCGGGACGAATTTTGACGCCAAAATTCGTCGGCAGTCCATTGACCCGATTGACCTTATTGCGAGCCACGCGGGTGGCATGGATGTCTGCGCGCGCGGCTTTAAGGCGGCGGCGGCAATGGTCGAAGATGGTGGCTTGCAGAAGGCACTGGATGACCGATATGCGGGCTGGAAAACGCCAGAGGCCGAAACGATGCTGAACAGCGATCTCGCCTCGATTTCAGAGCGCGTTTTGTCTGAAGGCATCAACCCAGCCCCACGCTCCGGTCGTCAGGAAATTTTGGAAAACTACGTCAATCGCTTCGTCTAGAGCTAGGGTTAGACGGAGCACAAACCCCTTCGCGGCCCTGCGCGGAGGGGTTTTTTATGTAATGACGTCAGGTGCTGAGCGACCTGTGTGTGCTTTGATCCCGGCCAAAGTTTCAGCCGCAGCAATCACATTGGCCAAAGCCTTTTGCGGGTCCGCTTTGAACTTGTTCTTCGCGGTTTCCAGTTTTTCGAGATAAACGCGCAACGTCGCGCCTTCGGTGCCCGTGCCAGACAATCTAAAGACCGCGCGCGCGTCGCCTTCAAACAGAATGCGCAGACCTTGGCCTTCGGATCGAGAGCCATCCACGGGGTCGTCATAGGCAAATTCGTCTGCCGCTTTGATCGTCAAACCGTTGACCACTTGTCCAGCAAGGTCCGGAAGTTTGGTGCGCAACGCGGACATCAGCGCGTTGGCTTTATCGCTTTCAACGGCCTCATAGTCATGGCGGCTATAGTAGGTACGACCATAGGCGGCATAGTGATCGGCAAGGATCTGATCCATCGACTTGCCGGTGACTGCAAAAATATTCAGCCACAAGAGCACCGCCCAAAGCCCGTCTTTCTCGCGTACATGGTCCGAGCCGGTGCCCGCGCTCTCTTCTCCGCACAGTGTTGCGCGACCCGCGTCCAAAAGGTTGCCGAAGAATTTCCAGCCCGTTGGGGTTTCAAAACCTTCGATGCCCTTGGCCGCGGCAACGCGATCCACCGCACAGGACGTGGGCATAGACCGCGCAACCCCTGCAAGCCCATCTTTATAGGCCGGTGCCAGATGTGCCAGATCCGCCAAAATCGCCAAACTGTCCGAAGGGGAGACATAGCGCCGAGGCCCGGTGATCATATTGCGGTCGCCATCCCCATCCGAGGCCGCTCCGAAATCCGGAGGCGTGTCAGAATGCATGATCGCCATCAGTTCCCGCGCCCAGATTGGGTTGGGGTCGGGGTGGCCTCCGCCAAAGTCATGGCTGGGCTCGCCGTTTATCACCGTGCCATGTTTTGCACCCAGGCGGTTCTCAAAAATCTCTTTTGCATATGGCCCTGTTACTGCCAGCATGGCATCGAAAGACATACGGAAACCGTTTTGAAACAGCGTGCGAATGGCGTCGAAATCAAACAGGCTTTCCATCAAGGCTGCATAGTCAGCAACCGGGTCGATGACCTTGACTGACATGTCTCCGAGCTTTGTTGTCCTTTCAAGCCTCAAATCTACGGGGGCGGCGTCAAGGATTTGATATTCTTGTATGTTTTGAGATGCGTCAAAGATCTTCGCGGTCACCGCTTCGGAAGCTGGTCCGCCATTTGCTCCGTTGAATTTCAAACCGAAATCGGCATTCGGGCCGCCGGGGTTGTGACTTGCAGAAAGGATCAGCCCCCCATCGGTTTTATTAAGTCTGATCAGATGGGACGCCGCGGGCGTCGACAGTAAGCCGTCGCGCCCCACAATACATTCAGCGACGCCATTGGCCGCAGCCATACGCAGGATCACATCGATGGCCTGACGATTGAAAAACCGTCCATCCCCGCCGATCACAAAACGTTTGCCCTCTACGCCGCCAATGCCGTCGAAGATGGATTGAACGTAGTTTTCCAGAAAGTTAGGGCTTTGAAAAACAGCAGTCTTTTTGCGCAGTCCGCTGGTGCCGGGGTTCTGACCAGCTATCGGAGTCGTCGCGATGGTTTTGATCGTCATATGAAGTCTTGAGCGTTTTTAAATAAACAGGGCCTTTGCCGCGTCTAGGTTAAGCATAACCTAGGGTCATAGGACAGTTGAATAAACATTTTGTATCGTGACAAGAATTTTAGGATATCCGCCTGTCCGCTTTTGTTGGCTTTGCAATGACCTGCCCCTATAAGACGCTGAGCTTGCTGAAACCACAGGTAGTTTTATGGCCAATCCTCTTTATGACGCCCTGTTTGGGTGCCACGCAGAGAACTCTGACACCTTTCTTATTCTGCCTGACGGTCAAGAGATCACTTATCGTGAGTTCGTAGCCCAAGCCGCCGGCTTTGCGCAGGCGATCGCGGATCTGGGTATGGCTGCCGGGGATCGTTTGGCCATTCAGGTCGAGAAATCTCCGCAGGCTTTGGCGTTGATTGCGGGCTGTATTCAGGCGGGCGTCGTGTTTTTGCCGCTGAACACAGGCTATACAGTCGATGAGCTGCGTTATTTCATCGAAAACAGCGGCGCCAAACTGGTGGTCTGTGACGGTGCTAAATCCGATGCGATTTCCATCATCGGAGTTCCGGTTGAGACTTTGAACGCGGATGGCTCAGGAAGTCTTGCGCAGAAATCGGACGGCATCACGCAGTTTGAGACCGTTGCGCGCGACGGGAGCGATCTTGCGGCGTTTCTCTATACCTCGGGGACGACGGGTCGCTCTAAAGGGGCCATGCTGTCTCAGCACAATCTGTTGTCCAATGCTCAGACGCTCGTGAAGGAGTGGCGGTTTGATGGATCCGACGTGCTCTTGCACGCTTTGCCGATTTTTCACACCCATGGTTTGTTCGTGGCCACCAATGTGATGCTTTTGGTGGGCGGCAAGATGATCTTTATGCCGAAGTTCGATCTGGATCAGATGATCGAGCTTATGCCCCGTGCCACAAGCCTGATGGGGGTTCCGACCTTTTACACACGTCTGCTGAACGATGCGCGGTTTACCCAAGAGCTGACATCTCATATGCGGCTTTTCGTGTCTGGCTCGGCTCCTCTTTTGGCCGAAACCCATGTGCAATTCGAAGAGCGCACCGGCCACCGTATTCTGGAACGTTACGGGATGACGGAAACCAATATGAACACGTCAAACCCCTATGACGGAGACCGGCGCGCAGGCACCGTCGGCTTTCCTCTGCCTGACGTAGAGCTCAAGATCACGGACCCCGAAACCGGGGACACCTTGCCTGCCGGAGAGATCGGCGTCCTCGAAGTGCGCGGCCCCAATGTGTTTCAGGGCTATTGGCAGATGCCCGAAAAAACAGCCGCGGAGTTGCGGGACGACGGGTTTTTTATCACGGGCGATCTGGGGAAAGTGGACGGCGATGGCTATGTCCACATTCTGGGGCGCAACAAAGATCTGATCATCTCTGGCGGGTTCAATATCTATCCCAAAGAAATCGAACAGATTTTGGATGACCAGCCGGGCGTTCTGGAAAGCGCGGTGATCGCGGTGCCCCATCCTGATTTTGGCGAGAGCCCCGTTGGTGTGCTTGTGCCATTGCCTGGGCAAACCCCTGATCTAGAGGCAATTGCAGCGGCGGTTTCGCAGTCCTTGGCGAAGTTCAAACACCCGAAGAAATTGGTGATCCTCGAAGCCCTACCACGCAATACGATGGGTAAAGTGCAAAAGAGCGTTCTGCGCGAAGACTTCAAAGATTTGTTTGCTTAGAGGCCTTGCGCGCAGCGCGGCGAATTTTGCGATCTGTCCACCAGGCAGGCAGGGTAGACAGCCACCATGTGCGCAAGGAAAAGCCTGAGGGAAACGACAGGCGCGCGTGGTTTTTCGCAAGCGCTTTGACGATCTTTTGCGCGGCTTTGTCGGCGGGCATCATAGAGGCGCCAAACTGGGCACGGGTGCGGTCGTCTACCATCGGCGTATCCACGAACCCCGGGCAGATCACCGTGACGCCGACACCCTTGCGCGCCAGCCGCCCGCGCATGGCTTCCCCAAAAAGGCGCACCCAGGCTTTGCTGGCCGCATAGGCCGCAGGGCCTCCGAGGGTTCGAAAGGCGGCCAGAGAGCTGATCAAGCCAATCTGTCCCTTGCCGCGTGCCACCATGCCGGGCTCGACGGCTTGGATGGTGCTGAGCACGCCCAGGACATTTGTCGCGGTTGTGCTGCGGGCAAGTTCTGGCGTTTCGCGGCCATAGGCGACGCCTGCGTTGGCGATGGCAAGGTCGAACTTGTGGGTTTGATCTGCCTTGGTCAGTTGGATCAACGCGGCATCCTGATCAGTCAAATCCAGTTGCAAGGGGTGGGCGTTGGCGCCCTGAGCTGCGCAAGCCTCGGCGACGGCAGTCAGGCGTTCCAGATTGCGGCCGACCAAAACGAGGGTCACATCCGGCCCCGCCAATTCCTTGGATAATGCCGCTCCCAGACCGCCGCTGGCGCCAGTGATCAAGATCGATGCAAAGCTCATGTCAGCCTCTTATATCGAAAGGCCGCCGTAAGGCCCATGCCGCCGCCTATGCCCATCATGGCGAGGCCCAGATTTGACTTTGCATCGGACGTCGGCAGCGGGCGGAATTGGTGAAACAGGCGAGTCACAAGCACGGCACCTGAGGCTCCGAAGGGGTGGCCTAATGCCAGAGCCCCTCCGTCTAGATTGACCCGAGTTTCCTCAATGTTCAGCGCGTCCAGCGAGGCGAGAACTTGTGCTGCGAAGGCTTCGTTGAACTCAATGAAGCGCGCGTTGTCTGGGGAAAGCTCTGGGTGTTTCGTGAGCAATTTCCGGGTAGAGGCCACCGGACCGATGCCGAGGATGTTTGGATCTACGCCTGCAGAGGCACCACCTGCATATGTCAGCGCTGCAGAGACATTCAGTGCGCGAGCTTTGGCCAAGCTTGTGACAAGCACGACGGAGGCTCCGTCATTCAGAGGGCAGGCATTTCCCGCCGTAACGACGCCGTTGTCTTTGAACGCGGGCCTCAGCTGCGCGAGTTTCTCAAGAGAGGTGTCTTTGCGGGGGCCGTCATCTTTGGTCAGGTAATGGGCGGTCTCGGTTTCAATCGGCACGATCTCGGTGTCAAAGGATCCTGCATCCTGGGCGAGACAGGCGCGCCGATGGCTTTGCAGGGCAAATCCATCGGCGCGCGCCCGCGTGATCCCAAAGCGCTGCGCGACGTTTTCAGCGGCGATGCCCATGTCAGGGTCGCCAATCTCGTCAGTGGAAAACCGTGCGCGAGCGTATGGTTCTGGTGGCTCACCGTCCTGCGTTGAACGCCGCATACGGATGGGCGCTCGACTGGTGCTTTCAACGCCACCCGCCAAAATGACATCAGCTGCGCCTGCAGCGATCAGGTTGCAAGCCATCATAATCGCCTCAAGACCAGAGCCGCATTGCCTGTCAACGGTGACGCCCGCCACATCGACCCCAAGCCCAGCGCGAAGCGCCGATAGCCGCGCGATGTTGCCGCCGCCTCCGGTCGCATTGCCCAGAATGACCTCATCGACCTCTGACGCAGAGACGCCGCTATCTGCCAAAACCGCTTGCAGAACAGGGGCCGCCAGATCCTCAAGCTCAACCGCGCGCAACGCACCGCCTGCGCGCGCAATCGGCGTGCGACGTGCGGCGATGATCACCGGCTGATGGGTGTCTGGCGGCTCAAAGCGGTGCAAGCCGGTCGTCCTTTTCTTCAATCCAAGTCTCTAGCTGACCGGTTGCGATCTTGCCGCTGGAGGTCATGGGCCAGTCTGAAACACGATACATATCGCGTGGGATTTTGTATTTTTGCAGGCCTGTTTGGCAATGCTCTAGTAGGTCAGCATGTTCCAAGTGGGTCACGACAGAAACAATGGCCACCAACCTGGTGCCCAAGTAGCTGTCTGCAATGCCCAAGACCACGGCGTCCTGAATGGCTGGGTGACGTCGCAGATGCGCCGCGACCTCTTCCAGATAGATATTGTTGCCACCCGACGTCACCATCCCGCCCGCGCGGCTGGTCAGATGCAACGCTCCACCAATCATGCGCCCGATATCGCCGACGGTGCTCCAGGCCCCTTCGCGCCGGAACCCGCGATCATCATCGCGCCAGAGGTAGTCCTCGATGATCAGGTCGCTTTTCACCCAGACTTCTCCGTTGCCATCTGCATTAGGAGACCGAATGTCGATTTCGACCTCTGGAAAGCATGGGCCCACGCTTTGTGCATCGCCGCCGTCCGCAAGATGCGTGATTGTGGTCACAAAGCCCAGTTCCGACGCGCCGTAATATTCGGTGACCTCGGCGGAAGGGGCCACCTCTCGCGTTTTGGCCAAGAGATCCGGGTTCAGTTTCGCGCCCGCTGTGGTGATCTGAGACAGTTGCGGCAATGGCGCGCCATGCACGCTTAGCGCTTCCAGCATCGTTGGGACGCAGACCAGGCGTTTGATGTCCTCGCGTGCCACAATCGACGCAACGCCTTCGGCCGAAAATTTCCCCAAAGCGTGAAAACTCGCACCCGCGTGCAGGGTCTCAGCCAAAGCATAGAGCGACAAGCCATGGACCAATGGCCCCGGGGCCAAGGTGCTGAGGTCTGTATGAACAGCAAAATGCGTCTGTCCGCGCGCCAAAGACCTCTGCCAGCTGGCGCGGTCTCGGGCGAAGGCCTTTGGGGTCGACGTTGTGCCCGAGGTAAAGGCAACCATGAATGGGTCTGTGGGGCTTGGGGGCTTACTGGGAATGGTTCCCGCGGCGATCAGAGGATCGAGGCATTCCTGCGAGGTCACCGAAAAGACGGGCGCTTTGATGGAGAAAGTCGCGTCGCCCGAAGCGGAGAACAATGCATCCGGTGGCAAACGATCAAGCGTCGCTTGCACTGTGGCCTCAGGCAGCAGAGGGTCCAGCAGCATGACACAGCACGACCCCGCCAGAGCGGCTGCCAAAAGTTCCGGCAGAGCCGCGTGGTTGCCCAGGTGGATCGCAATCAGCGGCACGTTTTGGACCGATGCATGGGATCTCTCCTGTCGCTCCAGTGTGGCCAGAAATCCGTCGAGCCGCTGGCTGCGTTCATAGAGATCGCGAAACGAAACACTGCGTGCATCGATGGATACGGCCAGCTTATCCGGCTGCGTTTGTGCAAAATGAGCCAAGGCCGCGCGCAGGGGCATGGGGGTCCTTTCCTGATAGTCGGGCCTCTTTATCCTGCTTTGGGGCGAGAGGAAATCTGATGTTGAGCGCCGTGGCCTTTCTTGATGCAAAGGGCGCAGCCGCATAAAGAGAAGCGACATGGCAGATAGAGGGCGCAGATGGACAGCAGCTATCGGATCAGGCTTCCGTTTCGGGACATCGACATGCATGGGCACATGCATAATGCGGCCTATGTCAGCCATTTTGAGGCCGCCTTAAGTCATGCACTGAGGCAAGCGGGGCTTGACGCGGATTTTGCTCCCAATGGACAGTATGTCTTTTTGGTCCGCAAGATCGAGGTGACCTATGAAGCGCCTTGCTACTATGACGAAGAGATCGTGGTTGCGACAAAGCTCGCGCGTCTTGGGCGATCTAGCTTGAGTTTTCAGTTGATGATGGTCGTTGGTGAACGGAACTGCGCCTCGGCTGACATCGTCTGGATTTGCGTCGACAAGGCTTCGGGTGCGTCACTGGAGATACCGGAAGCTTTGCGCACGGCCTTAGCGACCCACCTTCCATGAAAAAAGCGCGACACCAAAGATGCCGCGCTTTCTTTGTCAATTTGTCTGGGCAGTTCAGAGGCCCGGATAAGACCTGCGTACGCCGCGCGCGATCAGCGCAGCCAGCACGACTTTGATCGAGTCACCTGGTAGGAAGACCGTGCATTTGCCAGCAACGACAGCGATGCTCTGCTCGGCAGTATAGGCCCACCACGGAATACCAAAGAGGTAGACCACGCCGATGCCACCAATGGCGATGTAGATTATCGAGGTCACCAGAGGCACTTCGCCAGAATGACGCGCAAAGAGCCAGCCGATCACAAAGGCTGCGGCGGCAAAGCCGATGATAAAGCCGCCTGATGGGGTCAGGAACAGGCCGAACCCGCCGCGGCCGCCAGCCATCAAGGGCAGACCGATTGCGACCAACAGAGCAAAGAGCGCCAGCGCCAGGCCGCCGCGTTTCGCGCCTGCCAGAGCGCCTGCGAGCATGCAGCCCATTGATTGCGCCGTGATCGGCACGCCGCCTGCGATTGGCAGGGTGATCGGTGGGAACAGGCCGAGCGCGGCGGTTAGCGCCGCAAAAAGTGCGATCATCACGATGTCGCGGGTGTTAAGGGTCATCACTGTGTCCTTCGTTTTCTCAATCGTTAAGGTCGGTAGCCGCGCGCCTCGATGGCGTCGGCAATATCGTCAGACATGCGCAAGGTGCGCACGAAAAGGGGGACCGCGAGGGCGATCACGCTGTTTTCCAACCCACGCACGCGCTGGGCTTCGCGCACCTCTCGGGTAATTTGGGCAAGCACCGGAATGAACCGTAGCGCCAGCGATAGGGCGAGGCTCACTTTCGCGGGGTTCACGCCGAGCGGACGCAGGAACGGGAGGCCCCGCTCGATACCGTCAATCATGTCAGAGGCGCGGGTTGTCAGAGTCAGAAGCCCTGCGAGCAAGAGCAAAAGCCCAAAGCGCGCGATCACAAAAACGCCCAGTTGCCACGTGTTGAAAATCGCCTGCGCGATGAAGATCGCGATCAGGATCCAAAGCGTGGGGCGGATCTGTGCCCATGCGTTTTTCAGCTTCAATCCACAGATGGGATAGAGCAGGAGGGTCAGGGCAAGGCCCGCGAAAATGAAGCGGATGTCATCGACAATAAAGGCCAGCGTGCCGAGAACGAACAAAGCCATAACCTTTCCACCCGCAGGCGCGCGGTGCAAAAAGGACGTGCCGGGACGATAAAGATCAAACATCGCCCATCGCCTCGCGGTATTTTCGGATCGCGACGCTTGGCACGTCATCGGCCATCACGCGGTTGTCTGCAAAAACGATGACGCGATCGAAATCGGCGATCAGATCGAGGTCGTGGGTCACAACGATGGCTGTTTGCTCCAGCTCTCGAATGGCGCGTGTCACCGTGAGCTTGTTGCGCAGATCCAAAAGCGTGGTTGGCTCGTCAAATACGATATAGCTCGGCTCCATCACCAGAACGCCCGAGATTGCCAAGAGCTGTTTCTGACCGCCACTCAGGAATTGCGCCGCATGTGTGCGATGATTCCAGAGGTCATAGCGTTTCAGCGCCTCTTCGGTTTTGGCCGCGATGGTCGCCTTGTCAAAGCCGAGGTTCTTCATACCAAACGCGATGTCTTCTTCGACCAGGGGAAAGACAATCTGGTTGTCGGGATTCTGAAACACAAAGCCGACCTTTTGGCGAACGTCCTTGGCTTGTGTCTTGGTGTCCAGCCCATCCACGGTGACCGTGCCGCGATCTGGCGGAAGCAACCCGTTCAAAAGCCGCGCAAAGGTGCTTTTGCCGCTGCCATTGCTGCCAATCACGCCAATGCGGCGTTCTGTGAGGCGCAAAGAGACCTCAGAGAGCACAACCTTATCGTTGTAGGAGACAGAGACGTCAGTTAATTCGATCAAAACGCGACTTACACAGACTGGCGGAGATCCCGCGGGTTAGGCAGGGCGGATAATGAGTGCGGGCCGGTGAGTCAATGCTTGAGAGGCGTTGGTTTCCACGCAGTCTTGCAACGTTTTCGCTAACAGGTCGCTATCTAGGTGATTTGGTTTAGTTATTTTATTTCAGATATTTAAGTTGCATTTGCAACGTTGCGCTTTCAACGACTGCTTGCGCAGCCTCTGCGCTCGCGACGTGGCGTAGATTGCCCTGCGAGCCCGACTTTTGACTTGTGCGCTTAGTCTACATAAGGCTTAACAACGGGCAGTTTTTGGATTGAAACGGGCTCATGGACACCTCAAAACAAACCCACCTCGCTTTGCGCTACGCCGAGTTTGGACGTCCTCAGGATGTTCTGTCCTTTGAGCGTGTTGCGACGGAAGGTCGGGATCCGAACAAGCTGCGTGTGAAGATGCTGGCCGCGCCGATAAACCCGTCGGACCTGATCCCGATCACGGGGGCTTATAAGCATCTGATCACGCCGCCGATGACTGCGGGATATGAAGGTGTCGGCGAGGTGGTTGAGGCGCCTGAAGCCTACCAGAACCTTATCGGTCGCTTGGCGCTCCCTCTGCGTGGGGATGGGACGTGGCAGGAAATTGTGGATTGTGATCCAAGCATTGCGGTGCCGGTGCCTGAGGATGTGCCTCTGGAAGTGGCCGCGCGGGGGTATATTAACCCTCTGACGGCGCAATATCTTTTGCGCGAATGGCCTGCGCAGGGCAAACGCGTCGTCCTGACGGGCGCGGGGTCATTCATCGCCTCAATTCTTGCGCAATGGGCGCGTGAAGATGGCGCGAGTGAGGTGATTGGGATCTACCGGTCGCCAGAACGGCGCGCGGCGCTTGAGGCGATGGGTGTCGTGCCAGTGCACGAAAGCGATACGCCGCTGATCCAATCCATCGCTGCTTCAACGCGGCTGGTGTTTGATGCGGTCGGCGGACCTCTGGGCCTGTCGATCCTGAACGCAATGCCAGACGGAGAGTTCGTGGGCTATGGCCTCTTGTCTGGCCAAAGCGTCTTTCCAAATGCGCAGACGCGCGCGAATTTGCGGCGTTTTCACCTGCGGGATCGGTTGAAAGATCTGTCACCAGAGGCGTGGCAGGTGGGCTTTCAGACCCTGTGGCCACGGTTGCAAGATACTGATCTGCCAGGTGTCGAAGGGTTTGCAGCCGTGCATTGGCAGGCAGCCCTTCAGGCCTTTGAACGCCCCGGGCGTCTTTACAAACCACTCCTGCGTTTCGTTGAGCCCTAGTCCTGCGGCGGGATCAGGACGAAGTTGCCGAGATGTTTCTTTTCAAGGAATTCAGCCTGCGCCTGTGCTATGTTTTTCAGGGGGAAGGTCTTGGCCAGCAGAGGCCGGATTTCGCCACGTTCGATATAGCCAACTAAGTTTGGAAAAACGGGCTCGTCCCAAGCGGTGCTGCCAATCAGGGTGATATCCTTCAGATACATATCGCGCATATCCAGCGCCACGATCGGGCCAGCGATAGCACCGCTCGACACCAATCGCCCGCCGCGTTTGAGAACTTTTAGCATCTGAGGGAATTGATCACCGGCTACGTTGTCTACCACAACGTCGACGCTTTCATCTCCCAGAACGTCGACCAAATCGGCACCGCGCGACACCACTTGATCCGCGCCAAGCGCTTTCAGGTCGTCGACTTTCGAAGGGCTGGTGATTGCGATCACCGTCGCGCCGCGTCTCTTGGCAAGTTGCACGGTCGCAGAACCTACGCCGCCCGACGCACCAGCCACAAGAACGGTTTCACCAGATGACACCTGCGCGCGGTGCAGCATGTTTTCCGACGTGCCATAGGCGCAGGGGATGGTGGCGAGCTCGGCGTCGCTCCAGTCGCAGTCGACGGCGAAAACTTCCGAGGCGGGGACTTTGACATATTGGGCAAAGGCTCCGTCGAAATCCGAGGCCATCCAGATGTTGTCCATCGTGTCATAGCCATTCGGGCGCATACAGGCGCGCACGATGACGCGCTTGCCAAAGAGCGAAGAGGGTGCGCCTTCGCCCAGAGCCACCACCTCGCCGCAACAATCTGTGCCTTGGATGAAGGGGAAGGGCGTGGCTTTGTTCCAGCCGCCATCGGCCTTCTGCTCGCCCTTTTCGGCCTGCACCTCAGCGGTTGATTCTGTGTCGCCCGTAACGGTCGAGGAATACCACCCGAGTCGCGTGTTGATCTCGGTGTTGTTCACGCCCGCTGCGAGCACGCGCAGCAAAACCTCGCCAGCATCGGGCTGCGGTGTTGGTTCTTCACGATAGACCAGCTTGTCGTAGCCACCATTCCCTGTGGTCACGACCGCCATCATTGTCGGTGGAATAGATGCCTGTGTCATGCGCTGCCCCTGATTTGCTGCTTAATCAGCACTCTAAGGGGAAATGAGTTCGCGACAAGCGCCTGTTACGCTGTCAACGGGCTACGCGTCAGTTCCTGCGCGATATCGCCGTCCAAAGGAGTATCAAAACTGTTCAGGATGAAGCCAAGCGTCGAATAAAACCCGATGGTTGCCATGAGGTCGATAACGCCTTTTTTGCCAATCAATCCTGTGAGTTGCTCTTGTACTTCTGCGCTGAGCCCATGCTTGTCAAACAGCATATCAACGGTTTGGGCCAGCAACCGGTCTTCGTCGTGCTGGATCTGATCGATCGCACCATTCAATTGCGAAATCCGCTTGTCTGACAACCCCGCCTTGCGCGCGCGAATGATGTGCTGCTGCCATTCATAACTTGAGCCCAGACGCATTCCTGTGCGTAGGATGACCACTTCGCTGCGCAAAGCACCCAGTGACGTCTGATTGACCACATGTTCGCGCAGTGCAGACCAGGCCTGCAGCAAGGCAGGGTGGTGAGCCATGGTGCGATAGACGTTCAAGCCGCCCGCAAAACCTGGCAGCATGTTTGCGATTTCCTCGGGCCAGTCGGCGTCGGAAATCGGCGCGAAATTATGGGTCATTTAAAGGGTCTATTAGCGAACAACATGAACGGAACAGGTCGAGTGCCGCACAACGCGCGCGGCATTGGGACCAAGCAGATAGTCGGCAAAATCTGGTTTATGCGCGCCAATCACGATCAGCCCGCAGCCGGTTTCCTTCGCGACGCGCAGGATTTCCTCATAGGCGGTGCCCGTCGCAACCACATGGCGCACGGCAGCGTCAGCGTCCGCCCCAAGACTTGCGGTGATCTGTTCTTTCAGCGCAGTTTTGGCCGAGGCGACCGCATCGTCATGGTGGCTTTGGTCAAAGAACCCCGCAACAAGACTTTTGCCGAAATCAGGGATAACGGTGACCACATCCAGCTGCGCGCCGTCCAGATCCGCGAGCCGTTTGGCCTCTTTCAGGACCGCATCATCTTTGCCAGTGTTTGAAATATCGATGGCACATAGGACTGGGCGGCTCATGCTGGAACTCCTTCTTTCGAGGCGCGGGCGCGTTGCAGGAAGTAGATGAAGGCCAAGAGGATCAGACCCGGGATGAACAGAAGCTCTTTGGGCATCTGATCGGCTGGGGCTTTGATTTCCTTAACGGTCACCAGATCATCGGCATAGAAGTCATAGCCCTGCAACGTGGTTGCGAAAGGCGTGCCAAAGAGCGGCTCTTCCATGATCAGCTTGCCGTCTTCTTCAAAGGTCAAGAGGCCAAAGGCGTCCATGCGGCCCGCCGCCGGCGTGTCGTCGATCGCCAGCACGAGGGTCGTGTCCTTGAGATCTCCGGTGTCAAAGTCAGGGCCGTTGACGACAATCCTAAGCTCGGTGCCGGGGCTCGCGTTTTCAACTGTCTGCGCGAGCGCGGTTGGGGCGACATCCGTGAACGGCGGTTGGATCCGATCGAGGAAGAAGTCCGGACGGAACAGTGAGAAGGCGATGAGGATCAGCGCGACGCTCTCATAGATACGGCTTTTGGTGACAAAGTAGCCCATGGTGCCCGCGGTGAAGACAAGGATCGCAATACTGGCGGTCACAAAGACGAGTATCCCTTGTGCAAGCGTCACGTCGATCAGCAGCAAGTCAGTGTTGAAGATGAACACAAACGGCAGGGCCACGGTGCGCAGGCTGTAGAAGAAGGCCACGAATCCTGTCTTGATCGCATCACCGCCCGACACAGCAGCCGCAGCAAAGCTCGCCAGACCCACCGGCGGTGTCACATCCGCCATAATACCGAAATAGAACACAAAGAGGTGCACCGCGATCAGCGGAACGATCAGCCCCGACTGCGCGCCTAATTCGACGACAACCCCAGCCATCAATGATGACACGACAATGTAGTTGGCCGTCGTGGGGAGTCCCATACCGAGGACGAGGGACAAGAGGCCAACCATGACAAGCATGAGGATGAGGTTGCCGCCGGAGAGGAACTCGACAAGATCAGCCATGACCTGACCTACCCCTGTCAGGGTCACGGTGCCAACGATAACACCTGCGGTCGCAGTCGCGAGACCGATACCGATCATATTGCGAGCTCCGTCGACCAAGCCTTGAAGCAGGTCAACAATTCCGTCTTTGAACCGCTCTATGGTTTCACTTTCGCCGCGGAAAATGGCTTTCAGCGGGCGTTGTGTGAGAAGGATCACGAACAGCAGAGCGGTTGCCCAGAAGGCCGAGAGGCCCGGGGATTTCTGTTCGATCATCAGGAAGTAGACCAGCACTACGATAGGCAGCAGGAAATAGAGACCCGATTTATAGATCTCGCCCACCACGGGCAGCTCGACTTCCTTTGCATGGGGGTCGTCTGGCTCTAGATCAGGGACCCCAGCCGCAAAATAGAGCAGGGCGACATAGGTGAGGAAAACCAATGCCGAGAGGATCAGGCCAGACGCAGGGAGGATCGATGTAATGGCTTTAACGGGGTATTGGACGCCATAGCAGAGCAGGGCGAAGCCAACGAAAAACGCCGCCATGCCGCCGATGGTTTTGCCCATGGATACCACTCGGTTGCCAAGGACAGGCATGTTGCGTTTCACCGCTTCGAGGTGAACGATATAGACCAGCGCGATGTAGGAAATGGTCGCGGGCAGGAACGCGTGGGTGATGACTTCGACGTAGGAAATGCCGACGTATTCCACCATTAAGAAGGCCGCCGCGCCCATAACGGGGGGCATGATCTGACCGTTGACGGATGAGGCCACTTCGACCGCGCCACCTTGTTCCGAGCTAAAGCCCACGCGTTTCATCAGTGGGATCGTGAATGTGCCGGTGGTGACAACGTTGGCGATGGAAGACCCAGAGATAAGGCCGGTGGCTGCAGAGCCAACAACGGCCGCTTTCGCAGGGCCACCTTTGAGGTGGCCAAGGGCTCCGAACGCCATTTTGATAAAGTAGTTTCCGGCCCCCGCCTTATCCAAAAGCGCACCAAAGAGAACGAAGAGGAAAACGAATTTGGTCGAAACACCAAGCGCGATGCCAAAGACGCCTTCGGACGTAATCCACATATGGCTCATCGCCTTTTTCAGCGATGCGCCACCCCAGCGGATGACGTCTGGCACCACAGTGGAAGAGCCAAAGAACACATACATCAAAAAGATCGTCGCGATGATCGCCATTGCTGGTCCAAGCGCACGACGGGCGGCCTCAAACAGCAGGATAAGGCCCGCGAGCGCGAACCATTTGTCGGTATTGTCTGCAAGACCGCCTGAATTCACGATCTTGTCGTAGAAGAAATAGCCATAGAGCGCGATGAATGCGCCGGCGATGGCCATGACCCAGTCTTGGATCGGAATGTAATCACGCGGGCTGGATTTCAGCGCTGGATAGGCCATGAAGGCCAAGAAAATTGCAAATGCCAGGTGGATCTGGCGGGAATTGTTAATGATCGAACCGGGTAGAATGTAGTTTGCCAGAGGCGAGGCCAAAACGACCTGAAACACAGACCAGACGATGGCAACGATCGCCAAGAATGTGCCAACATGACCAACCGGATTACGGGCACCCGCGTCAGATGACGACACAAGCTCCTGTAGTTCTTCCTCGCTCAGCGCACGGCCTTCGGTTTTTTGATCGGTCATAATCGTCCCCCCAGACGGCCCCAATTATGTTGGGGTTGTTATGGTGGAGAGGCGCCAGGGACGCCCCTCCAAGTTTGAGAGGCGCAGGGCCGCCTCTCTGCAAGCAAGCAGCGCTTGGTTTAGTTGATCCAACCTTGCTCACGGTAGTACTTCGCAGCACCAGCGTGCAGAGGCGCGGACAGACCTGCGGTCGCCATTTCCTCTGGTTTCAGGTTGGCAAAAGCTGGGTGCAGCTTTTTGAAATCGTCGAAGTTCTCGAAGACTGCGGAAACAACAGTGTAAACCGCGTCCTCAGAAACGTCGGACGAGGTTACGAAGGTCGCGCCAACACCGAAGGTCGAGGTGTCCGCGTCATTGCCGCGATACATGCCACCTGGGATGGTTGCGGAGCGGTAGAAAGAGTTGTCAGCAATCAGGCCGTCGACCGCGTCGCCACCTACGTTCACGAGAACAGAGTCACAAGCGGTAGTTGCTTCTTGGATAGAGCCAGATGGGTGACCAACGGTGTACACCATCGCGTCGATCTGATTGTCGCACAGCGCTGCGGATTGTTCTGCCGCTTTCAGCTCGGTTGCCAGAGCGAAGTCGCCAGTTGTCCAGCCCATTGCCTCCAGCAGAACTTCCATGGTGCCGCGCTGACCGGAACCTGGGTTGCCGATGTTAACGCGCTTGCCCTTCAGGTCTTCGAAAGAAGAGATGCCTGCGTCGGCACGTGCCACAACGGTGAAGGGTTCTGGGTGCACAGAGAACACTGCGCGCAGGCCTTCGAATGCGCCCGCGTCAGAGAATTTGGATGTGCCGTTATAGGCGTGGTACTGCCAGTCAGACTGCGCAACGCCGAACTCCAGCTCGCCTTCGCGGATGGTGTTGATGTTGTAGACAGAGCCACCGGTGGATTCCACGGAACAACGTACGCCGTGCTCTTTGCGGCCCTTGTTCACCAGACGGCAGATCGCGCCGCCAGTTGGATAGTAAACGCCGGTCACACCGCCGGTACCGATGGTGACGAAGTCTTCTGCGAAGGCAGCTGGTGCGGACAGTGTCAGCGCGACAGCGGTCGCGGCAGCAGCTGTGAATTTTGAATATGACATAGAGTCTCTCCCAAAGTTTTATGTGCTGCGAAACCCCCATCGGCCCAATGGCCCACACACCCATTCCACGGCGTTTGAGGGTCAAAAGCCGAGGTCCCAGAACAGCACTCGTTAAGAGGTTCTTAAAAGGCACGCTTTCTGTCTATGCGCGTCACTACCTATAGAAATCACCTATCCAATTTGACAGCATCCGTTCGACACGACTATGGAATCGATCAGATGAGTCACGTATTTCCAAGAAATTCCAATAAGTTACCACCGGTTGGAAAAATCGGCGCCGGGGTTCACCTGTTTGACGCGGACGGCAAGGCCTATTTTGACGGATCGGGCGGAGCGGCGGTCTCTTGTCTGGGGCATGGCGATCAGGATGTGATCGACGCGATCAAATCTCAGCTTGATTCTATGGCTTTCGCGCATACCGGTTTTCTGAGTTCAGACCCTGCAGAGGCCCTAGCTGATCTGCTGGTATTGCACGCACCTGAGGGGCTGGAGCACGTCTATTTCGTGTCCGGCGGATCCGAAGCAGTAGAAGCGGCTTTGAAGCTAGCGCGACAATACTTCGTTGAGATTGGCCAGCCACAACGCTCAAAGATCATCGCACGCCGTCAGAGTTATCACGGCAATACACTCGGCGCTTTGGCCGTCGGAGGCAACGAATGGAGGCGTGCGCAATTCGCACCTTTGCTGATCGACGTGAGCCATATCAGCCCGTGCTATGAATACCGCGAGAAGCGCGACGATGAGACAACGTTTGACTTCGGCCAGCGCATGGCAAACGAGCTTGAGGACGAGATCCTGCAGCTTGGCGCGGATCAGGTCATGGCCTTCATAGCCGAACCCGTCGTCGGCGCGACTATGGGCGCGGTGCCGTCGGTAGAGGGCTATTTCAAACGCATCCGCGAGATCTGTGACAAATACGGGGTCTTGTTGATCCTAGATGAGGTCATGTGCGGCATGGGCCGGACTGGGACGCTGTTTGCTGCAGATCAGGAAGATATCAGCCCCGACATCTGCACCATCGCCAAGGGGCTTGGTGCGGGCTATCAGCCGATTGGCGCGATGCTCTGTTCGGGCAAGATCTATGACGCGATCAAAGACGGCAGCGGGTTTTTCCAGCACGGGCATACCTATGTTGGCCACCCAACAGCCTGCGCGGCGGGCTTGGCCGTGGTGCAAAAGCTGACCGGGGGGCTCGTGGATCAGGTGGCCAGCAAGGGGCAGCAATTGACGGACATGCTGAACGATGCGTTCGGTCAGAACCCTCTGGTAGGGGACATCCGTGGACGCGGCCTTTTCATCGGCATGGAATTCGTCGCCGATCGCGACACCAAAGCGGAGCTTGATCCCAACCACAAGTTCAACGCGCGGCTCAAGGCGGCCGCCTTTGAAGCCGGTTTGATTTGCTATCCGATGGGCGGTACGATTGACGGCAAGCACGGAGACCACGTCCTGCTGGCACCACCCTTTATTTCGGAACCCCACCACTTCGAAGAAGTCGTGGACAAGCTTGGGGCGGCGGTGGCCAAGGTCTCTGCGGATTTAGGACTGTGATCGGTACTCTTGGTAAGTAAGCTGCGCAAAGAAGGGGTGAGGTTTTCGCTGGGCTTCGTCCTGGCCATCAGCTTGGCCGGGTTGCAGTTTATTGCGATCCTCTTTGTTGTCACCACCTCCTATGTGTCCTCGGAACGCGCCATCCTTGAACATGCGCGTGGCTTGATGGAGCGGGCAGGGGCCAATGCAATCGAGCACACGAAACGTTTTCTGGAACCTGCTGGCGAAACCACGGAACAGGCGCGGCGTGTGCTGAACAGTGGCCTTGTGGGCGTCAAAGACCGCGAGACCATGGAGCGCTATTTCTTTCAGTTGCTCCAGACCGAGCCCCAGATCGCGGGCGTCAACTACGGCGACGAAGAAGGTAACTTTGTCTATGTGATGAAGAGCAAAGGGCCCGGACCGTTTCGGACCAAATTCATCACGATCAAAAACGGTATCCGAGAGGTCGACTATATCTGGCGCACAGCAAACTATGAGGTTGTGGCGCGGGATAAGGATCCGCTGGACAAATACGACGCGCGCACGCGGCCTTGGTACATAGAGGCGACGGCGCTGGATGCGCGGATCTGGACGGATCCTTATATATTCTTCTCCTCACGTCAGCCGGGGATCACCGTCGCCGCGCCTGTGGTTTTGCCGGGCAAAGGTCTGCAGGGTGTGGTGGGCGTGGATGTCGAGATTTCCGATATCTCGCGATTCCTCTCTGATCTGCGGGTCAGCGAAAGCGGCTCTGCTATGATCCTAAGCGAGACAGGAAGTCTACTTGCCCATTCCGACCCAAGTCAAATTCAGGTTGAAAACGCGGATGGATCCCTGAGTTTCACCAATATCAACGACGTGACGGACCCGATTTCACGCGCTGCGTTTGAGAATATCGAGGGCGCTGGATCCGAGGATTTTGGCACGCAGTCCAACTTTGAATATGAAGGGCAAGAATACCTTGGGCTATTCGCGCCTCTTGCCGGCATCGATCTGCCTTGGACCGTTGCTGTGATCGCGCCTGAAGACGATTTCATAGGCGAGATCAAAGAGAACAGGTCTCGAAACACGTCAATTGCAGCTATTATTTCCATTTTCACAGCGCTCGCCGGTCTTGCCTTGGCAGAGCTGATCCTGCGCCCCGTGCGCGCTTTCGCTGTGCGGACTGCGCTGGTGTCTCAGGGCGAGGTCTCCGCAAAAGCGCCTCTGCCGCGCACCTATCGCGAGTTGAGCAAAGCCAACAAAACCCTGATTGACGAAATCGCGCAACGTCGTGAATCCGAGGCCAAAGTCCAAGAACTCAGCCGAGACCTGGCGCATTTCTCGCGGGTGAATGTGATGGGGCAAATGGCCAGCGGCTTGGCGCATGAGCTGAGCCAGCCTCTGACAGCGATTTCTCAGAACGTGGATGCAGCGCTTTCGACCGCGAAACAGGATACGCCCATCAATGAGGATCTGATCGCCATTCTGAGCGAGCTGGATGAACAGGCCCATCAAGGTGGCGATGTGGTGCGCGCGCTGCGGGGGTTTGTGCGTAAAGACGAAGGCGAGACTGCGGAATTCGATTTCAACGAGCTTCTGGAACAGGCCAAGCGTTTGATGCGCCATGAGGCAGAAGATCATCAGGTGAAACTGGTCTATGAGAAGGCCGTTGACCCGATTGTGGTTGGCAACCGGGTACAAATCGCGCAGGTGCTCATCAACCTGATCCGCAACGCGCTGGAAGCGATCTCGGTGGCAAAGGCAGCTGATCGCGAGGTGACGGTCCAGACGGTGTCCAAAGACGGCAAGCTTGAAGTCAGCGTCACCGACACAGGGCCGGGCGTGCCCAAGGATGTGAAGCTGTTCAAGCAGTTTCAAACGAGCAAAGAGGACGGAATGGGGCTGGGTTTGTCCATCAGCCGGAAAATCGTGGAAACAAACGGTGGGCGACTTTGGCACGACAAAACCCGCACGCCGGGCGCGACCTTCTGCTTTACGATCCCGCGCCAGATTGACTAGGAAGAGGCGATGACGCTTTGGCTGGATGGTTTCTATGGATAGCCCAACAGTATTTCTGGTTGATGACGAAGAAGATGTGCGCAGCACTTTATCCCGCGCGCTGAAAAAACGCGGCTTTTCAGTCGTTTCTTTCGACTCGGCGCGCGCCTTTCTGGACCAGTACCAAAACGAACATGGCTGTCTTGTGTTGGACTACGGCATGCCCGAGATCAATGGGCTGGAGCTTCAGTCTCTGATGAACGACACCAATCTGACCCTGCCGATCATCTTTATTTCCGGGCACGGAGGTATTCCTGAATCGGTTCAGGCGATGAAAGCAGGGGCCGTTGATTTCCTGGAAAAACCGTTCCGCCAAGGAGACCTGGTCGCCTGTATCCAAACCGCCTTTGCGCGTGATTTGGACATGCGCGCGGCTTTGTCAGCCCAAAACGACGCAAAAGCGCGTTTTGACCGCCTCACGTCGCGCGAACGGGAGATTGCAGTATTTATGATGGAGAACCCGTCAAACACCGCCAGCAAGGAAATCGGTCGTGCTCTGGATATCTCTCCGCGAACAGTCGACCATCACCGCGCACGTATTCTGGAAAAGCTAGAGCTTGGCTCTGTCATCGAACTCGTGGAATTCTCTAAACAATTCACGGCGTGAATGCACGCCTTTGAAAGGCAAATTCGCTATTGTCTGTGGGGTGTCCCAAGCGGATTTAGTGGAGGCGAGTACCGGAATCGAACCGGTGTACACGGATTTGCAATCCGCAGACTGTCAAAATCATAGGTGAACATGATGCCACCTAAGTCATTATGTATATTGAAAAGTATCAATAAATCGGCATATAGTTGAACATAGATACACGTTCTTACGTGTGAGATTCCTGAGCCTAAAATGAGCCTAAGATTATGCGCGTCCGCTTGACTGACCTTGCTGTGAAGAAGCTTCCGCTGTCCGAGAATGGACAGGTGACGTATTGGGATGAGCTCACACCGAACTTTGGCATCCGTTGCTCAACTCGAAGCAAATCCTACATCGTTCTCTTGGGTGAAAAGCGCCGCAGGAAAACCCTAGGACGCTATCCAGATGTGTCATTGGCAGATGCGCGAAAGCGTGCAAAGCAACTTCTTTCCAGAAATGCACTTGAAGAGGAACTGGTCGTCCCAGTGGGGCAAGAGGTTTCCTTCGAAGAGGCTAGATTCCAATTCCTGTCTGACTGTGAAGGTCGCAACAAACCACGCACCGTCGCTGACTATCGCCGTTTGCTGAACAAGCATTTCAACTTCAAGACTGACATTATGGACGTGAGCAGGGCGCAGGTGATGAAAGTGGTTTCTAACCTTTCATCGACACCATCGGAACAATCCCATGCATATGTCGCTATTCGCACCATGATGAATTGGTGCGTTCGACATGGACTGGTTGAGCATTCGGTTGTCCCGCCGATGAAACAAAAGACCGCAGAGCGCGACAGGGTGCTGTCCGAAGATGAGCTGCGTCAAGTCTTCATGCGTGCGCAAGAAACCCCGTTTCCCTTTGGACCCATCGTCCAGCTCCTTATCCTCACAGGGCAGCGCAGAACCGAAGTCGGTCAGTTAAGGCGTTCATGGATTTCAGACGATGAGGTCGTGTTCCCTAAAGGCTTTGCCAAGAACAAACGCGAGCATCGCTTTCCGCTTTCTTCAATGGCTCAAAGAGTCATTGCCGACTTGCCCAATACTGGCGACCTATTGTTCCCAGCGGCAACAGACTTCGAAAAGCCCTTCACAACATGGGCATGGCACAAAAAGCGGTTTGATGAAGGGTTGGATGATGTTGAGCCATACACATTGCACGATTTACGCCGCACCTTCGCAACGGTTCATGCGCAAATTGGGACACCCATTCACGTCACGGAGAAGTTGTTGAACCATGTCAGCGGCACCATTAGCGGCGTTGCAGCGGTGTACAACAGGCATTCATATGCGGATGAGATGAAAGATGCGCTAATTGAGTATGACGCGTTTCTAGAAAATCTGATCAACTCTTGATACAAGTATAACACTCGGACCGAGGTTCAACCTCAGCTCGGGGCATCGCGATGCTCCTTATTCAAGGAGATATCGTGATGAAAATACTGTCGAAGAAGGCGCTTAAAGAGTTGGTTCTGTACTCACCGCAACACATTGCTCGACTGGAAAAGGCAGGCAAATTCCCCAAGCGGGTAACGCTGGGCCCTAATCGTGTCGGGTGGGTGGAACAGGAAGTACTTGATTGGCTTGAAGAGCGTTTACTCGCTCGAGAGTAAACACGGGCTCTTTATTGGAGCTCTGGCGGCCCGAGGTGCACACTCGGGTCGTCAACGAATGTCTTAATAAGCCATGGCGTTAGACACTAAATACTTGAAAAATGACTTAAATACTGCATTGTTCCCCTAGATGTAGTATTTCAAGGCATTTCAACTTGGCCACTTTAAAGGAAAATTTAGTTCAAATTTCCCAGCGTGAGGACAGCGGCGCTCGAACCAATGCGCGGTACCACTATCAAGCTCTTTGCGGCCTTATCTTGGTGCTAGAAGAGCATAAAAAGAGTTCTGAATTTGCTCTGGTGTTCGAATTTCATGACGACATAGCGCTGCTAAATAGTCCGCAGGCCCCTACAAAGGTTCGTTTCTACCAAGTCAAATCAAGGCAAACTGGGAACTGGACATCAGCCACCTTGACCAATCAACCCACAAAGAAAGGTACCAAAGCACATTCGCACTTGGGGAAAATCTATGAGAATGTTCTCAACTTTGGCGATCAAGTTGAAAGTGCTACTTTTCTTTCCAACGCATCTATTAACTTTGCTCCTGCGGATAAAACAAAATTTTGTTTAGATGAATGCGACAGCAAAACGCTACAAGCTATCAGCGCTAAGTTGTCGGCTGAGTTTTCAGCTGAAGACACAATCAAAACAGAGCTGATATGGCTTGAGCAAACTGACTTGAGCCTTAGCGATACCGACAATCACGCTAAGGGTAAGTTGGAAACATTTATTGTCGAGAGTCTTGGTCAAACTGTCGAATTTTCACTGGACGCATTATTTAAGGCTGTCTCTGAGGAGTGTGATCGAAAATCTCGAGAAAAAAATGTCGATCTAAGTAATTTTTCAGACGTGGTCGAAAAGCGTGGAATCACAAAGGCAGATGCTCAAACATGGATCGACAGTGTTTCTTTGACAGTCAGTTGCCCAAGCTGGGAGGCAATCGCGCCAGACATCCAAATGGGGGCACTACCGAAGCAGAGGCTTATGCGCGAGTATAAAGCTTACCGTATCGAAGTATTAAACCCCAATGAAGCTGTCCGCAAAGCAAGACGCATAATTGCAAGCTGCTTGTCAGAAAATGATTGGGATGAATTGAGTTTGAACGAATTGGTTCAGAACGCTTATACGGTGGTGCATGCTGAAATCGAAAGCGAACTTCTGACCGCAACGGAAGAGCGAATTAAGGCGATGATTATCTATGAAACGTATTCAATCAACTAAACTGGAAAATTATAAAACGCTGATTAGAAATTTGAGAAAGAAACAGTATGAAAAGGCTGAAATTCAAAAAGCTCTGGCTGCTATCAAGTCAAGAAAAGAGCGCGAGAGTTGAGAATTTTGATTTTGCGGCTTCTGCCGTGGTGGCCGATAACGACTTTGGCAAATCGAGTTTAGTAAAATCCCTTTACGCGACTTTGGGAGCAGACCCATTTCGTACACCTGATCCTTGGAAAAATGCCAAAGTTGAGAGCCTTTTAGAATTTGAAATCTCTGGGATAACCTTTTTCATGCTTCGGCAATCAGGGCGTTTCGCTTTATTCAATGCCGACGAAAAACTTATTTGGACAGGTTCGTCCGTTACATCCGATTTGGGACCAAAAATTGGCGAGTTACTGGATTTTGAAATTTCGATGAAGCAGAAAGGGGGCAAGAATATTACTCCGCCTCCAGCATTTTGCTTTTTGCCATTTTATCTAGATCAGGAGAATAGTTGGGGGGAGACATGGGCATCCTTTTCTGGGCTTGCGTTCATTAGCTCTTACAAAGACAGTATTTCAAAATATCATACAGGCATTAGGCCCAAGGAATATTACCGACTGAAAGCACAATCAGACGAAGTAACAGTGAAGAGAGGCGAATTAGCGCAAGAGCGAGCAGCCTTGTTAAAAGCAAAGGAACGGTTTTCGGACAAGCGGAAGAAGCTTGGGATCGCATTAAATGTTGAGCAGTTCGGTGACAGAATTGAAGCGCTGCTTAAAGAACAAAATGCTTTGCAAGCATCTTATGATGAAGTTCGGAGTGAAATATCTCAACTGCAATCCGTACGGACCGCCACGCAGGAAGAGGTTGAGATATCGGCAAGAATCCTAGCGGAGCTTGAAGCTGACATCGCATTTTCAAAAAAGTTAAGCGAGGCCGAAATCGTTTGCCCATTGTGCAGTACCGTTCATGAAAATGATTTCGCAAATCGCTTTGGCCTTCATAATGACGCAGATGCATGTCGAGTCGTCTTCTTAGAATCCAAAGCGAAGGTGGAGAAGCTTGATGCGGAAATAAGTCGGAAGCTAAAATCAGTTCCAAGCGTTCGAAAACGAATTGATGCGATTCAATCAATCCTCAGTGAAGTAAGAGGGCAGATCAAGCTTGGAGATATGCTCCGCGATGAAAGTGAGCGTCTGGTCGACACGACCTTTGAGGACGAGCAACGGTCTATCGACGGTGACATTGGGTTATTGAACCAACAGATCGCCGAGACAAAAAGCAAGATGGAAGCATATAACAAAAAGGAGCATAGAGAAAAAATCATAAAATTCTATGCTGATAAACTGCGTGAATTTTGCGGAAAAATTGGCGTTCAGAATGTTCCCGAAAACATGTGGAATTCAGTTCGCCCCCCTATACGCGAAACGGGCAACCGCGCACCTCGGCTTCTTTTGGCTTACAACTATGCTGTTCTGCACACTATTAACGAGTTCTCCACCTCATGTTTCTGTCCCATTGTAGTTGACACGCCTCTTCAACAAGACCCCGACCCAGAGAATGCAAAGCGTATGATTGATTTTGCTATCAATCAGCGACCAGCTGAAAGTCAGCTGATACTTGCAACAGGCAGTCTTCACGGCGTTGATTTTGACGGACAGCAAATACATCCAGACGCAAAAGAGAAATTACTTTCAGAAGAGCAGTATGAAGTCGTAAGGAACTTCATGCTTCCGTTTATGAATTCTGTGTTAACAACGGGCTAAGGAACATGCATATCCCTGTATATGCATGTTTGCCCTCCAGCTATGTGCCAACTTCACGACACACTGTCTCACATAGCTGCGCAGTTTGTCGTTTCTCAACATCCTGACTTCATAAAGTTTTTTACTGTATAAACCCACCACCCACCCAAACGGCATCGCCATATACATTGACGCGAATGAGTTTTCAGTATTTCAATCAATACCTGAATATTTAGGGAAGATTAAATTTATGGATTTACTGTTTAAGCGAGAACAAAAAACCAACAATCACCAGAAAACCAATTTCGTGCTCTGGGCCAAAATTGAACCAGACAGCGAAGAAAACGCTCTCATCAACAAGTACAAGATGAAAGACGCGATGCTGATCGAAGCGGTTCAGCCAAAGCTCATCCGAAACTCAATTCTCTTGTCCTTTGTGATGGCCATCGTCGCGGTGGTGCCCGTCAACATCTTCGCTTTTTCAGCGCGGATGTATTCACCGATGATGGTGTTCGGTGCAGCCGTTCTCATCGGCATTGCTTGCGGATATATCTACTACACCCAAAAACGCGAAACCATCTATGTCAAAGACCTGCTGCATGGTCGTAAGTTCAAGTGCAAATCTGTGATTGAATTGGCACGTAAAGAAGCTTTCCTTGAAACCATCACCAACTATTTCCGCCAAGTGGTGGAAAGCGCTAAGCACTGGGATGGTCAGGAAACACGCCCAATCACTCCCATGCCCCCAGAAGAGGCCAAGCGTTTCATCCTCTCAGGTCCACTGCTTTGATATGGTCTTTGACCTAGGTCCACGCATCCATGCCATGTTGAGCGGCATGGGGCAGTCAAAGGAAGGGAGAGAGCTGCGAACGCTGTATGAAGAAGTTGCGGCCTTGTTTGAACAGCACGGGGTCGCGGATGAAGCTGGTCGTATTGCAGTCGCTAAGCGTATCATCACCGAAGTCGCCGAGCGCATGGCCGTACAAGACGATGCGGATCGAGTTCAAAGCATCTTTCACTTCGTTATGGGCCTCATCAAATTCGAAAACCTGTTTGAACTGCCCTTTGTCGAAGAGAAGCCCAAACTACCAACTGCCAAAGTCTGGGAAATCAAAACGCTCTTGGAGCGGCAAAAGGTCTTGGCTTCAAACTTTGACCTTGTACTCGAACGGCTGACCGACCTTGCAACCGCCTGTTTCAATCGCCTCTGGGCATCGGTTCCTGAAAGCAGTACAGATGACGGTCTTCGCGTACAGTCTGAACTCATTCACAATATCAGTGACCTTGGTGGTTTGGTGCATGAACTAGCAGGCTTTGTTTTCCATGATGACTTCAAAGAATTGGGTATATTTGAAGACCTGACATCCACCCTTGAAGTAAAACTAATACTGGCCTCTGGCGGCAATCCCCATGACCCCAGTGCCTTCAATCGCGCCCCCAAATATGCCAACAAGACAGACATCAAAGACGCGAACGAACTGGTGCAGACCTATGTGGGTGGTACTCCACTTGCTGACCTGTTTTCGGGCAAGTTGAACTTCACCATTCCCACCAAAACCCGCTTTGAACATCATCATATTCTAGCGGGTTCTGGGCATGGCAAGACACAAACCCTGCAATATCTCATCGCCAATGACTTGCGGTCCGTAATGCGCGGTGAGCGGTCAATTATTATACTCGACTCTCAAGGCGACCTTATCCGCAATATATCCAATCTTGCGGTCTTTGCCGAGGGCGGCGAACTGCATGACCGTATTGTCATCATTGACCCGACTGATGTTGAATATCCTGTCTCGCTCAATCTGTTTGACGTGGGACAAGACCGTCTCTCAGGCTATGCGCCCTTAGAACGCGAACGGCTGACCAATTCCATTTTAGAACTGTATGATTTTGTGTTGGGCACCCTGCTTGATGCACAAATGACGCAAAAGCAATCAGTCATCTTTCGCTATGTCACGCGGTTGATGCTGCACATCCCGAATGCCACCATTCATACCCTCAGGGAGTTAATGGAACCAGACGCACACATCAAGTTTGCAGATGACATTGCCAAGCTTACAGGTAGCGCCAAGCACTTCTTTGAAACAGAATTTACCAGCCGCGAATTTGAACAAACCAAGCGGCAAGTTTTGCGCAGACTATGGGGCATCCTTGAAAACCAGACCTTTGAACGGATGTTCTCACATCCTCAGTCCAAACTTGATTTGTTCCACGAGATGAACGCAGGCAAAGTCATCCTCATCAACACCGCCAAAGACTTGCTTAAAGAAAGCGGCACAGAAATCTTTGGTCGCTTCTTCATCGCACTCATCGCCCAAGCAGCCCAAGAGCGTGCTGTATTGCCAAACAACGCTCGCACCCCGACATTTGTGTATATCGACGAAGCCGCTGACTATCTGGACGCCAATGTGTCCACCATCCTAAGCCAAGCACGCAAATACAATGTGGGCATGGTGCTGGCGCATCAATATATGGGCCAGCTCTCACCAGCTTTGGCAGACAGTTTTGCCGCCAACACATCCATCAAATTTGCAGGTGGGGTCTCTGCCAAAGATGCAAGAACGATGGCTGCACAGATGTATTGCGAACCCTCACTAATTGAGCGCCAAGGCAAAGGGTCATTTGCGTCTCACATACGCGGCGTGACCAAGCAGGCCGTGCCATTGCAGTTTCCCTTTGGCTTGATGGAGAAACTGCCGCAGATGACCGCCACAGAGCGCCAAGTCCTGCAAAAACGGATGCGCGCCAATCACGCTGTACATTACTCAGAATTGGCGCAAGGCGGCGAGACCAAAGGAACAGAGGACGTGGATGATCAGGACCCTGATGAACCCACGCCTTATTGGTAATGGTTGAACGCAAAGCAAAAGACAGCCTTGGTCGGCGCAGTCGGATGAAGCCGCAGTCAACGGGGAAGCGCATCCGCCTGACTGATCGAGACCTTTTGTGGATGCAGAAAATCCATGAGCATGGGTCCCTTTCGACCAGTGAGCTTTTGGCCTTTTCCGAGAAAGGTGGTCAAAACAAGGGACGTGCTCAGAACCGTTTAACAGATTTGTTCAACGAAATTGATACGCCGCATGGAGAACCATATCTTACGCGCCCTGAACAGCAGTTTATGCACATCGATGCACGATACAATCAGATCATCTATGGGCTCAGCAAAGCAGGTGAGAAAGCACTGAAAGATGCTGGGCTTTGGTCAGACTGGGTGCACAAAGCGGGTGGCCCCTTCTGGCACCAGCGCATGGTTGCACAAATCACAGCTGAGATTGAAATTGACTGTCGCCGTTCATCCGACCGTAATTACATCCAAGGTTGGAAAGTGCTTGAGCGAGCTCAAACGCGTCTGCGCTGCCCCGTCACATTCAAAGACCCCAGCACGGGCAAAACCCTCACTAAGACGCTGATACCAGACCAAATCTATGGGATTGAATATCTCACGGATGATGGACCACGCTACAAATTTTGGGTACTGGAAGCAGAGCGTGGGACGCATCCTAAAACCAGCAAGCAGGACCGCAAGTCGGGTGAGCGGATGGAGGCGATGTATGAGGTGGGGCTTAGCCAGTTGAAAGCTCAGTTAGGGCTGAGAGCACCACTGGTTTTGAGGCAAGCGCATCGACAGGATATGCATACAAGGTACTAGATAAACGTTTGGGAACAAAGATATAAACGTGCTTTTCTTCTGTGCCTCAGTATAATGAAGAAGTGCAAAAATCTAACGCAGATCAAAAAGCTATATTTGGGGAAACTGTTTCAAGCATGCTGCTAGACAATAAAAGCCAAGGTAACGTCTTAGCTGAGCTCAAGAAAGCTATCGACAATGATTGTATGTTGTCGATCTTAACGTGTTCAATGTCCGTCTTTGGTTATGCAGCTCTAAGACAAGAACTGAATAATTCCAAACGCAGTCGCCTGATTTTGTCAAATTTTTCGGGCAGCCTTCTAAAGGACCTCGTTGGGGGTGAGGCCGAGCAAAAAGTCAAATCATCCCTCGATCAAAAATGGTTGGCCGCCAAAATGAAAGTGTGGCTAGAGTCACAAGCTGACGTTCGTGCATTGAATGCCCCGATCACAGCAATGCAAAATCTCTTCTGCGTTCAGGGTAGCACCCCACTGGCTGTTCAGGGTAGCTCTACTTTCACTGCGTCGGGTTTGGGGGCAATAAAGTCCCAAACCTATGAGATGAACATGGCGGTAAAAGAGCCAGAAGCAACCAAGCAGCTTGTCTCATGGTTTGATACATTGTGGAACGACCGCCAAGCGCTGCGGGATGTGAAGGCCCAGCTTCTGGAAAACCTTTCAAGAATCGCTAGTGAAAAGCCCGCACAGTTGGTGTATTTTATTACGTTGTTCAACATCTTCAAAGACATGATCGAAGAGATTGATGAAGAAAACATCATTCGATCCAAGACTGGCTTCAAAGACACGATTGTCTGGAATAAACTCTACAAATTCCAAAAGGACGGGGTCCTTGGAGCAATCGACAAGCTTGAGCGACACAATGGCTGCATCATCGCTGACAGTGTCGGCTTGGGTAAGACCTTCGAAGCACTTGCTGTTATTAAGTATTACGAGTTGCGCAACGACCGAGTCTTGGTTCTTGCGCCTAAGCGTTTACGTGAGAACTGGACCGTCTACACAATCAATGACAAGCGCAATCTCTTGGCTGGTGATCGTTTCAATTATGACGTCCTCAATCATACCGACTTGAACCGTACCAAGGGGACATCGGGCGAGATAAATTTGGAGACTCTGAACTGGGGGAATTACGATCTCGTTGTTATCGATGAATCTCATAACTTCCGTAACAATGATACCAAGCGGGACAAGATCACACGCTACCAGCGACTGATGGATCAGATCATCCGTGCAGGGGTCAAAACGAAAGTGCTCATGCTTTCTGCTACACCTGTGAACAATCGAATGAACGATCTGAAAAACCAAGTGGCGTTCATTACCGAAGGGAATGATCGAGCGCTTGGCGATAATGGCATAAGCAGCCTCGACAACACCCTGCGCCGCGCACAGCGCCATTTTAACAACTGGCTCAAGTTACCTGCCGAAGAACGCAAGACTGAAGCACTGCTCGAAACGATCAACTTTGAATATTTCAAGCTACTGGATTTGCTGACAATCGCACGTTCAAGAAAACATATCGAGAAGTATTATGATACTTCGGACATCGGGAAATTTCCTGAACGTCTGAAGCCCATGAATGTGAAAGCTGACATAGACACGTCAGGTGCATTCCCGCCGCTCAAAGAAGTGAACCGTGCCATCAAGAGGCTCAACCTTGCGGCCTACGCGCCTCTTGAATATGTGCGCAGCGACAAAAAAGAAGAATACAGCCGCAAATATGACCAAGAGGTAAGTGGTGGTAAGTCTGTCTTGAAGCAGACCGATCGTGAGCGCAGCCTTATTCATTTGATGCGTGTGAATTTGCTCAAGCGTATGGAAAGCTCAATTCATTCGTTTGCGCTGACAGTCGAGAAAATACACGGGCAAATCGACAATCTACTCACCAAAATTGAAGCCCATGAAGATGGTGAATTTGAAGAACTCAATATCGAAGACATCGAGACTGATGCGCCCGAATTTGAAAACTTCTTGATCGGGAATAAGGTCAAAGTCCTCATTCAAGATTTGGACCTGATACGCTGGAAGCAGGAGCTTTCAGAAGACCGCGATCAACTGGCCGAGCTTTTGCGTGAGGCAAAGAAAATTTCAGCGGCAGAAGACGCTAAGCTCGCTGAGCTTAAGCGTGTGATCGAGACAAAAATCAAGTCGCCAATCAATGAGGGCAATAAGAAGGTCATCATCTTCACGGCCTTCGCCGATACCGCCACCTATTTGTACAACAGCCTTCACCAATGGTGTGCCGATCTTGGAGTGCATTCTGCACTGGTGACGGGCTCATCAGGTAGCAAATCAACACTTGGTACTATCCGAAAAGACCTCAACTCAATCCTGACCAATTTCTCACCGACTTCAAAGGAACGCGCCAAGGTTGACCCTGAAGCAAGCAAAGAGATTGATATCCTGATCGCAACCGACTGTATTTCAGAAGGTCAAAACTTGCAGGATTGCGACATGCTCATCAATTACGACATTCACTGGAACCCAGTGCGGATCATCCAGCGTTTTGGTCGTATTGACCGTCTTGGCTCAACCAATGACAAAATCCAGTTGGCGAACTTCTGGCCTAACATGGAGCTGGATGAATATATCAATCTCGAAGCACGGGTGAGCGGCCGCATGGTGCTTTTGGATATTTCTGCAACTGGTGAAGAGAACGTCATCGAACAAGACGAAAAGAAGCAGATGAACGATCTGGAATATCGCCGCAAGCAGATGGAGCAGTTGCAAGACAGCGTCATTGACCTTGAGGATATGGACGGAAGTGTTTCGATCACTGATATGACGCTCAATGACTTCCGCATGGATTTGTCATCCTTCATGAAGGACAATTTGACGACCCTCGAAAATGCGCCCACTGGCTATTACGCATCCGTTCAACCCGAGATCCCCGAAGCCGTGGCTGGCACGATCTTTTGCCTACGCGACATAAACGGTAAGATTGAAACCCCAGAAAGCTACGCTCTCGCGCCATATTTTGTCGTCTATGTGGGCGAGACGGGCGAAGTGGTGTTCAACCACCTTCAGGCCAAGAAAAGCCTCGACATCATGAAAAAATTGGGCGCAGCTAAGACCGCGCCCGATGAAGCAGCCGTGGCTGTGGTTGACGCACAAACCAAGAACGGGCGAGACATGAGTGCCTATCGCGCCTTGCTGGATGTGGCGATTGAAAGCATTGTCGGTAAGTCCGAAGAGAAAGGCGTTGAAAGTCTCTTCAGTCGTGGCGGCACAACCATTGCCCAAGATCAGATCAAAGGTGCAAATGACTTCGAAGTGGTGAGCTTCTTCATCATTAAGGGCGCATCATGATCACAACATTTCTCGACAATCTAGGCCTGCCCAAATCATGCGAGTTGGATCGCACCATCTTCAAGAAAATGCTGTCTGACAATGTCGATCTGGACGTGACCGACAAAAAGGCGCTCAAGGACGATGTGATCAAAATCAAGTGGACGCATACGCTCAAGCCATCCACGATCAATATCGAAGCCTTTGCCGACAGCACCCGCGAATATGCTGAGGTTGCAATCCTGAGCGTTGAGCTTGCCAAACCTGATCGCGCCAAACGCATCGCTGGCTTCATCCACAAGGCCATCCCATATCCAACGCTTCTGGTAATGGCGCATGGGCCGCAGATCGCCATCAGCGTGGCCGACAAACGCATCAACCAAGCGGACAAATCCAAATGGGTGGTCGAAGAGAGCTGGCTGACACAATGGTTCGACCCTAGCATGGATGACACCGCAGCCAATGCCTTCATGGCGGAGTGTCACATATCTGGCCTGCCGTTCACCAATTTTATGGCGTTTTACAGCGCATTGCGGGATCGCGCTATCGCTATGATTGCAGCGACACGCACTGGCAGCTATACGTTGGCAACGCCCGAGCGCACTGAAAACAACATCGAACATCTGCACGAGATCGACCGCCTGACCCGTGAGATTGGTGAGCTCAAAGCGAAACTAAAGAAGACAAAACAAATGGCACAGCAAATCACACTTAATACCGAGATTAAGACGCGCAAAGATGCTATTATGAAACTAGAATCCTTAATGCGATAATTTATCAGTACCTCAAATTATAAGAAAAAGACGAACTATGAAAAACATCACCACAAAAGACGGCCAAAGCGCAGATTTAATCGGCGAGAATATCGCGCACATGAAACAGCTTTTCCCAGACGCATTCAGCGAGAACGGCTTGGATTTTGATGTGTTGCGCCAGCTTTTGGGCGATGCGAGCGTTTTGGATGAAGGTGAAGAAAAATATGGCCTGAATTGGCACGGCAAGAAAAAGGCGCGCCAAATCGCATTGACCCCAAGCATGGGCACCTTGCTGCCATGCCCAGAGGAAAGCGTGGATTGGGATACGACCCAAAACCTATTTATCGAAGGGGACAACCTTGAGGTGCTTAAGCTTTTGCAAAAAAGCTACGCCAATAAGGTCAAGCTGATCTATATCGACCCGCCGTACAATACGGGGAACGATTTTGTTTATTCGGACGATTATAAAGACAGCTTAGAACATTACCTGATATCCACAGGTCAAAAGAAAAGGGACGGTTCAAAGGTTAGCTCAAGTCAAGATTCTGCTGGTCGAAGGCATACCAAATGGCTTAGCATGATGTTTCCAAGGCTAATACTTGCAAAGAATTTATTATCCCAAGATGGAATGGTTTTGGTTTCCATCGACGACAACGAATATTCGCAGCTTAAAAGACTTTGTGACGACGTTTTTGGTGAAGAGAATTTTAGAAACAGCTTAATTGTTCGTCGGCGCGTTAAAAGTCTGAACGTGCAATTTGCCGAAGAAGGCCTTCATAGTCTTAATGTGGGTTTCGAATATGTCCTTGTTTACTCAAAAAATAAAGACCTTTTGTTGAACCCACTGCGCTTCAAGAAGAAAGAGGTGCCGACTAAAGGTTCTTGGAATGTTTTTTGGAGTGGAGCTGACCGACCCACTATGCGCTATGAAATTCTTGGTTTCACTCCTGAAACAGGTCAATGGCGCTGGTCCAAGGAAAAAGCAGATGAGGCTATAAGGAATTATCAAACCTATTTGGAAGGCTTTTCTAATAAAATGTCGCTCGAAGAATATTGGAAGCAAAATGGAGAAAAGTTGAAATTCATAAGAAAAATTGAAGATGGAAAAGGAAAAAACGGTGGTGTTCAGTATTGGATAGGACCGTCCGAAACGACGCTTCGTACATCTAATTGGACTGATATTGAGGTGTCCCAAATTAGAAAAGACTTTGACTTGCCTTTTGAAAACCCAAAGAATGTTTCATTGATCGAGACGCTAGTTGACCTTCATATCGATAAAGACGCTCTGGTTTTGGACTTTTTTGCAGGATCAGGAACTACAGCTGATGCTGTAATGCGTTTGAACGCACGAGATGGTGGCAAGAGGGCATGTATTTCTGTTCAATTGCCGGAGCCAACACCAGAAAAGTCTGAGGCCAAAAAGGCTGGATTTTTAAGTATTTCTGAAATTTCAAAAGCTAGGATCAAGCTTGCAGGTAGGCGGTTAAACTCAAGTGAAGTTGGTTTCAATGGGGACACTGGCTTCAAAGTCTTCAAACTTGCTGAATCCAACATCCGCGCATGGAACCCTGATCGTACGGATTTGGAAGAAACGCTGCTGAGCCATCAAGAACATTTGATCGAAGGCCGCACCGAACAAGACTTACTTTATGAGCTCTTGCTCAAGCGCGGGGTGGATTTGGCCGTGCCGATTGAAACCCGCGAAGTTGCTGGCAAAACCATCTACTCCATCGGGGCTGGTGTATTGTTTGCCTGCCTTGATCCATCGCTGAACACCGATGAGATCGAGCCCGTGGCGGAAGGTATTCTGGCGTGGCAAAAAGAGCTTGATCCAGAAGCAGACACCCATGTCTTTTTCCGCGATAGCGCCTTTCACGATGACAATGTCGCCAAGACAAACATGGTCGCCATTCTGGAACAGAACGGCATCACCCATGTGCGCAGCCTATAAGACGTGACACTATGCCAAAGATGAAACTCCATTTTGAAGACGATCTTGACTATCAGCTCCGCGCCATCAAATCCGTGGTTGATCTGTTCAAGGGGCAAGAAATTTCACGCTCTGAATTCACCGTTACCTATCAACCTGAAAGCGGCCCTCAAGCTTCTTTGGGCTTGGTCGAAAACGAACGCGGCGTGGGGAACAAGCTACAACTGATCGACGAAGATATTCACGACAACCTCAAATCCGTGCAGCTCGATAACGGGCTGGCACCCTCTGGCACCTTGGCCTCTGGCGACTTTACGGTCGAAATGGAGACGGGAACGGGGAAGACCTATGTGTATCTGCGCACCATGTTTGAGCTGCACCGCGAATATGGGTTCACCAAGTTCGTGATTGTCGTGCCATCTGTGGCGATCAAGGAAGGAACCTACAAAACACTTGAGATTACGCGCGAGCATTTTGAGGCGCTTTACCCCAAAGCCAAAGGTTATGAATATTTTCTCTATGATTCATCCAAGCTGGGCCAAGTGCGGAATTTCGCGACCAGCTCGAACATTCAGATCATGGTTACGACCGTTGGGGCGATCAACAAAAAGGACGTGAACAACCTTTATAAAGAGAATGAAAACACAGGCGGCGAGAAGCCGATTGACCTTATCAAAGCTACCAATCCGATCATCATCGTGGATGAGCCTCAATCCGTTGATGGTGCGCTTGGAAAAGGAAAAGGCCGCGAGGCATTGGATGCTATGGCCCCGCTTTGCACCCTGCGATATTCCGCAACCCATGTTGCCAAGCACCATATGGTCTATCGTCTGGACGCGGTGGATGCGTATGAGCGCGGTTTGGTGAAACAGATCGAAGTCGCATCGCTTGAGGTCGAAGGTGGCCACAACAAGCCTTATGTGAAGTTGATCGAGACATCCAACCGCAAGAATGTGATCACCGCGAAGTCCGAGTTGGACGTGCAGCGCGGCAAGAACATCAAGCGCGAGATTTTGACCGTTGAAGACGGTGATGATCTGGAAGAGCTCACCAATCGCGCAATCTACGAAAACATGTCCATCGGCGAGATCAATGTGCGCGACGACACCATGCAGGTCAAAGGCCCACAGCTCGATCAGACCCTGCGCGTTGGCGAAGCCGTTGGAAGTGTGAGCGGAGACGCACAAAAACGCCTGATGATCCAGCGCACCATCAAAGAGCATCTGGATAAAGAGATGCGGTTCAAGGCCGCAGGACTTGAGGTGAAGGTGCTCAGCCTATTCTTCATCGATGCGGTTGAACATTACCGCGCCTATGACGAAGACGGCAACCAAACAAAGGGTAAATATGCCCAAATGTTTGAAGAGGAATATGCCAAGCTCGCCAAATCGCCAGCCTATCAAACCTTGTTTGAAAAGGTGGATTTAAGCGTTGAGCCGCAAGAGGTTCATGAGGGGTATTTCTCAATCGATAAAAAGGGCAAATGGCAGGACACGGCTGAAAACAATCAAGCCAACCGTGATAATGCAGAACGCGCCTATAACCTGATCATGAAGGATAAAGAGAAACTTTTGAGCTTTGACACCAAGCTCAAATTCATCTTCTCGCACTCAGCCCTGAAGGAAGGTTGGGACAATCCGAACGTCTTTCAAATTTGCACCCTGCGTGACATTGGGACAGAGCGCGAGCGCCGCCAGACAATTGGTCGTGGCTTGCGTCTGAGCGTCAATCAAGATGGCCAACGTATTCGCGACAACAACGTCAATATCCTCACAGTAATCGCCAATGAGAGCTATGAAGAGTTTGCCGACAAACTTCAAAAAGAGATCGAGAAAGACACTGGCATTCGCTTTGGTGTTGTCGACAAGGATCAGTTTGCTGCCATTCGCATCGAGGGTGAGAATGGCCAGCAGGAGGCGCTTGGTGTGGATGCATCCGAGGCGATCTGGGCCTTCTTGAAAGACAATGAATACATCGACAACAAGGGCAAAGTTCAGGACGCGCTTCGTACCGTGTTGAAAGATGGCAGTTTTGCGGTTCCTGAAGAGTTTGCCGCTCACCAAAATGATGTGACGGACATCCTGAAGAAACTAGCAGGAAAGCTCGATATTAAAAACGCAGATGAACGCCACACGATTGCAACCCGCGAAGCTATTTTGGGTGGTGAAGCATTCAAGGCTTTGTGGGATCGGATAAAGCACAAAACGACCTATCGCGTGGCTTTTGATAACGACAAGCTGATTGAGGATTGCGCGAAGTCTATCCAAGACAGCGCACCCATTTCAAAAACCCGTGCTCAATTCAGGAAAGCTGAGATTGCAATCGGTCAAGGCGGCGTTGAAGGAAGAGAAACCGCTGTTTCAGGTTTCACCTCTATTTCAGAAAACGACATTGAGCTGCCTGATATCATCACAGACCTGCAGGATAAAACGCAGTTGACACGCGGAAGTATTGTTCAAATTTTGCGCGAAAGCCGCAGGATCGAAGACTTCAAGCGCAATCCTCAGCAATTCATTGACCAGTCCGCAGAAGCCATCAATCGAACCAAACGCTTAGCGCTGGTTGATGGAATTAGCTACAAGCGACTTGGTGATGCAGACTATTACGCCCAAGAGCTATTCGCGTCTGAAGAGCTCACTGGGTACTTAAAAAACACGCTTCAGGTTCAAAAATCCGTGCATGAATATGTGGTCTATGACTCCGCTGGTACAGAGCGCACATTCGCAGAGGATTTGGAAAAGAACGAAGCGGTAAAGGTATATGCAAAATTGCCAGCTTGGTTCAAAATCCCAACACCGCTAGGCACATATAATCCTGACTGGGCGGTGCTGATCGAGGAAGATGGATCAGAGAAGTTGTACTTTGTTGTTGAGACCAAAAGCAGCGGCTGGTGGGACGATTTACGACACTTGGAAGGCGCGAAGATCAAATGCGGTGAAAAGCATTTTGAAGCCATTCGAGCCGAAGATAATCCTGCAAAGTTTGTCAAAGCTACATCCGTTGAGGATGTGATGAATCATATTTAGTCACACATGACAATGAACCAATTTTCGTGTTTTCTACGCGAATTGGTGATGTGGTGAGAAAATGGTAATTTAATAGATATGAGGCTTACGAAAACCGACTTCGTCCAATATCTGAATTGCCCAAAATCACTATGGCTGATGCTCAACAAGGCCGAGCACTATAAATTTGATGAGCCAAATCTATTCGATCAAAAACTAATCGAAGAGGGTTATGTATTTGAAGGCTATGTCAAACAGCTGATTGCGTCTTGGCAAGATGCTGCATCATTTGATTATCAGGCTGTATTTGAGACTGATCATCTTTATGCACGTCTCGATCTCGCCAAACATCGCGACGACGGATCAATCGATATTTACGAGATTAAATCCTCCACATCAGTCAAAAAAGAGCAGCTACAAGATGCGGCTTTCCAAGCCCTTGTAGCAGAACAAGGGGGCGTTAGCGTAGGCAAGATATTCGTCGTTCATCTCAACAAGGATTATGTCCGCGACGGTGATGTTGAGCCTCATAAGCTCGTGGCAATTTCTGATGAAACAATTCGCGTTAGGTCCACAATGCGCGAGATCAGCGACAAGGTGTCAGAAGCGGTCGAATTATTGGCCCGCGAAGAAATCGATGAAAGCTCATGCTCTTGTCTTACGGTAGGGAGGGCGCGGCACTGCAACAGTTTTGAATATTTCAATCCCAACATTCCTACGCCATCTATCTACAATTTGCCGCGCATTAGCGGAAGCAAGCTTGCTAAATTCTTAGCCGATGGAAGATTTTCATTGGATGATATTGATTTGAGTGAAGTTACTGGCCAACAAAAGTTCGTCCTAGAAGCGCATCAAAATGGCGGGCAATATATCGACAGCGCAGACATTACCAATTTTTTCAGCACTCTCAAATATCCGCTCTATTTTCTAGACTATGAAGCCTATGGTTCAGCCATTCCACCGACGGATGGTTTAAAGCCTCATGCACATCTGCCGTTTCAGTTTTCTCTTCATGTACTATCAGAAGATGGCGTGCTCACTCATCATGAATATCTGGCTGAACAGATGGGGCTACCCATCAAACTAATTGAAGCCCTAGAGCGTTTCATCGGTCCAACAGGCTCTGTCATCACTTGGCACAAAACCTATGAGAACAGCCGCAACCAAGACATGGCCGCCATATATCCATCCAAATCAGATTTTCTAAATGACATCATAGACCGCACAGTTGATTTGGAAGATGTTTTCAAAACAGGATATGTAGATATAGCCTTTGGCGGCTCAACCTCAATCAAAAAGGTCCTGCCAGTGATCGCACCAGACCTCACATATGAGGGGCTAGATATTGCAGGAGGCACAGAAGCCATGGCAGGCTGGGCAGAATTTATCGTTGAAGAAAATTCAGCGAAAAAGAACAAGCTTCGTGATGATCTCCTAGCGTATTGCAAGCTGGACACCCTAGCGATGGTCAAAGTGTTCCAGTTTGTGGAAGAGCTATTGTGACCATTCTGGATATCTTCTTGTTTTGAGCAACTTTTGCGCTCCAATCGCCACGCTGCTCACGCTAGCCGGACCTTGGAAAATCGACCCACAAAACTTAAACTGCGGGCACAATGAGTTTGTGGAGAGTGATATGGGGTATGGAGGTAGACGTGATCCATCTGAATACGTCTCGATTTTGGCTGAGGTGTTTTATGACCGTGAGAAAGGTCGAAACGGCGTTCGTCCGTGCGAGGGTGAAGCGTTCCCCAGTACGATGAAAGTTGAGTGCTCGAGGGAAATTCGAAAATACCCTTTGGGTACAAAGGTCCGACTTGACGTTGTTGAGACTGATAAAGAAGGCAGCCGCCCTTTCCTTTACTCGTCATACAAATGGCCACATGAGAAAATTAGCTAGGACTGCTTGACACGCCGCATTTGCGGCACGTCATCGGAGGTAGGATTGCGGGGCCGCTCATGCCGCGGCAGCTTTCCATTGACCTGCGGCTGCTAGGGCAAAATCGGCTGCCTTATGCGCCTCAGACGCCGCGCGGAAAATCTCTCCTTTGTCTTCTTTGAGCGCGTTCAACCACCCTTCAACATATGCGGCGCTTTGGTCGAATTCCGGCACAACGCCAATCTGGGCACCAAGGAATACAATCACATCAGGCCCCACCACGCGCTTGGCAAGAGGCCTACAGTGCCAGTAGCCTTATTAGAGAAAACGAAATTTTGTGACCCTGAAATAGGGGACTAGACACAGCGCCCCATGAAGATGAGGATGCTCAAGGCGATGTATTCGATGGAGAAGATTGGCAAGGTTATCAAAAATCAAAAGCCACTAGAGAACTAGTGGCTTTCTAATTACCACCAACAAGAGAAATACACCCTGTCGCCAGCTTTGATTGTGCCCAACGCCCACGCGCAAAACTCAAGGTCTTGGTCGCAATATTCCGCCGCACTTTCGTCTTGGAACTGATGCCCGTAGAAGAACCCGCCAGCGCTTGTTGGTAGCTCGCCTTTTTCAACAAGCTGTTTTAGCCATTCGATATCTTCTGTCAGCAGCTCCAACTCGCCGCAATTAAGCTCATCAGCGGGATGGCCCGTGCGCTCAACATAGAGCTGTTCCATAAACTCTTGCAGCTTGGCGTGTTTGCGCCAGATGAATTTGGCTGGCGCTTCGCTTGGCTCTTGGTCATCAGGGCGGGTATAGGCGCATTGATCTAATCCCATAGCTCAATACTCCCGAGCCAACATGATGGTCAGAACACGCATGGTGTTTTTCGCATCAGACGGGTCTTCTGACTCCCACTGCAAATCAGGCGAGTAGTAGTCAATTTTCCAAAAGCATTTCTCGCCAAGAAACAGAAACGCGCCGAAATCATGTTCGCCGTGGGGATCATTGTCTTCATCGAAGTCAGTATAATCCTGCACCTTTTTGAGCAATTCAGACGCTTCGCGGTCTTGTTCAGCCAAAAGGTGATTGAGACCTCTGGTGATCAGTATTTTGCCTTGGATATTCATATCCCCTTGGCGAAAACGATCATTCAAAGAACAAATGGTTTGTGTTTGTGACATTGCTGTCCTCCAAAGTTTCAAGATGCGCACCACCATTGATGCGCATCCACAAACCGAAGGACGGTTGTGGCGCTCTCTAATCCTGTACGGCAAGGCTCAGAGCCTCAAACAGGATGGTATTAAGTGGTTCTGGATCGTAGAACTTTCTGCGTTCAGGTGCCCAAGGCGCGATGGCAGGGAAGCGTTCGGCTAGATGAGCGATCTCGTCATATTTGTTGGCGTGTGATTGCCGCCTAAGCTTGGCTGTATGTTTGAGCCCTGCGCACTCAATTGCATCTTGTGCAGCCGCAATCAGTGCATGGGTGCTGTCAGACTTGCGCGAATAGGCATTGATACGTTCGGTGACGACCAGCTCGGGGCAGTTTTGAGTCAGCCAATGGGTAACCACATCACGCATTTTTTCTGGCGTTTCAGCCGCTGCCCTTGAAATCTTCCAGTCGATCAGGTGATCCCCGCGCATCAACACATAGCCGACTTTGCCCGATGCAATAGCGATTGCCATTGTCTTGGGCTTAGGTATCCTCATGATGATGGACTAAGTGATCGAGGCGCTGATAAAGGTCTTTGAGAAAATGAAACCGCGTTTTGCTGGCTTTCCAGTGGCTCGGCGCATCGGGGATGTTCGAAAGCCGCCCGTGCACTTCCTTGGCAATACGGCCAGAGACATCTGGCAACATCGAGAATAAGTCTTTCCCATAGATGAGGGCGAACCCGCACAGTTCACTTGGCTTGGGCGATGAGGCACCCGTCTCAATGCGCGAAAGGCGTGATTTGGTGATATGCAGCAAATGAGCGACATCCGCGCCAGATAAGCCACTTTCCCTGCGACAATACCGAAGGTCTGCCGCTACTTCTTTTATGTTCATGTGGATTGATTTGATTAACTAATAATCCACTACGCAGTATACGAATATTTGGAACCCCGTAACGACTACGCCAGTTGCAGTTTTTGCAACTGGCGTTTCTCATCCCTGCACCTAGTTGCATATCAGGCACAGCATCAGATATGCGTCAGGCAATCAAAAAGTGGCTAACGCCACCTGATACAGAGCCTGATATACCCCTTTGAAGCAGTATATTACGCGCTCAAATCCACCTGCATAGATATCCTTAGATTCAAACCCAAATGCACTTCGACCCCTTCGATATTTGAGGTCTACGGGCTCAAAGTGCATTTGCACCTTCCGCAACTCGAGGCAGCTATTTCAGCTGGCATCGCACCTCTACAATGCCCAGCCTATGAACAAAGATTTAGAACAATATTTAGCACTCTGTCAGCGCATGTATGAACGTATGGAGCGGGAAGGATCATGGCCTTGGGCCGATGAGCAAGATTCGACTCTTAGCGAAGATTTGTTAGAGTCCGAAGATAATCAATAACATACTATGAACAATCAATACTTTGCGTATATCCGCGTCTCAACGGTCAAACAGGGTGAAGGTGTGTCACTGGAAGCCCAGAAGGAAGCCATTGAACGCTACGCCCTA